>SVBN01000078.1 GCA_015058875.1 Erysipelotrichaceae bacterium | reverse complement strand
GTTATCCACAGGCTACCGGATTCAAACCCGTACTTTTACATTGTTTTTTGATTCTATTTCTTCAAAATGAGATCCGAATCATCTTCATTTTTGTGGAAAACTTTTTTCTACCGTGTGAACAGTAACAGCAGGGCTGCCGGGTGTGCACGATGGCATGTTTTTTGCATTTTCTGCCGGAGATAATTTAAGCGTGAAAAAAGAGATGCAAACATATCAGCCGCAGAATCTGCGGCTGCATGTGTTTCCGGAAGCACAGCGATGCAGGAAACAGGACCCGCGGGGTCCACGATTCATTTCATCATTTCAGTATGATTTCCATGAGAAAGAAGAGAGGTACATAATGTCATCCCATTCAAACGAAGATGTGATCCGCATGCTGAAGAACGGAATGCCGCAGGAAGTGATCGAAGAAGTCCTGAAGAAAGAGAAGAAAGCATACAGCTTTGTGTTCGTGGATTTCATGCAGGAGATGCTGAAGAAATACCATATGAAGCGGACGGATGTCGCCAGGGCAACCGGCATTTCCCAGGATTATCTGTATAAGGTGCTGAACGGATCCAAGAAGACGGCGGAACGCGATTATATCATTGCGATCTGCCTTGCCATCGGCATGAGTCTCTCAGAGACCCAGCATGCATTGCAGATCAGCCGCATGCCACTGTTGAGCGACAGGGATATCCGGGAACATGTCCTCATGACATGCATCTCGGAGTCAAGAGGCGTCTACCGTACGAATGAGTGGCTGGAGCGGACTGGATATCCTTTGTTAAGAGTAAGCAGGGATATGGAACAATATGTGCAAAGCTTCAGCTTCCCGCTGCCGGAAAAAGCGCCGCAGATGAGCAGGACCGGAAAACATTACCGGGAGATAGACCGGGAGGTATTTGCGGAGCATTGCGGCAATGCGCCGTTTGATTATATCTACGGGGCGAATATGATCGTTGAAGATGAAAGCGGAGCCCGGTTTCATGTTCAGGGATACTATTCCCCGGAGTTTTCCGCCTTATCCGTCACCGACGAAGAGAACTTCCGGAAGATGAAGGCGTACAGTGAAGGAAAAGACGTGGAAACGGATGAAAACGGAGATCCCTGGGATAATCTGGAGATCTATGACGAACTGGAGGATGCGTCCGATTCGGAATTCTTCCGCTTCTTCCTGGAGATTGACCGGATGACGGATGAAAAGGTAAAAGAAGTATTGTCGCATCTGGATGATACGGCCAATTACCGGATGCGCTGCAATCTCCGCATTGCCGGCGGGAAGCCCTGCATGTATGCGGAGATGTATGATCAGGCCGAACCGGCGAGACATCAGTATTTCCAGGTCAGGGAAGAAGCGGATCATGTCGTGTACAGCGCCTCCCATGAAAGCCTGTATATGCATATGGAGCTGGGGGAGCTGTATCCCTATGTATTCGGGGAAAGGGAAGAACCGGAATGCTATTTCAAAGCAGCGGATGATCTGTCGGAAGTGCCCCTCAGGGAACGGTTCCTGCTGGATGCGCTGCGGACGGAGATGCATGAGAGGATGAAGCAGGCAGCCGGGGATCTTCTGAAGATCGATGAGAAGACGATCCGGAAAGAAAAGATGGAAACAACCGCCAGAACGGCTGCCTGGGCATTCCTGAACCGGCAGTATGACAAAGCCTTAAGCGATCATCTGGAGCTTTTGGAGAAAGCGGAGATGATGGAGCAGGAGTTCGGTACGGATGAGACGGCCGTGATTGTGACCACGCTGGATAAGATTGCCGTATGTCTGAACATGCTGGAGCGGGAGGAAGAGGCGGAAGTGTATCAGGCAAGAATCCTTGATTGCCGGGAGCGGCTGTATCGTGCACTGGAGAAAGAAGATAACATGAACAGCGCCGTGCAGGCTTACGCACAGGCACTGCGCATGCGCGCTGCCGATGCACGGGATGCCGGGGACATGAAAGCTGCGATGCAGGATGATCTGGAGATCATTGAGCTTTTGGAAAGGGACAGCGGTTTCTTTGAAGCACAGGAGATCCTGTTTCCTGCATATACCGATTATGCATATCTTCTGGATGAGGAAGAGCGTTCGGAGGAAGCGATTGTTTATTACGAAAAGGGAGAGCGGATTGTGCGGCGGTATCATCTGGAACAGAGCGGGCTGATCCGTACGGTCATGAGCTTTTACAACAATTACGCCTGGGTATTATGGAATAAGTTTGAAAATGAAGAAGCGATCATTTATTACGGCAGGGCAATCGAACTGGCGGAGGACCTGATTGAGCGCAGCGATCATGTCCATCCAAGTGTGATTTCCGCATTGCAGCACTATGCACAGGGGCTCTTGAAGCTGTACCGGCAGACCGGAAAGACAAAGGAGGCGGAGCGGCTGATCCGGAGGCTTGAGAAATATCATCTGGATTTGTAAAAAAATATCATGATTTCTTTTGCAAGCTCTGTAATTTTATAAATAATTTGTTACACTGTATACATATATTTAGAAAATAGAGAGTATTTGCAAAATGAAGAAATATAAGAAACCTGAATATATACCATACGATATGGCTTTGACAAAAGAGGTATGCGGTGAAGAGTATCCCGGCTATGTCATTCTGGATATCCGGCTGGATGAGGAAGACTCCGATAATCCCCAGGCCATCTATATGGAAGCTGTTGTGGATGATGACGGCGTCGGGCAGGTGTTCTATCTGGAAGTGATCTGGGAGACAGCCCGTCCGAAATGGATCAGCTGTGAAAAGAATACAGCGTCCATCCATGATGCCCTTGTCTTTGAGCGGCAGAAGAAAGCTGAGGAGATTAAAAACATCCGGATGCACGGCACGCCTTATCAGAACATGCATATAGCCATGCAGGGAAAATACGGGAAAGTATTTTCCTACATGATCAGGGATCTGGCCGGGGAGCTGAAGGAAGCGGAGTATTTTGAAGCATTCGCAAAGTCCCGTGCGGATTATCCAGGGTGGTATCGGGGCGCTAAACCCACCCCGATCACCAAGTATCACGGCAGAAGATAAGGACCGGAGGCAGAGAGCATGGCAAATATCATCAGGAAAGTTATGGTTGCGGGAACCGGGGAACAGTTTGATCTTGGCTTCTGGAATGCGGAAATGCTGGTGGAACATGATGGCAGGGAAGTATATGCGTCCATTGCATATTTATTTGAGACTGCCGGATGTTTTGTTACCACGATACCGGTACTGGAGTATCACATGAAAGGGAAAGAGATTCCGGAAGATCTGATGGAGGAATTCCATCAGACCGGGATTGCGGATCAGTACCGGAATGAAGAAGGAATGACGGAGTCACCATATTATTCCGCCTGGCTGTATCTGAATTCCCTGCGGGAGCTGGGGAAGGATCTGGAAGATCAGGAAGTATTGGAGTATATGGAAGATCTCGGGAAGGATACGGATGAGATGGATCTGACGCCGTTTGCGGAGAATCCCCGGAAGATCCTGTATCCGGATGCGGAGGCGCTATATCCCGGATTTACCGTACTGTACGGTCATACTGATACGGTAGAAACAGATGAGGTGCTCAGGGTCAGTGCGGAAGCCGTATTGATAGAGCACATGAAGACAGTGTATCTGGAAGCATCATGGACTTCGGATAAACCGGAAGAGATCCTGTTTGAAGCAAACAGGACATCTGTCCATGGACTCCTGCAGGAGATCTCTGAGGAAGCGGAAGAAAAGCTTGCGGAAGTCCGGAAGGACGGAGAGATCATGGACATGGAACATGCCCTGAAGAGCACATACAGGAAAGTATGCCTGAAGCAGATACTGGCAATCACAGTCCTCATCAGAAAGACTGATTTCTTCAAGGATTCCGATCAGGTGCCGGAATGGTACCGGAAGAACAGTCTGCTGGTGTAAGCCGTGAGGAATACAGAATGGCAAATATACTCCGGAAAGTGACTGTTTCAGGGAAAAGAAATCAGTGGGGTCAGCTCATATGGCATGCGGAAGCGGTTGTGGAGCATGACGGCAGGGAAGGATATGCATCTTTCACCGATTACATAGGCGTATATTATTTTTACATTACAAATCAGCCGGTTATGAGAGAGCTGCGGCGGAGGGATATGCCGAAGCGGACGCAGGAAATAAAATCATTCATGATCCAGTTCCGCAGTGAAACGGATGTGGAAGAGAAAATGGCGCATACCGGATTCTATTCCGTATTTCTTTATCTGTATTCACTGCTCAAGACAGAATTGCGTGATGATACCGATGAGCCGGTGGAATATACGGAAGATATCGGAAAAGATACGGATGAAATGGAACTTGCGCTCATATGTCCGCGTGAAAAGTACAGGGCATTCCTGTTCAGGGAACCCTATCCCGATTATACGGTTGTGAATATCAGATACCGTATGTTCGACAGAAGAGTCATCCGCCCGCTGTATGCGGAAGCATATATCATCGATCATATGAAACCGGTATATCTGGAAGCACACTGGACGCCGGAGAATCCGGATATTTTCACTTTTGAAGTAAACGGAAATACGATTTACGAGCTGATCAACCGGCCGCATCCGCCGCGTATAAAGCATCTGGCTGAGATCAGAGCGAAAGGCATGTTTTATAAAGACATGCAGAGTGCTCTGGAAGGCAGATACGGCAGGGCATGTCTTGTGCTCATAAGCACGATTGCATATCAGCTGAGGGCAGTAGACTTCCATAAAAGAAATAACTATGATCCGAAGGACATACCTGAATGGATTGTTCTTGATCCGGACATGCATTTCTGAAGCACAGGCAGTACATACACCAGATCACAGACATCATCAGCATGCAGAAAGTGAAATTTGGACCGGGAAGGTCCATTTTTCACGTGCGAAATACAGTAAAGTAGTCTTTATATGAAGGTGAATTGTCTTGAAGCAGTATTGTCCGGCAATATGGATTTTGTAATGCCTGATGTCAATATAAACTGCATGGGAAAGTACAAACATTAGGATTTATAATAGTTTCTATACAGACATACTTCTTTGGAATAATAAAGATGATTGGAGCAGGCAATGATCGTATATAACGCTACAAAAGAACAGTTTAATGATGATGTGATCATGAACAGGATATCAGGTATTATTCTGGATAATCTGAGATCCAGGCATCTGTCCGGAGGACAGACTGCCGAGTTTAATTCCTGGCAGAATTCCCTTCAGTTCATGAGGAATGTCATTGATGACAGGGCGATACCCGATGATGTGAGTATTGCAATCGAGTATCAGATTCCCCGTACTTCAAAACGCGTTGATTTTATGATTGCCGGCTCGGATGACGCAGATAATAACAATGTTGTCATTGTTGAACTGAAGCAGTGGCAGAAAGCGGAAAAAGTGGATGACATTATGATGCACAGTGTCAGAACCTTTACCGGCGGCAGTGAACGGATTGTAAATCATCCATCCTACCAGGCTTATGCTTACTCCACATTTATTAAGAATTCTTCCGAACAAGTACAGGATGAGAATATCGGCATTGTTCCATGTGCCTATCTGCATAATTATGATCCTCAGTACAGGGATGTGCTGGATGATCCTATCTATGAAACATGGTATACCGAAGCTCCGTATTTTATCAGAGATGAAGTGATGAAGATCCGCAGCTTCATTAAGACCTATATTACAAAGCGCTCTGCAGACGGGGATCTGCTGTACAAGATTGATAACGGCAGAATCAGACCTTCCAAGGCATTGCAGGACTGCCTGGTTTCTTTGATGAAAGGGAATCCGGAATTCATCCTGCTGGATGATCAGGCGGTAGCATACGATATCTGCCGGCAGACGATGAAGCAATGCCAGAAGGATATGCAGAAGCGGACAATTATCATTCAGGGAGGACCCGGTACAGGCAAATCTGTGCTCGCGGTGAATCTGCTGAAAGAATATATTACTTCCGGATTGAATGCATGCTACTGCACGAAGAATACCGCACCGAGAAATGCATATCAGAAGCTGCTTTCCCAGTCGGATCTGAAAGCAGAACTGAATATCAAGCAGCTGTTCCGATCCCCGCATGGACTGAATGCTGCTCCGCAGAATTACTATGACTGCCTGATCATTGATGAAGCACACAGGCTGGTAAAGAAGATATTCAGTGACTGGCATGGAAAGAATCAGGTAATGGAATGCATTAATGCTTCTTTGTTATCTATCTTCCTGATTGATGAGAATCAGCAGATATCAACAAGTGATATCGGATCTATCGAAGAGATCAACAAGTGGGCAAAGGAACTGAATTCCATTGTGATATCGGATGAGAATACGGTTCTGCACTCTCAGTTCCGCTGCAACGGAAGTGATGAATATATTCAGTTTATTAATAACATTCTGCAGATCGGGGAACCTGTAGACATAGATCTGAAAGAACTGAATTTTGATATCAGAGTATTTGATGATCCGAATGAGCTCAGGGATGAGTTAAGAAAGCTGAACAAGATCAACAACAAAGCACGTATGGTGGCCGGTTACTGCTATGACTGGGATGTTAAGAATCACAGAGGTGATTACGATATCTACCTGGAAAATGACTTCAAAGCCAAGTGGAATCTGGAAGCAGATAAGATCTGGGCAATTAATAAAAAGTCATTTGAGCAGGTCGGATGTATCCATACCTGCCAGGGACTGGAATTTGATTATATAGGGGTTCTGATCGGAAAGGACCTCAGATATGATCCTGAAACAGGACATATCATCACCGACAGGACAATGGTATCAAAGGATGATAAATCATCCGGCATACGTACAGCTGATGATGAAACAGCAGAGCGCCTGATCAAGAATACATACAAGACACTTCTGACAAGAGGACAGAAGGGCTGTTATATCTACTGTGAAGATAAGGAACTGGCTGGGTATATCAGAAGCTTTCTGATAACACAACAGGAAGAGAGCAATTAACAGCATTATTGAATTTCTTAATGCCATTCATTTGTTTCATAGAAATTATTGATGAAAATTTTGACGTTTATAGTGATTTTCCAAAGGCATAAAAACCGTTTTTGAATAAATGGCTTCAATTAAATCATAGTTACTTCAGGAGTCATTCGGATCTTGAGTGACTAATGTATATCGAGTAATCTGAGATCTGGAGCATGGTATAATGTTTCAGTATTCTTTCACCAGAGACAAAAGAGGATTTCATGATCAAATACATATGCAAACATTGTAATGATTTAGAATCAGAAACTAGCACTTGTCCTGTTTGCGGTAAAAGGGCAAGTCTTTTGTCATCTGAAATTTATTATTGTAAAACGTGCAATGCGCCTTCTTTCTTTGAGGAATGTACTGAATGTCATTCTGTCTGTGAGAAAATAGGAGCCGATCTCCGACCGGTTTTTGCACGGGAAAGGCTTTTGTTAGAAATATTACTTGATAAGCCTATGGCATTCGCCGGTAAATCAGTGTGGTCTTCTACAATGAGGATATTAAATCTCTGTTACAACGGTATTCTTGTCAGAAACTGAAAGGCATACATCTGTTCATGTAGGCAGTCTTTTCCATATCCGGAGAGATATTCAGCTGTTCAGGATGGATTTCAGTTCATCCTTTTTGTTTCTGCCGATATCCCTGCGGATGCTGGTGCCGGTAAAGGGGATCGGTACGGTCATTTCAAAGATTCTGTCATAGATTCTCTGACGTTCCGGATTGTCATTGTACTTCATGGCATCCGGTGAGAGATTTGTGGAAACGATTAACGGTTTGTGTGTCAGATACCGCTTATTGATGACACGGTAGGTGGTTTCAAGACTGTAGGAGGTATTCCTTTCAATCCCGAAATCATCGATGATCAGAAGCTCTGCCCGGCATACCTCTTCGATATAATCATTGATTTCATTGTAGTTTCTGTACATGATATCGCTCAGCGATATCATCCGTACGGATACTTCCTTTTCAATCAGGGCATTTGCGATGCAGGCGGACAGGTAGGTCTTGCCTGTACCGGAAGGTCCCCACAGAAGAAGACCGTAGTTTCCCTGCCGGATTTCATGCCAGTGGTCAATATACTTCTGTGCCAGGTTGAGCATCTTCTGATCCAGAATACAATGATCCAGCGTCCATTCATTCATGACAGCATCGGGAAAACAGATCCTTCTGAGCCGGTCCACTGTACCGGTATGATATCTTTCCAGCTGCTCCGCTTCTATCTTTTCCCGCTGTTCCCTCATGCACCGGCACTCGCATGGATGCCGGTCCCATGTGTCCGTTCGAAGATTCTCCGGAAAGTATGCTTCCTTCGGCTCATGACAGATACCGCAGTAGAGCAGTCCGTCTTCCCCGTAATAGTCGTTCTCTTCGGGCTTTGCCTGGAAGGAGTCGATAATCTCGTTCAGATCCAGAAAAATTCATCTCCTTTCCCGTATTCGTTATCATTACCGGAGCAGGATGCAGTAGTTCCGGCAGTTATATCATTCTGTGTTTTCTCATAGTTATTCGGGTAACGTTTCTGATACTGCCTCCGGGAAGAAAACTGTACTGGGGAAGTATCGGACCCGGACCCGCCGGGGTATCGTTTTTCTCCTGGTGCCCCGGAAGCTGTACTGCCGCCTGTTTTCCAGGAAGCAGGTACCCTCAGCATCAGCAGATTCGGCTTTCCTTCATGATTGGTGCGCTTCAGGATCAGACCGGCCTGTTCCAGTTCCGAGATGCCTGTCATCACTGTTTTCCTGCTTTTGTGGATATCCTCAGCAAGTGACATGATGGGATATATGGCATAGACTCTGCCGGAATCATCCGTTCTCCTGTTTTTCTGGGAGAGCATGCTCCGGTTCAGAAGCAGTGCATATAATATCTTTGCCGTATTGGATACGTCCGTATCCAGCAGAAATGCCGGAAAGGGGAGGTAATGCGATACCTTTGTATCGAGTGTCATAACCGTATAATTTTCTTTCTGAGTCATAATTCCTCCTGTCAGATTCTTGCTGCAATAACAGCGTAACTGCTTTTTTGCCCGGAATCTCCCGGTTTTTTACACAATATGAGGAGGACAAAGCAGTCAGATACCAGCAGGAAATGGAAAGCGTCATTAATACTGTCGTTCCGCTCATTCTCAGCATCATCATTTTCCAGGCTGCCGGAAAAGTCAGAAGAGCTGTAAAGCTATAAATCTGCTTCCGATCAGTACGGGATATTTCAGCGCACACACAGAAACCTCCTTTCATGCATGGATACACAGATCCTGAATGAGAGGAAGTTTTAAATTACGAAAGATAATTGAAACTATCATTGAAATCTCCGATGAAATATAATTGAAACAGCGGGCAGTGCCCACAGATGAAGTGCGTTCCCAAAACGGCCCATGTTACGGCTTTTCATACAATCAGCGTATATCAGGCGGGACCAATACCGGAACCGATGCGGTACCATTGCCGGATATTTGCGGCAGATCGATGATGCGGAGGTGAAAAATGAAACAACAACATATTACAATCATGCTTCTGAAGCGATTGCTGATCGCTGTCTGTCTGCTGTTTTCACTGATCGCTCCCGCCTATGCAGAGGATACGAAAACAGTCCGGGTCGGCTACTATGAGAATGAGATCTTTCAGGAAGGGGCACGGGAAGGTGCAGTCAAGACAGGCTATGCGTATGAATATTACCGGAAGCTGGCAGAATATACCGGCTGGAAATACGATTATGTTTACGGATCCTTTTCGGATCTGTATAAGATGCTGCTGGACGGTGAGATCGATCTGCTGGCAGGCCTTGCCCGGAAAGAAGACAGGATCGGTCTGATCGGCTATCCGGAAGCGGCCATGGGACACGAGTCCTACAACCTGGTAAAGCATGAGGAAGATATGGAAATCACTGCGGATCCGAAGACACTGGAAGGAAAAAAGATCGGTGTCATGGAAAGTGCCATCGTGGAAACGCTGAATCATTTTCTGGATTCCCACAATATAAACGCAGAGGTCATAACCTATCCTGACTATGACAGTCTGTATGCGTCTTTCATTGCAAAGGAACTGGATGTTTTCGCAGGTGAGGGAGACAGCGGCTTCAGTGTGGAAAATGCCGTGATCCTTTATTCCTTCGGGGCTTCGGACTATTATCTTGCCGTGAATATCAGAAGACCGGATCTTCTGGAACAGCTGAACAATGCACAGACGCTTCTGACGGTGGAGGAACCGAATTACCTGAACTCTCTCAGTGTGAAATACTATTCGGGAAGCCTTGCCAGCCGTGCGCATTCCGCCGCGGAGACGGAATGGTTGAAATCCCACAGTGAACTGAGAATCGGTTATCTGGAATCATACCTGCCTTACAGTGACACGGATGAGCACGGACAGGTGACCGGCATTGTGACTGATGTCACGGAACAGCTGCTGAAAAGCCTGAACATTGACACGCTTTCCGTGAGTTATCAGGGCTATAAAAACTATGATGAGATGATTGCGGATCTGGTTTCCGGCGGGATCGATGCCGGGTTCCCGGTCGGCGGCGGTTTGTACTATTCTGAAGAGAGCGGGATCTACCAGACCAATCCGGTCGTTTCCGCGGCGACTGAGATCGTATTCCGGGGAGAATTCAACAGGGATGAGATCTCGCATTTTGCCGTCAATGAGAACAACCGGATGCAGTACTACTATGTCTGCACGCATTTCCCCGATGCTAAGATTACGTTCTATCCGTCCGCGAATGACTGTCTCGATGCGGTTGTGGCAGGGAAAGAAGATGCCACGACACTGAACGGCCTCAGAGCAAATGACATGCTGAAGAATACACACTACGAGAGCCTTTCGCTTCTGCAGCTCAGTCAGAGTGATGACAGGTGCTACGGTGTGGCAATGGGCAATGAAGGCCTGCTGAAGCTGCTGAATAGGGGAATCAATGTACTGGGCGTTGATTTCGGCCAGAATCAGGCCTACCGCTATGCCAACGGACTGTATTCCTACAGCTTCTTCGATCTGGTGCGTCAGCATCTTGAGATATTTGCCCTTGGGATCCTGGCAGTTGCTGCCGTGATTATCTCTCTGCTTCTACGCGACAACCGGCGCTCACGTACCCAGATTCAGGATAAGGAAACAGCGCGGATTGAGCTGGAGGCGAACAACCGGAAGCTCGAGGAGAGCCAGAAGGCGCTCCGGGAGACCGACGAGATTATTGCCTCTGCCGGCTTCGGTGTCTGGCATATCATCCTGGAGGACGGCAAAGCCCCGCGCATGAGGGGAAATGCCAAGATGATCGAACTGCTGGGCATTGAGGGGCAGAATCTGACCGAAGAAGAAACATATGATTTCTGGTATTCCCGTATTGATGAAGCGGCGGTTTCCTCAGTACAGAAAAGCGTTGCGGAGATGCTGGAGGGAAAACTGTCCGAAAATACATATCTGTGGAATCATCCGGAGCGGGGCATGATCTATGTCCGCTGCGGCGGAACTTCGGAAGCGCTGGATGAGCATACGCATCATCTGAGCGGCTACCACAGCGATGTAACGGAAATCGTTAAAGCAGAACAGGAAAAGCAGAAGGCTCTTTCCGACGCACTGATTGCGGCGCAGCACGCAAACCGCGCCAAGACCACGTTCCTGAACAACATGTCGCATGACATCCGCACGCCGATGAACGCAATCGTCGGATTTACAGCACTGGCTGCTTCCCACCTGGATCATCCGGAGCAGGTAAAGGATTACCTGCAGAAGATTACGGTATCCAGCCAGCATCTGCTTTCACTGATCAATGACGTTCTGGACATGAGCAGGATCGAAAGCGGAAAGGTTACGATCGAGGAAGCGAATGTCCATCTGCCGGATGTCATCCATGACCTCAGAACCATCATTCAGGCAAACGTCACGGCAAAGCAGCAGGAGCTGCTGATTGATACCCAGGATGTGAAGCACGAGAATATCATTACCGATAAGCTCCGTCTGAATCAGGTGCTGCTCAACATTTTGTCCAATGCCATCAAATTCACGCCTGCCGGCGGAACCATCAGCTTCCGGCTGATCGAGGAGCCATCGGCCAGTGCGGATACCGCAAACTTTGTATTCAGGATCAAGGATAACGGCATTGGCATGAGCAAAGAATTCCAGAAGACGATCTTTGATGCATTTACCAGAGAAAGAACCAGTACGGTCAGCGGTACGCAGGGTACCGGACTCGGTATGGCAATCACCAGAAATATTGTGGACATGATGGGCGGCACCATCACTGTTCAGAGTGAAGAAGGAAAGGGATCGGAGTTTGTTGTGAGGATCCCGTGCCGGATTGCCGAAAGCAGCGATACAGCCGAAACAATCCCCGAGCTTCAGGGACTGCGCGCCCTGGTGGCAGATGATGATACCAATTCCTGCCTTTCCGTCAGCGCGATGCTGAGGGATATCGGCATGCGGCCCGACTGGACCAACTACGGAAAGGAAGCGGTGATCCGCGCCAAGGAAGCAAAGGATCAGGCGGATGAATTCAAGGTCTACATCATCGACTGGATGATGCCGGATCTCAACGGCATCGAGACCGTGAGAAGGATCCGGAAGATCGTCGGTGACGATGCTCCGATTATCATCCTGACAGCCTATGACTGGTCAGATATCGAGGATGAGGCAAGACAGGCCGGAGTGACAGACTTCTGCTCAAAACCGATCTTTATGTCAGAGCTGAGAAACGTGCTGACAAAGCCGTTCCTTGCAGAAAAGGCAGCCGCTGATGATGAACCTGCCGCTGTGGATTTCACGGGGAAGCGTGTCCTGCTTGCGGAAGACAATGAAATGAACCGGATGATTGCAGTAGCGATTCTGGAAAATGCCGGATTTACTGTCGGCATCGCAGAAAACGGAGCGGAAGCTGTCGAAAAAATGGAACAGTCTCCGGCGGGAACCTACGATGTGATCCTGATGGATATCCAGATGCCCGTCATGGATGGATATGAAGCCGCACGGCGTATCCGTCAGATGGAGGATCGGAAAAAGGCAGAGATCCCGATTGTTGCCGTAACTGCAAATGCATTTGAAGAGGATCGTATTATCGCTCTTGAAGCG
>SVBN01000077.1 GCA_015058875.1 Erysipelotrichaceae bacterium | reverse complement strand
CAGATCAAGGTATATCCTCCGGAAAACGGAGAGAGCGAGATCATAGTAATCTATGAGACCGATGACACAGAGTACATGGAAGACAACGGACATTATCTTTCCGTTGATCTGGGACTGCACAACCTGCTCACCTGTTATGACAGTACAGGGAGAAGCTTTATTGCCGGAAGACAGTATCAGAATATCTGTTACAGATATGAAAAGAAGATTGCACGCGTGCAGTCACAATGGAGCCGGATACAGTCTTCAAAGGGAATAAAGTATCCGAAAACATCGAAGCATCTGGAAAGGCTGTACGAAAAGAAAAACTGCAGTATCCATGATTACCTGCATAAGATTACGAGGTATATTGCGGATTACTGTCATGACAATGACATCCATACGGTTGTCATCGGAGATATCCGGAATATCCGTAAAGAAAAAAACCTCGGAGACAGTGTAAACCTGAAACTGCACAGTCTGCCCTATGCAAAGATCTATGGAATGCTGGAATACAAACTGCAGATATACGGGATCCGGATGATCTGTCAGAATGAGTCATACAGCAGCCAGTGCGGACCGCATACGGAAAGAGTATGTGCAGAAGAAGCGGTAAAGGGAAACAGGATAAAGAGAGGACTGTATCAGGAAGGTCAGAATATATACAATGCGGATGCACTGGGCGCATACAACATTCTGAGAAAGTATCTGCATGAGAATCAGATTGATATGCATATACCTGAAACAGGTCTGTCCTCGACAGTGGTAATACAGGCAGCTGTGTAGTATCAGAGATATGCAGATACAGCAGTAAAGGTGTCATGGACGCACCCGGGAGCTGCACAGCTTATGCTGTGCCAACCCGATGCTCTGGCAATTCAATTGCCGAGCAGTTCACGATAGTGTGCATTGGGGTGAATTATGTCAACTTACGCAATCAGTGATCTTCATGGCTGCAAAAAAGAATTTGATCAGATGCTCGATCTGATCGGCTTCAGTGAGTACGATGAGATGTGGATCATCGGCGACGTATGCGACCGCGGAAACGAGTCCATTCCCCTGCTGAAGGAAATCATGGCCAATGATCATATGCATCTGATTTTCGGCAATCACGACCAGTATCTTGCCGATTATGCCCAGACGCTGATCGACGCAAAAAAAGGCGGAACATTCGCCATGATGGATCCTGATATGCTCACCTGGCTTCACTTCAACGGCGGCTTTACTACCGCGGACCAGTTTATGGATCTGGATTATCCGGAGTGCTATGACATCAAGCTGTTTCTGGAAGAGAGAACCTATTATAAATATCTGGCGGTAAAGGGAAGAAAGTTCCTGCTGGTTCATGCCGGTCTCGGGGAATACTGCCGTCCGGATGTACGGCTTTCCGAGGTTCCCGTCAATGAGCTGATCTGGAGTCATATCGGACTGGATGATAATCCGTTCCGGGATGTCACGATGATTGTCGGACATACCCCGACCTTCCTGTACGATAAAGCGTATGAAGGAAAGATCGCGCACGGTCTGAAAACGGATATTCTGCACATTGACTGCGGATGCGTATTCGGCAAAGCACTCGGATGCGTCCGTCTGGATGACATGCAGGAATTCTATGTTCCTTCCTCTTATCCGAAAATCCACTGAGCCGGCTGAACGGCTCTTTTTTTTGGTGCCCGAAAACAATAAAGACGGAGAAAAAGCGCTATAATAGTCGCATATACTTCATTCCATAACCGCATCGAAGAAACAGAAAGGATCATTATGAACAAGACCTATACCTACGATCATTACTACAATTATGACGAAATCACGGAAATCCTTCATAAATACGCATCGGATTATCCCGACAGAGTCCGGCTGACCTCCATCGGCAAAACCACTGAAGGAAGAGAAATGTGGCTGCTGTCCGTTACGGATACTTCCTGCGGAGATTACGATGAAAAGCCGGCGTATATGGCAATCGGCCATGTGCACGCCGGAGAAGTCACCGGCAGTATGTGCGCGATGTATCTTGCGGATGCGCTTCTCAGCAATCCCGACGATGAAACCGTAGCCGCCCTGCTGAAGAACACAACGTTCTATATCATGCCGCGTCCGGTTGCGGACGGATCCGAATACTATCTGACTCACCCGGATATGATCCGCTCGATCAATGTCCCTTATCCGTATGAAACAGAAATGCCTGGTCTTGTCCCTTCGGATCTGGACGGCGACGGCGTCATCCGCAACATGCTGGTAAAGACTCCGTTCGGCAGCTGGAAGAAAGATCCCGACGACAGCCGTCTTCTTGTCAAGCGTCAGGCGGATGATATCGGCGGTGAATATTACAACGTCTACAGCGAAGGTCTGATCAATGACTATGACGGACTGCATGTCAGCTCCGCACCGGCAAAATACGGACTGGACCTCAACCGCAACTATCCGATGAACTGGGACCCGGATCCCAAGCAGCCCGGCGGCGGCAGATATCCCGGTCAGGTCATTGAATCCAGAAATCTGATTGAATGGATCAGCACAAGAAAGAATCTGGTCAATACCATCATCTTCCACACCTTCGGCGGCATGTACCTGTATCCGCCCGCAGGCGTTCCGGCAGCCCAGGCTGATCAGAAAGACCAGGAAATGTTCAAGGCATTCATGAAGATTGCCGAGGAAGAAACCGGATATCATCAGCTCCGCATCAAGGATGACTACCTCGGCGTGGATTCCAAAGCGCCGGCCAACGGATCGCTGGACGACTACTTCTATTACGGCAACGGCGTATTCTGCCATTCCGTTGAAACTTGGAATCTCGCAATGCAGGCAGGCATGATTCCGGAATATCCGAAGCCGAAGAAACTGACGCCGGAAGAAGAACTGGAAAACCAGAGAAGAATGCTGAAGTGGATTGATGAAAACAATCTGAACAGCTTCTATAAAGACTGGACGGAGTACGAACATCCGCAGCTCGGTACCGTTGAGATCGGCGGTCCGGACAAGAAGTTCCTTCTTCAGAATCCGCCCGTGCAGTATCTGCCCCAGGAAGTGGAAAAGCACACAAGATATATTCTCCGCCACGCCAGGACCATGCCGCATATCGTATTCACCGAGGCAAAGGCACAGAAGCTTGCGGAAGGCATGTACAAGGTCGAAGCGGTTGTCGGAAACACCGGCTTCATGCCGACCTATGCGACAAGCGAATTCCTGAGTCTGAAGCAGGCAAAGGATATTGAAGTCACGCTGAGCGGCGCCGAAATCGCCGACGGCAAGGCCGTGCAGAAGATCGGACAGCTCGAAGGCTTCAGCTCCGTCAGGACAATGTACTCCTTCTTCGGACCGATCACGGCGGAACAGGCGCCGCTGTGCAAAAAGGTCAGCTGGTATATCTACGGCAAAGAAGGAGAAACCGTCACGCTCACGGCTGTCAGTCAGAAAGCCGGAACCGTACAGACAACCGTCACGCTTGCATAACTGAAAAAAGAGGTTTCACCGACAGGATCCGGATTCCTGCAGGAAACCTCTTTTCATCTGTTCAGAAGAAGCTGTGAATAAAAATCATCAGGAAATGACACAGACTGCCCAGCATCACAAAGATATGGAACAGCTCGTGGTTGCCAAACCCTTCCCATGAGATGGGAGTAATTCTCTTCTTCAATGCATAAATAACGCCGCCGGCAGAATAGATGATTCCCCCGGAAAGAAGCAGAGCGAACTCCGCAGGACTCATCACTTCAAGCAATGAAGGAAGAACGGAAACAGCCGCCCATCCCATTCCGGTATACAGCAAGGAAGATACCCATCTCGGACATGTAACCCAGCAGAATTTAAAGATCAGTCCGGCTGCCGCAATGGACCAGATCACATACAGCAGAATCATCCCGGTGCGGTGCGGCAGGATGGAAACACAGACCGGTGTATATGTTCCGGCAATCAGAATAAATATGCTCATATGATCGGTTTTCTTCAGTGCAGCCGCAGCATCCCTGCGGACATCAAACGCATGATAGGCACTGCTTGCCCCGTAAAGCAGAATCATCGACAGCATGAATACCGCATCCGCACACAGATCGCTCATCTGCGCCCCATGGTTCATATGGTGAATCAAAAGCAGAGGCATCGCCGCAATGGACATCAGAAATCCGATGAAATGCGTCAGTGTGCTGACCGGATCCTTGACGCGGAAAGTGCCCGGCTGTCCGTATTCCATGTTCATAGCACTCATATCTCACCTCCGATCGGTTTTTCATAAACCGATTACAATTATATTATTATCCGTTTTTAATAAACCGGTCAAGAGATTTTAATAAAATTGTTATAGCGTTTTATGATATTTGTATTAAGATATTGTCATGAACAGAAATGAAATGCCGGAAGCGATGCAGCGCTTCAGTCTCCCCGAATACAGGGATATTCCCGATGTCGGATTATATCTGGATCAGGTTGTAAAGTATATCAACCGGATCCTGACTGATTTCCCGCATCTGCAGGTTACGGGATCGATGATTGCCAATTACGTCAAGCAGAAAGTAATCCCCAAGGCAGTCAGAAAAGCCTATTCCAAGGAACAGATCAGCATGCTTGTCATCATTGTGATGGCAAAGCGCGTGCTTTCCATCGAGCAGATCAGAACAGTGCTGAACCGGCTGAACGGAGCCTTTGCTTTCCCGCCGGAAGAATACTACACGCATTTCCGCAATGATCTGCAGGCCGCCATCTCTGAAACGCCCTTCCCTGAGAGCAATGATGATACTCGTCTGATGCTCGAAAGCCTGGCGGCGGGCATTGTGCACGGGATGTATCTTGACTGCATGCTGGCGGAAAAACCCGAATAATGCGCTGACGGCATGGATCATTCCATGCGTTTTTTTCTTCGTCTCCCGCAGTCAGAAAAAGACACATCCGGCGATGCGTCTTAATTCTGTTCGATCCAGTTTTCCAGTTTCCTTACAAATTCTTTTGTATTGGAAATATACGGTCTCGGAGCAAATTCCCTGATCTGATCAAGATACGGAGTGATATCCTCCAGATCTTTCATGTAGATCAGATAGCCGTCTTTGTCAAACGCTTCCAGCAGCTGTGTCTGATGATCCGTCTGATGTTCCCCGTACTGCGTCAGACGGGCTGCCGCAAGAATCCGCTTGTGTTCGCGCAGCGCGGTCATAATCGTACCGACGCCGCCGTGCGTGATGATCAAATCCGCCTGTTCCAGATATTCCGCGAACCGGTCGGTCGGGATGAAATCGAAGATCTCCATCTGACTGCTTTCAAATTCCGTATGCCCTGCCTGTACGACCACACGGTCGTTGATCTTTCCTTCATCAATCGCCTTCTGCACTGCCTTCAGAAGACGGGGAAACTGCTTGTCCTGGGTTCCGAGCGTTACGAGTATCATCAGAACACCCATCCCCAGCAGACAGCCTTCGGATACACCTCCAGCATGCTTTCCCACTGTACGACAAACAGGTCGGCAATCGGATAGATCATTTTCCCTGCGGCAGTCGGGGTTGTGGCGTTCGCCATGGTCTCGATCCAGATCACCTTTTTCTTATGCCAGTGCGCGATCTTGCACATCGGAACTGCGGTATGCGTTCCGGTCGTAATGACATAATCGGGTTTGATTTTATAATACAGATACACTGATTTCAGGCAGTTGTATCCGAACTTGAACAGATAGGTGAACAGATGCACTTTCGTACCGAATACGAGCGTATCAAACCTGTCTTTCCCGAACCGTTTCTCCAGCGGAAGATTGGCTTCGGTCTTTTCCGTTATCACATGATAATCGTACCGTTCAAACATCTCCGACAGCTGCAGCAGCTCCGTCAGATGTCCGCCGGTACTCGATATAAACAGTATTTTCTTCATCGGGTTCTCCATAAAAAAACCGGGGTGTTTTAACACACCCCGATTATACTACGGTTTGAATTATTTGCCGATGGAGTTCTTGATGAGTTCTGTAACTTCTTCAGCAGTGTCGCATTCAACTGCCTTTTCAGCCATAGCCTTCATCTCTGCGTAGCTCAGACCGTTGATCATACGGCGGGCACGGAGAATGGATGTAGCGCTCATGGAGAATTCATCGAGTCCGAGACCGAGCAGTACAGGCGCTGCGATTTCATCGCCGGCCATTTCACCGCACATTCCGCACCACTTGCCGTTCTTGTGCGCGCCGTCGATTGTCATCTTGATAAGACGGAGCAGAGACGGGTTCAGCGGCTGGTACAGATAGGAAACAGGTTCGCTCATACGGTCAGCTGCCATGGAGTACTGAACGAGGTCGTTTGTACCGATGGAGAAGAAGTCCGCATACTTGGAGAGCTTGTCAGCCAGAACTGCAGCTGCCGGAATTTCGATCATGCATCCGACTTCAACGTCGTCACCGACCTTGACGCCTTCAGCGATCAGTTCAGCGCGTGCATCATCATAGCACTGCTTTGCTTCCTTGAATTCACCGACTGTAGCGATCATCGGGAACATAATGCAGAGCTTGCCGAATGCGGAAGCACGGAGCAGAGCTCTCAGCTGTGTACGGAAGATATCCTTGCGGATCAGGCAGAAACGGACAGCACGTACGCCAAGGAACGGGTTCATTTCTTCTTCGAATGTGTAATACTTCAGCTTCTTGTCGCCGCCGATATCCAGTGTACGGATAACAACCGGTTTGCCGTTCATTCCTTCGAGAACTGCCTTATATGCTGCGAACTGTGTATCTTCATCCGGGAAGTCATCTTCGCTCTTCATGTACAGGAATTCTGTACGGAACAGACCGACGCCTTCGCCACCGTTTTCGAGAACGCCTTCAACGTCAGCCGGTGAGCCGATGTTGCCGACCAGGAGAACCTTATGACCGTCTGTGGAAACAGAAGGCTGATCCTTCATTGCCTTGAGAGCTTCCTTTTCCTTCTGGTATTCAGCTCCCTTTGCTTCAAATTCAGCAACCTGTTCCGGTGTCGGATTCAGGATAACTGTTCCTTCCAGAGCATCGAGGATAACCGGATCGCCGTCCTGTGCTTCTTCGAGGATTCCCTTGACGCCGACAACTGCCGGAATTTCAAGAGATCTTGCCATGATGGCACTGTGGCTTGTTCTGCCGCCGATTTCTGTAGCGAAGCCCTTGGCGAATTCCTTGTTCAGGGAACCTGTATCGGAAGGAGTCAGGTCCTTGGCAACGATAACAACGGGTTCGTTCAGTGTAGCCAGGTTCGGGATTTCTTTTCCGCAGAGGTTGCACTTCAGACGGAATGTAACGTCCTTGATGTCAGCAGCTCTTTCTCTCATGTATGCATCTTCCATGGATTCGAAGATCATAACCATCATGTTGGCGACCTGCTCTGTAGCATATTCGGCGTTGACCTTGTCGTTTTTGATCATTTCTTCGATCTGGCCGCGGAGTTCCGGGTCATTTGCCATCATGAGATGTGCATCAAATACTGCCAGTTCTTCAGCCTTCAGACTCTTGGAAGCAACTTCCTTGATTCTTTCGACATCAGATACCGTCTTGGCAAAAGCGGCATCCAGTTTTTTCAGTTCCTCTTCCGGATCTGCGTCTTTTCTGACGATTTCCAGAACCGGCTGCTGTAGTTTGTAGACCTTTGCAATCGCAACGCCCGATGAAGCAGCAATACCTTTCAGCATTTAAGTTTCCTCCTCTGTATACTGATCGATGTTTTTGAGCTTTTTCCTGCATCAAGCAACACAGGCACCGCTGTTCTTCTGATTTTTCATGTTCATATTTGCAATGATAAAGCGGTCAGATTCCATCCATATTCCCCATGGCTGCCCTGCAGCATACACACGGAAACTGTCTGACCTGCTTTCATCAGCCTGCAGTTTTATCAGCATGAACAAACGGTTTTCACTCAGTTACTCCTGTAAATATATTACCATCACTCATGCTTCTAAGCAATGCAGGAATTCACCGCTGTCTTTTTACCAGCCGGCATAAAATGTCGGGTTTCGCAGTGCTGCGGTTGAAAGATCTCTCATCAGATATTTAAAGCTTCCAGAAACTCCTGAACGGCTTTGGGCCTGAGCCGGTAGTAGGTGGTTCTGGAAAAATAAGGGATATACCAGTCCCTGCGGGATTCATTCATAAACTCATTCCGGATGATCAGCTGGGTTTCCCTCGCGCATTCCAGCAGACAGCGCTCGACATAATAAACGAGTCTCGCGTCATCGGATATTCCGCCTTCCGGTTCGCTGACCATGTTCTGATGGCGGCGGATATCCAGGCGCACTTTCGCCTTGCGGCATTCCCCGCATATTTTTCTGACCACGTTTTCATTTTCCGCGGCGGTATGGCTTGAGCAGTCATATGTTCCTGTTACTGACATTTTCAGACTCCTTTCTTCCGGGAAATTCATTCCCGCATCTTTTCCGTGGTACAGTATTGCATGCAGTACAGAAGAATTCCGCCAAATTCAGGCAGCACTTGAATCTTTCGTTCCTGTTTCGTATTTCACTTGAAATTTTGCCATTCCGGAAAAAGCGTATCTCTTCCCTGCTTGCACCGGCATGGTTTTTCGCATATGATGTTGTTTGTTTTCAAGGAGCCGAATGTGAAATACAAATCATCTCTGTCCATGAAGCGGATTATCATTTCGCTTCTCATATATGCCGCGATACCGTTTGTCTGCAGAGCGCTGACCGGTCTGATCGGAAATGAAACCGCCGCAATGACGCTCACGCTGAATCTTGCGGGGCTGGCGCTGATTGTCTATGACTGGAACCTGTTCGGCATTCATTACAACCGGGCAAAGAACAATCCGGGAGATACCGTCATATATACGCTGATCGGAATTGTGCTGATCGGACTGCTGACATGGATCAGCCGGAGATTCCTGCATGCATTTATTCCGCTTCCGGATCCTGCGACCGTCAGAGCATATCTGTTTGCGCTTCCGCCCATTCTGTGCGCCTACAGTCTGACCCTCGGACTGATCATCAATATCAGCTTCAAATGCCTGACCGACCATCTGGATATCCGCGACCGTGAAGCGCTGATCATTCTGGCATCCGGGTTCATGTTCGGAATGCTGTATACCGCCGCATTCTGTCCGCTCGCGGATTTCCCGCTGATTGTCAGAACATATCTCTACAACGTCCTGCTGATCTGCATCATGTCCTATCTCTACAACCAGTCCAGCTCATTTATTCCGGGCATCCTGTCCTTCACTGCAGTCATGCTTGCACTGCAGTATCTGACCATATACGCATAAGGGCGCCTGCCCTTTTTTCATTTATCCGCAGCGCATTTTCAGACAGGAAGATTTCATGAAGCGCTGTTATAATCTCCGGTGTTCAGGAGGTAATCCATTGGAAAACAGAAACAGAGAAAAACAGAACAAGCTCGGCACAATGCCGGTCGGAAAGCTTCTTGTATCCATGGCTGTGCCGATGATGCTGTCATTCTTCATCCAGGCACTTTACAATATCGTCGACTCCATGTTCGTCGCAAGAATCTCGGAGAACGCCCTGACGGCAGTCTCCCTCGCCTTCCCGATGCAGCAGATTATGAACGCAATCGGCATCGGCACCGGAGTGGGTATCAGCGCCTGCATTCCGAGAGCCATTGCCAGAAACAAAAAGGAACATGCGGACAGCCTTGCCTGCACCGGCGTCTTCCTGTGTCTTGTTTACTGTGCGGTATTCATTCTGCTCGGCGTCACATTTACCCATAAGTTCTACACCATTCAGACGGATATTCCGGAAATCGTGGAAAGCGGCACAAAGTATCTTTCGATCGTCTGGATCATCTGCGCCGGCGCATTCTTCGGCAACTTCTTCGAAAAGATGCTCACGGCTACCGGCAATGCCGCCCAGGCGATGATTGCCCAGGCCGGCGGCGCCGTCTTCAATATCATCTTCGATCCGCTGCTGATCTTCGGCATCGGACCCTTCCCGAAAATGGGAATCTCGGGTGCGGCCCTGGCAACCGTCATGGGGCAGGTGCTTGCGGCCGGACTTGCCTGCATGTTCAATCTGAAGAAAAACGAATGGATCCGCTTCTCCGTTCAGGGCGTGATGCATCCATCCTTCTCCAGCGCAAAGGAAATCTACTCGATCGGCTTTCCTTCCATGATCACGATGGGTCTGTCATCCATGTCGTCCTTCTTCATCAACCAGATTCTGCTGTCCTACAGCACCACGGCAGCCGCCGTTTACGGCATCTGGCTGAAGCTGCAGAACTTCTGCTTCATGCCGGCATTCGGCATGAACAACGGCATGGTACCGATCCTGTCCTACAATTACGGCGCAGGGCGGTTTGACCGCGTTTTCGGCACCATCCGCTATGCGCTGTGCACAATCCTGGCTCTCATGGCGGTTCTGACATGCGTATTTGAACTGAATCCGCACACCCTGCTGAACATGTTCAACGCATCGGAAACACTCATGGGAATCGGTCTGACCGCAATCCGGACATGCGTCATCGCCCTGGTCTTCGGCGGTGCCTGCGTCATCCTGACCTCGGCAATGCAGGCGCTGAATCACGCCCGCTACACGCTGGCCGTCAATGTGCTCAGAGGCTTTGCGCTGCCGGTGATATCCTTCCGGCTGCTTTCGGCGCTCTTCCATGATCTGAACAGACTGTGGATTGCGGTACCGCTGGCCGATTTCACGGCATGCATCATCTCCGTCTTCCTTTATCTGAAAATGAAAAAAGATCTCAGTGCCGGGCATTGAGACCTGCTTAAGCAAAACCGGAGCATTTCTGCCCCGGTCATTTTTTTAATTCTATTGTTCGACCTCAATCAGACCGTAGTCGCCGTCTTCACGCAGATACACAACCGAGATCCTTCCGGTATCCTCGTCGGTGTAAATATAGAAGCTGTGGCTGCTCAGTTCCATCTGCATGATCGCTTCATCCAGATCCAGCGTTGTGGCCGTTATCGTCTTTGTCTTTACAGGAACAACTTTATCCTCTGCTTCCGCCTCTTCCAGGAATGCTTCGGCAAGGGACTCACGATGCCTTCTGTTCAGCCTTGTCTTCTGTCTTCTCAGCTGATCTTCCAGTTTGTCCACGGCAATGTCAATCGCTGCGTAGAGGTCCTGGTGCTTGACCTCCGTGCGGAGCAGTCCTACTTTTGTGGGAATTGTCACCTCGATTTTCTGTGAATCCGGATATACCCGGACAACGACTCTGGCAACCGTGTTCTCATCGATCAGGACATATTTCTCAAGTCCGTGGAGTTTCTTTTCAATCCGTGAACGCATCGTATCAGTAACTGAAATGTTCTTTCCAACAATCTCAAAACGCATAAATGTTCCTCTCTTTCTATCAGATATAATCGTTCATTACACCTAATCTATGCGCATATCGATCACCTGTTTCTATTTCATTATTGTCTTTGGGCTGACGCCCTTTATTTCTGTCTTCAGTATAACATATTCGCCGGATCAGCGTACACAAAAACGGAGCCTTTTACAGCTCCGCGTGCTTCTTCATCCAGCGGAATACCACAACCATTGCCCAGGTATCCATTCCGCAGTACTTTTTCAGATCCTCAATGATTTCTTCCCGGTTGACATCCTCGTCCCTGTCGAGCATCCGCCAGCGGAACACGGCGTCCATCCCCTGCCGGATTTCCAGATCACTGTAGCCCGGTTCATCCATCAGCGACATGATCTGCTTCAGCGTCCATGACCCACGCATTCCGACATCGTAGATCATGCCGGCGATAAACGGATTCTGCAGGTCCTTCATGCGCCGGTTGAAATCATTCAGCTGATCCGCATATTCGGGAAACTGTTCCGCCAGTTCAGAGATCCGTATTTTCTCTGCCCCGTCCGCATTGTAGGCAATGATCGATCCGTTCTCCGGGATATCGCGGATCATCGCCTCGGTAAATTCGCGCCTGCCGTCGTGAACCGACAGGAACACCTTGTGTTCGACGCTGCCGTCCTCCTGCAGAATATGCAGGCTGTATTCAAACGGCAGTACCTGAAACGGACGCATGCCCGGATACGGCGGAATGGCGTAGCGCTCCCATTCAAAATCAATAAAGGAAACCGGATATGCAGCATCGCTCAGCCATGACTGCAGCGCAATTTTATCCGCAAACAATCCGCCCTGCCTGTCCGCCATAATCTGTGCATACTGCTGGGGACTTCCTTCAATCCTCTCTTCGTCCGCATCACGGAGATAACAGCGTCCTTCGCTGTTCATTTCGTATCTGTTTCTGGCGCCGATCAGCGTCAGGATGGAATTGTCGGGAAGATCCGCCTCCTCCGGGAAACAGCGCTCATAAAATGAGCATTTCTGCCTTCCCGCGCATTTCGGCGTACGTACCGGAGGCGGAAGCTGTTCCGCATCCAGCGCTTCCATCTTCCGCAGCTGGGGTGAGACATTATACATGGAATCCGCGACCGCTTCCATAAAGGGGACAGTTGGATTGTTTTTCATGTTGTACAGATAATCGCTGATCACAAACAGCTGTTCAATATCCAGCTCATCGCCGCGCACATAGTCGGCGTTCAGATGAATCATATGCATGCCGCAGATCTTCACGCCGAGCCGTTCCAGTACCCAGACCGTATCGCAGTAATACTCCATGTCATTGGCATGGGGATAGATGCCGGCAAACAGGAAAAAGATTTCCCAGCCGTCTTCCGTTCTGTGCATGAAAGGAACCTTGATCCGCAGTCCGTCATATTCAAACCTGGCCCTCACAAGCCAGTCATGATCCTCCAGGGCATTCAGGGCAAGATTGGGATCATCTCCCAATTGTCCGGTAAACGGATCCGAAACACCGATTCTTTCCGCAGCCAGGTCGCCGATGACCTCATCGGTTCTGACATACGGCGTATACGGCTGTTTTTCTTCTGCGGCGGAAAGCACAAACATCCGCGCACAGCGGCTGTATTTCCGGCAGTCGGAGATATGAAATGTCATATATTCTTTTCATCCTCCGCTTCTTCGGCGATCATGTTATGACCGTGCACCTTTGTATAACGCACCTTTACAAATTCCCCGGGCTGAATGATGCGTTCGCTGCGGAAACGCACCATGCCGTCGACGCCGTCCGGCGCATACAGCGCGCTTCTGCCGGTATACATCCGTCCGAGCGGCTCATAGCCT
>SVBN01000076.1 GCA_015058875.1 Erysipelotrichaceae bacterium | reverse complement strand
ATAGCTATATCAACATATATTAGCCCTTGCCCAAGACCATAGGAAAAGGAGGCACTCTGCCGAGTACCTCCTCAACTCAAGACCTGGTTTCACTTACTTTGCGTAAGATCCTGAATTGCAGGCGGTCCGTTTTTATTTTCAGTCCTTGAAGAAATCGCGTTTATTGAAGCCTGCGCTCATGAAGCGCCATGCCGCTTTGCGCTTTGTCAGCCATGCGACGTAATCATCCTGTTTCTTTGCGGAGATATTGCGGATCATGCCGCTGACAAGGAATGCGGCAACGATGTCCGGCGTATCTCCCAGAATGTTGTATACCTTCTTCGTGGCATCGGTCAGTTCCATCGTGCCGTCCTGTCCGAGCGGGTGAGTGATAAATTCGGTGATCATGATGCCCGGATTGAGTCTTCCGACCTGTACCGGCGTATTGGTTTTCTCCAGTTCCTTCGCAAGTCCCCGGACCATATACTGCACGCCTTTCTTGGCGGCTCCGTATGCGGTCAGTCCGAGCTGGGTTGCATTGTCCGCCCCGAATCCTTCAATGCAGTAGACACATCCGTGCTGCTGCTCTTTCATATGGGAGATTGCGACCTTCGATCCCAGCATTGCGCCTTTGAGATCGATATTCAGAAGCAGCTCGATCTCTTCCTTTTTCAATTCCCACAGCGGAACCATAGGCTGGTTGACGCCGGCATTGTTGATCCAGAGATCGATTTCTCCGAGCGCTTCATATGCCGTTTTCCAGAGATTTTCCAGATCCTCCAGGTTAGTCACATCGCATCGGCAGGATATGATCTTTCCGCCGGATACGATTTTTTCCAGTTCCTGTTCCGCTTTTTTCAGATTCTCTTCATTGATATCGCTGATGGCGACGGAGAAACCCCGGCTGCGGAACTGCTTTGCCATTTCAAAGCCAAGACCTCTGGCACTTCCCGTAATAATGACATTCATTTCATTCACCTCAATCTTTTATTATTTTAAGCCCGATTCCCGGATTGTGCATGCATGAAGGCAGGATGTTATCCTGCCGCAGTAAAAAGGTATTGGCACGGAATCTTATCAGTGCATAAAATAAAAAAGTATTATGCTTTGGGAAAGGAGGCCCGTATGGTACTGAATATATTTCTGAGCGAACTGTTTCATCCCGGATCATTCTTCGGGCTTCCGTCAATCTATATTTTTGCCGTGCTTGCGGTTCTGGAACTTATGCTGTGCGCCGGTTCATGGAATGTTTTCAGAAAGGCGGGAAAAGTGCCGTGGCATGCACTTGTTCCGGGACTGCATCATTATGAAGTTTATGATATTGCCTGGGACGGCAGATACGGAATCGCCGCATTCGTGCTTAGAATTCTGGAACTGGCGACCGGACCGTTCGGAAAGAACCTGCATATACGCAGATTCGGAATTGAAGTCTTCATTACCGTATTTACAATGCATTTCCTGCTGACATGGCTGATGAAGCTGAAGCTGAGCCGCTCCTTTTCCAAATCTTCCGTATTTGCCTTCCTCATGATTTTCTTCAATGAAATCTGCATGTTTGTGATCGGCAGAGATGATTCGGAATATCTAGGCAGGTCCAGGACCGAATTTGAGCGTAACGGATTCCGGAAAAAGAAAAAGCGTCCGCATGATTATCTGATCGATCTGAACCGCACCCGCAGCACATATGCGTTTATTGCCAGCACGCTTGTATGCATATTTACATTTTATGCGGTTGTCGGAGGACTGACGACGGCGCCGAGTGAAATCACGCCGGAGCGCGGCCGGTCATTGTATAAGCTGTTTACCGTCAATTCCAATACGCTTGCGGCAGTCGGTGCGGCATTCCTCGTTCCCTTTGCGATCGAGGGAATCCGGAAAAAACGGTTTGTATTTCCGAAATGGGTTCTGATGATCCAGTACAGCGGTGCGATCTGTACGACCCTGACGATGATCTTTGCACTGACGCTGATCACTCCCGCGCTCGGTGCGATTGCCTATACCGGCATGAATTTCTGGCTGCATATCGTATGTCCGATCCTGACGCTGATCCTGCTGTTTTCCGTGGAATCGGTGAATATCCGTCTCAGCGCCAATGACAGCATGATCTGTCTGGTTCCGTTCTATATTTATGCCGTCATATATCTTTCCAATGTATTCCTGCTCGGGGAAAGCTACGGCGGGTGGCGCGATATCTACCGGCTGATCAGGTATCTTCCTGCGACTGTCACTACGCCCTTTATGTTCCTGCTGGGACTCGGGGTGGCGACATTGCTGAGATATATCTATAACTTCCTTGCGGAAAAACGCCAGAAAGCACTGACAAAAGACTGGCCGAAGGAAAAGGATCCGATGGAAGTCAAGATTGACATCCTCGGACTCGGCCGTTCCAACGGTCTGCATTCCGACGCCTACAATATTACGATACCGGTGGATATCCTGATGGATGTGTCCGCAAAATATGACATTCCGCTCCGTGAACTGACCAGCGCCTACATGAAAGGCGTGGAAGACGGACTGATGGAGAAGGGAGAACGCATCCAGGACAGAAATGATCTGATCAGCGCGCTGATCGGCATTCCCGAAAAAATGAAGGACTGAAAACTGCCGGAGAATTTCTGTGATTCATTCAGCAAAGCAGGGAGACCTGCTTTTTCTGACGCATGACAAATGACTTGTTCTCAGAATGATGGTGAAAGCGGAATGAATTCTGTTAGAATAGTCTGAGAACCGGTTTTGGTTTCATGTTTTTCTAGCAGGGGAACGTCATATGTCAGATCACAGCAGCATCCGGAAAAAAGCAAATACCTATTTCTTTTCCAAGGTTGCTTTTAATCTGATTCTCATGATCGCGGGCGCTTTTCTTATTTCTCTTTTTCTGCGGCAGATACAGAATCAGACGGCACTTGTCAAACAGCGCGATAACAGTGAACAGGCGCTGAATGAAGCGATAGAAATACTGAAAGAGAATGAGGATGACGCCGGGGATCTGACCGTGATTTTCCATGACGGAAACCAGGATATGCTGGAAGACCTGCGGCAGCTGCTGACGGGAGGACTGTTTGATTTCCTTACGGAAATGGATACGGAGACAAGATCGGAAGTGTTCGCGGATATCGTGGAGCGCTCCGGCGTGGATTATCTTTTCATTATGTCGGAAGACGGCAGGATGGTGCTGACGCCGCTGGCGGAATTCTACGGAATTGATCCGGTGCAGGCGGGGCTTCTGAGCACGGAGAATGCCGCGAAGCTGCTGGTCGGTACGCTGAACCGGGACGGCAGCGTTTCACCTGTGTTTGAAGAAAACAGCAGCGGTTCCTACTATTTCTATTCCATTCCCTGTGAAGTGGAGGGAGGCATGCGCTTTGTGCTGGTGCTCGGCGCGGAGTCTTCGGTTCTGGATGTGCAGATCGCATCGCTGAATGATCTTTCCGTTGTGCTCAGCAGAAGCGCAGTAGGAAACAACGGATTCATGTTTGCGGTGGACCGCGATGATCAGAACTTTATTTATTACCGGCAGGGGAATGTCGATCTTTCCGGCACAAGCGCCCTGGCGTCCGGCCTTTCCGAAGCCGCGCTTCAGGACGGATATTCAGGACTGGAAACGATCAATGGAGTGAAGTATTACTGTGTATCCAGAACCTTCGGTGACAAGACGGTTATCTGTGCGGTTGCGGATACGGTAAGCATTTTTGCGAATGACCGGTATGTGCTGTTCTGGTCCATCACCGGATTTGTATTGGTGATGCTGCTGTGTCTGGCTTATGCAGTTATTGTCCGCAACGACTTTGTACGCCATATGGTCAATACGGATAAGGTGATTATCCGCAGGAAAGAAGACAATAATCTGTACTTTGACCGGTCTGTATTCCGGAAGGTATTCCCGCTGATGATCAGCGGCGTCCTTCTGATCTACGGCATTTCCTTCTATACCCAGACATTGCTGGAGATTTCCGAAGGCATTGAGGATTCCGTGATTGCCCTGGAAGAAGTGACCGGCAGATATCAGGAAAGCATTGTCAACCGTGAGCTGATCGAGAACTATTACAACGAGCGTTTCCTCGCCAAGGCCAGGATGATCGCCTATCTGAACGAAGAGGATCCTTCGGTGCTGAATGAGAACACCGAGCATTATTATTCCTATTATGATGAACAGGGATACAAGCAGTTCCTGAGCGACGATGAAGGCAGCCGGCTGAAATCGGTGGCTTCTTCCGCCAGACTGCAGCAGCTGTGCGACGGCAATGATATCAAGTCCATCTATATATTTGATGAAGACGGCAGAACCATTGCGACAAATACACCGAACTGGTTCTTTGAGATCAGCCATGACCCCGAATACCAGTCGTATGAATTCCTTGAAGTTCTTGACGGGAAAAAAGACAGTCTGATTCAGAGCGTCATGCTGGATGAAATGGGGGAAGACAGCCAGTATATCGGCGTTGCCTTCAACTACTATACATCCCGTGATGAAAACGGAAATATGATCTACTGTTCCCATCACGATTATGAAACATCCGTCTCTGACACCGGGACGGAAGAAGATGAGGAGGCGGATTACCGTCCGGTCACAAAGCACCGCGGTCTGCTTCAGATCGGCCTGAACCGGAGCCTTTCCAGACGTCTGCTTGCCTCGACGGAAGCTTCCAGCGTCCTGTCTTCGGATATGCTCAGCGGCGGGTTTATCGTACTGTTTGATGCGTCTGCGGATCCGGTATGCCTGTATTCCCCGAATCCCGCCAGCATCGGCAGGACCGCTTCGGAAATGAATGTGTCCCCGAATGCATTCAGCGGAACGGACTATTACGGCTTTACCAGAGTCAACGGCGTCAATTATTTCCAGTATTTCCGTTATCTTGACGGATACAATATCGGCACGGCGATCCCGAAGGAAAACATGTACCGGGCAAGAATGACGATTGCCCTGATTACATCGCTGACGAGTCTGATCCTGATTCTGTTCCTTTCGCTTACCGTTACAATGACGACAGATGAAGAAGAGCATCTGTATGAGACCATGAGTGAAGAGGAAGAGGAAAACGGCCTGGATTCCGCAATCTTCGGCATCATTCTTCCTTCCGGCAGACATGCCTCCACAGTCAAGGCGGCGGCGAGATGGGACAACCGCCGGATTCCGTGGGACGAACGCTCTCCGGAACAGAAGCTTCTGTTCCTCATCAGCATTGCCGGCATGATCCTGCTTGCATATGTGCTGATTTCCGTTATCGGCGCCGACCGGTTCTATTCGGAAGACTCCGTAATAAACTATATTCTGAAGGGGGAATGGGACCGCAGTCCGAACGTATTTGCCTTGTCCGCATGCTTTGTCGTACTGATCATGGCATCCGTTGCCGTTACGGCGCTGAAAATACCGGTCCGGCTTTCCTCGGCGCTGCTCGGTGCAAGAGGCGAAACGGTATCGCATCTGCTGCTGTCGGTCGTCAGATACGGCGGAACATTAGGCGCATTGTTCTATTGCCTGTATCTGGTCGGCATGGACGCAGGCAACCTGCTTGCCAGCGCCGGTGTGCTCTCGCTTGTCATCGGTTTCGGCGCCCAGAGCCTGATCAAGGACATCATTGCCGGCATCTTCATCGTGTTTGAAGGTGAATTCCGGGTCGGCGATATCGTTACGATCGGCGGCTACCGCGGAACGGTCATGGACATCGGTCTGCGTACCACCAAGATCCAGAGTGCCGACGGCAATATCAAGATCTTCAATAACAGTGATATATCCGGCGTTCTGAACATGACGAAGGAAACATCCCTCGCCAGCGCCCGCATCAGCATTGAATACGGACAGGATATCGATTATGTGGAAGCTGTGCTGTTCCGTGAGCTTCCGACCCTCAGGGATGTTAATCCGAAGATTCTTGACGGTCCTGATTACGGCGGCGTCGACAAGCTCGGTGAAAGCGGCATTGAACTCGTTGTATTCGCCAGATGCTTCGAGAAGGATGTCAGAAGCGTGAGCCGCTTCCTGAACAAGGAACTGCTCCGGATCTTCTACCGCAACAATATCAATGTTCCATTCCCGAATGTCACAATATCGGATCTCGACATGAGCGGAAGAAGAACCATCTGGGATTTCAACCGCGATCTCGAAGAGGCCGCAAAGCACAACAGTGTTATGGATCCCGATAACAGCGGTTCCGATGCAGAAGAAAAGACAAAGTGAAGCCCCGGGCTTCATTTTGTTTCGGAAGAATATCAGATTTGCTACAATGGGAAACAGGAATAATCCGGAGGAAGTATGAATTCAGATATCATTAAACCCGAAGATTACATCGAGCCCGCATGCGTGCTGTGCGAACCGGCATACGGACAGGAAATCCCTGTCAGAACCGTGCCGCAGCAGCGGATTATCGAAAAAATGGACGAATATATGAGCCGCAGGGATTACGCCGGGGCAGAACGTCATCTGCTGTACTGGCTGGAGGAAGCGCAGCTCGGGAATGATCTCGGCGGGGAGCTGATGCTGAGAAACGAGCTGGTCGGACATTACCGCAAAACAGGGAACCGCGAACAGGCGCTCGTTCATATTCAAAAAGCACTGGAACTGGTGCGTGAGCTCGGTTTTGAAGGCACCGTCAGTGCCGGAACGACCTATACCAACTGCGGGACCGCACTGAATGCATTCGGTGAAAATGAGCAGTCGCTGGCGCTGTTTGAAAAAGCCCGGCAGGCTTACGAGTCCTCGGACCATGTCCGCACCGACCTGATGGGCGGTCTGTACAACAATATGGCACTGACCTGCGCCGCCCTGAAGCGGTTTGATGAGGCACGTGCATATTACGCAAAAGCAATGGACATGATGAAACAGACGGAATACGGCGAGCTGGAACAGGCGATCACCTGTCTGAATCTGGCAAACCTGATTGAGGCGGAGCAGGGGCTGGAAGCCGGGGAACATGAGATCTTTGATCTGCTGGATCAGGCCTATGATCTGCTGAAAACGGAAGGGATTCCCAGGGACGGCTATTATGCTTTTGTTCTGGAAAAATGTGCGCCGACATTCGGCTATTACGGATACTTTGCGGCAGCACAGGAGCTGAAGGAAACATCGGAGAAGATCTATGCAGGGCATTGAAATATCCAGGGCTTACTTCGAACAGTATGGCAGAGAACTGTTTGAATCACAGTTTTCCGGTGTGCTTCCCTTTCTTGCCTTCGGGATTGCGGGCAGCGGATCCGAATGCTTCGGCTTTGATGATGAAGTATCACGGGACCATGATTTTGAACCGGGATTCTGCATCTTTCTGCCGGATGAGGAAACAGTAAGCAGGCGGGATGAGTTCCTGCTGGAAAGGGCATATGCAAAGCTGCCGAAGGAATTCATGGGGCTGAACCGCTCCCTGGTTTCTCCGGTCGGCGGAAACCGCAGAGGTGTGATCCGGATCTCTGATTTCCTGAAGGATAAGACGGGAACGGAAGACGGAAGGCTGGGTATCAGCCAATGGCTCAGCGTTCCTTCCAGCGCGCTTGCCGAAGCCGTCAACGGGGAAATCTTTGAAGATCATTTCGGGGAAATCACCCGCATCCGGAAAGAACTGTCGTTTTATCCCGGGGACATCATGCTGAAGAAGCTTGCCGGGCATCTGCTTATGATGGGACAGTCCGGACAGTATAACTACATGCGCATGCTGGCGCACGGGGAAGCGGCCGCAGCCCAGATGGCTGTGTTTGAATTTGTGAAGCACGCCGTATCGGCGCTGTTTCTTCTCAACGGCAGATATGAGCCGTACTACAAATGGGCCTTTCGGGCGCTCAGACAGCTGCCGCTGCTGAGCTATGAAGCGGAACTGATGGAATATCTGATTACCAGCGACAACGATCAGAATGCGGAAGAAAAGCAGAAGGTCATGGAAGGCATTGCCATGGATGTGATTGATGTGCTGAAAGAGCGGGATATGTCGGAAGCGGACTGTCAGGATCTGGAAAAGCACGCCTATTCCGTCAATGACCGGATTCATGATCCCCAGATCAGAAACCTGCATATACTTGCGGGGATTTAGGAGGTTTTATGCAGATATACGGTTTGCAGAAAATGACGGTCCTGGACTATCCGGGACATGTCGCATGTACGATATTCACCGGCGGATGCGATCTGAGATGTCCGTTCTGCCATAATTTTGAACTGGCGGACGGAACAGCCGAACCGCTGATGGATGAGACGGAGCTGCTTGCATTCCTGCGTAAGCGGACCGGACTGCTGGACGGGGTTGCGGTAACCGGCGGGGAACCGTGCCTTCAGAAGGGACTGCCCTTATTGCTGGAGAAGATCAAAGAGCTCGGTTTCCTGGTGAAGCTGGATACAAACGGTCTGCATCCGCAGATGCTGGGGGAGATGCTGGACAAACAGCTGGTGGATTATGCGGCGGTGGATATCAAGAATGCGCCGGAAAAGTATGCGCTGACTTCCGGCGTCAGGGAAGTGCGGCTGGAAAAGCTGAGGGAAAGCATCGGACTGCTTGAAAAATCCGGGATTGATCACGAATACCGCACGACCGTGGTGAAGGAATTCCATGAGGAAAATGATTTTCATGGGATCGGCAGCCTGATCAGAGGCGCTGAAAAATATTTTCTGCAGAGTTTCACCGACCGCGATACGGTTCCCTTTGAGGGCCTTCATGCTCCGGAAAAGGCTGAACTTGAGAAATACAGACAGATAATGCTAGGGTACGTTAAAAATGCTGCCATCCGCGGTGTCGATTGAGGAGAAGAAAAAATACTTGGATTTCCAAGTATTTTTGTTGACGGGGATAAAAAACCGGGTGTAAAGTACATTTGTCGAAGCCGGAGAAAGCCTCCGGCATGGATTACACCGGATTACTCCCGTGTGAATTCAGTCATATCAGCAGGATACAAACAGGAATTCCGTTTCGTGAGAAGCATCATTCACGAAACATTTTCTTAGGCTGAATGAGCTGACGGGAATATCCGCATACAGAAATATTTGGAGGCACAAGTATGTATCAGGTAGTTAAAAGAGACGGAAAAATCGTTGATTTCAACATCAACAAAATCACCACAGCAATCACGCTTGCTTTTGAAGCATTGCACAAGGAATATCACAAGTCGGTTGTCGAACTGCTTTCACTGCATGTCACAGCTGATTTTGAGGACAAGATCCGCAACGGACTGATTACCGTTGAAGATATTCAGGACAGTGTGGAAAAAGTGCTTTCGGAATCCGGATATTCCGATGTCGCAAAAGCATATATCCTGTACAGAAGACAGCGCGAAAAGGTCCGCAACATCAATTCCACGCTGCTGAATTACAAGGACCTGGTAGATAACTATCTGAAAATCAATGACTGGCGCGTCAAGGAGAACTCGACTGTCACATATTCCGTCGGCGGTCTGATTCTGTCCAACTCCGGCGCCATTACAGCCAATTACTGGCTGAGTGAAGTGTATGACGATGAAATCGCCAACGCGCACCGTTCTGCCGCCATTCATATTCACGACCTCAGCATGCTTACCGGCTACTGTGCCGGATGGAGCCTGAAACAGCTGATTCAGGAAGGTCTCGGCGGCGTGCCGGGCAAGATTACATCCGCTCCGGCAAAGCATCTGTCCACACTGTGCAACCAGATGGTCAACTTCCTCGGCATCATGCAGAATGAATGGGCCGGCGCCCAGGCATTCTCCAGCTTTGATACGTATCTGGCTCCGTTTGTCAAAGTCGACAATCTGGATCAGGATCAGGTCAAGCAGGCCATCCAGTCCTTCGTCTACGGCGTAAATACGCCGAGCCGCTGGGGCACTCAGGCACCGTTCTCCAACATCACCCTGGACTGGGTTGTTCCGAATGACCTGAAGAACCTTCCCGCAATTATCGGCGGAAAGGAAATGGACTTCACATACGGCGACTGCCAGAAGGAAATGGACATGGTCAACAAGGCATTCATTGAGATCATGATCGAAGGCGACGCTAACGGCAGAGGCTTCCAGTATCCGATTCCGACCTATTCCATTACCAGGAACTTCGACTGGAGCGAAACTGAAAACAACAAGCTCCTGTTTGAAATGACGGCGAAATACGGAACACCGTACTTCTCCAACTATATCAACAGCGATATGGAACCGAGCGATGTCCGTTCCATGTGCTGCCGTCTGAGACTTGACCTGCGTGAGCTGAGAAAGAAGTCGGGCGGATTCTTCGGATCCGGTGAATCCACAGGTTCCATCGGCGTTGTCACCATCAATATGCCGAGAATCGCATATCTGGCCGAAAATGAAGCGGACTTCTACCAGCGTCTGGACAAGCTGATGGACATTGCGGCAAGAAGCCTGAAGACAAAGCGTACGGTTATCACCAAGCTGCTGGAACAGGGACTGTATCCGTACACAAAGAGATATCTGGGCACATTCAACAACCATTTCTCCACAATCGGTCTGATCGGCATGAACGAAGCCGGACTGAATGCAAAGTGGCTGCGTGCCGATCTGACGGACGAGCGCGTACAGCAGTTCACTGTCGACGTGCTCAACCATATGCGCGAACGTCTGTCCGACTACCAGGAAGAATACGGCGATCTGTACAACCTCGAAGCTACGCCGGCAGAATCCACAACCTACCGCTTTGCAAAGCATGACAAGGAGAACTTCCCGGATATCATAACTGCCAACATGAACGGTACGCCGTATTATACAAACTCCTCGCATCTGCCTGTCGGCTTCACTGAGGATGTCTTCTCGGCACTGGATATCCAGGACAACCTGCAGACACTGTACACATCCGGTACGGTATTCCATGCATTCCTGGGAGAAAAGCTGCCTGACTGGAAGGCTGCGGCTGCCCTGGTCCGGAAGATTGCGGAAAACTACAAGCTTCCGTACTACACCATGTCCCCGACATACTCCGTCTGCCGTGATCACGGCTATCTGACCGGCGAGCAGTATCTCTGCCCGATCTGCGGCCAGAAGACCGAAGTATACAGCCGTATTACCGGCTACTACCGTCCGGTTCAGAACTGGAATGACGGCAAGGCACAGGAATTCAAGGACAGAAAGGTCTACAACATCGGCCAGTCCCATCTGACCCATAACGGACCGGCACCGGAACCTGTCTTTCTGAAGGAAGAAAAGGAGCCGGTAACTGTTGAGGTTCCCGTACAGGAAGCGCCGCAGGCATCCGGAAAAGTCTTCCTGTTCAAGACGCCGACATGCCCGAACTGCAAGGCGGCATCCGCGCTGCTGGACAAGGCAGGCGTCGGCTATACATCCCTGAATGCAAATGAAGAGCGTGAACTCGTTGAAAAATACGGGGTGAAGCAGGCACCGACACTTGTCATCGACAACGGTGAAGGATTTGAAAAATACCGCGGTGTCTCCGACATCAAGGGATGGCTGATGAGGAACTGAGCATGCCGGAAATCTACGATGTTGTCGTTGCGGGCGGCGGTCCTGCCGGCATGACGGCTGCGCTTTACGCACTGCGCAACGGCAGGCGTGTCCTTGTGATTGAAAAAGAAGGATTCGGCGGACAGATCACCCATTCCCCGAAAGTCGAGAACTTTCCCGGAACGCTGACTATGAGCGGCAATGAATTTGCGGACAGGCTGTTCGATCAGATTATTGCCCAGGGCGCTGAGTTTGAAGTGGAAACCGTTTCCGCTGTGGAACCGGCAGACGGCTTTCATATCGTCCGTACGGAGGAAGGCTCCGCATATAAGACCAGAACCGTGATTCTTGCGACCGGTGTGAAGCACAGAGTGCTCGGACTGGAAGGGGAAGAGGATCTGATCGGAGACGGCATTTCCTTCTGCGCGGTATGCGACGGTGATTTCTATTCCGGAAAAAGGGTATGCATGGCCGGCGGTGGCAACTCCGCGCTGCAGGAATCCGTTCTGCTCTCCGACAAATGCCGGGAAGTGATCATCCTGCAGGATCTGCCGTATCTGACCGGTGAAAAGAGCCTTCAGGATATCCTGCGGGCAAGGGACAATGTCCGGATTCTTGTTAATACCAGGATTACTTCCATACTGCAGGAAAACGGTGCATTCCGCGGCGTCACGGTGGAAGACAGGGAAAGCGGAAAGGCAGAGACGATCCTCTGCGACGGGATGTTTGAAGCAGTCGGCATGATGCCGGAAAATGATGCATTCCGTGAGATCACCGAGCTCGATGAATACGGCTATTTCAATTCTGCCGAAGACTGCCTGACAAAAACGCCCGGTATATTCGTTGCAGGTGACTGCCGGAAAAAGCAGATCCGACAGGTGACGACTGCCGCAGGCGACGGTGCGGTTGCGGCAATGGCAGCCTGCATGTACATCAACCGGAATTTCTGAATGATATGAAACAGGTATCGCTGATGATGCCTGTTTTTTTGGGTATATGCATCCGGGAGTAAACTGCTTAACTTCAACTTGGAAGAATGATAGAATTTCATCGATGAAAAACGATTTCGGAAACGGAAAAATCTGGAAGGTCATTCTTGCCCAGGCGATCCCGCTGCTTGCGGCGCAGCTTGTGCATCTGCTTTATAACGTTGTCGACAGAATCTATATCGGGCATCTGCCGGAAATCGGCTCCATGGCGCTGACCGGCATCGGTCTGGCGTTTCCGATCACAACGCTGGTGGCCGCGTTTACCAATCTGTTCGCGACCGGCGGAGCTCCTCTGTTTGCAATTGCAAGAGGGGAAGGCAATGAAAAGAAGGCGGAAAAGGTGCTGTCCCAGGTGGCCGGCATGCTGGTGATCACTTCCGTTTTCCTGCTGGTGATCGGACTGGTATGGAGAAAGGATATTCTCTATCTGTTCGGTGCAAGCGATGTTTCCTATGTCTATGCGGATGATTATCTGAAAATCTATATCTGGGGTACGACAGCCGCAATGCTGTCAACCGGACTGAACGGATTCATCAATGCTTCAGGATATCCCCGCATCGGCATGATGACGATTTTTATCGGTGCTCTCATCAACATCATTCTGGATCCGATCCTGATCTACGGTATGCATATGAATGTGACCGGTGCCGCGCTGGCAACGGTGATTTCACAGATTGTTTCGTGCTTCTGGGCGGTTTCCTTCTTTCTGAGAAGCGATGCGCCGTATCATATCAGACGCGGGCTTCTGATTCCCGATCTCCATCTGCTTTCGGAAATCGTTCCGCTCGGTACCGCCGGATTTGTCATGCAGGGAACCAATTCCCTTGTTTCGATTCTGTGCAATGTCACGCTGCGGACGTTCGGCGGAGATATTTATGTCGGCATCATGACCGTGATCAACAGCGTGCGCGAAATTCTGTCCCTGCCGGCCCAGTGCGTGACGCAGGGCGCGCAGCCCGTGCTGTCCTTCAATTACGGCGCCCGGAAATATTCCCGCATCAAAGAGGGGATCCGCTTCATGACGGGCGTGGGACTGATCTATACAGTCTGTGCCTGGATCCTGGTGCTCCTGATGCCGCAGGTACTGATGGGCATCTTTACCAGCGATGCGGAAATGGTTAGACTGGGTACGTCTTCACTGAAGCTGTATTTCTTCGCTTTTGCCTTTATGGCCGGACAGATGTCGGGACAGTCTACATTCACGGCGCTGCGCTGTACAAAGCGGGCGATCTTCTTCTCTCTGTTCCGCAAGGTGATCATTGTCGTGCCGCTGACAATTATTCTGCCGCGCATCGGGTTCGGAGCGGACGGCGTGTATATGGCGGAGCCGATCTCCAACGTGCTCGGCGGACTGGCGTGCTTTATTGCAATGTACTTCACCGTTTACCGCAGATTTCCTGCGGACGGGGAGAAAGCGTATATCTGATGAAAGGCTGGAAACAGCCTTTTTATTATGGACTAGGAAAGTTCTGTTTTGGTCGTGAAATAAATTTCAGAAGCAAGAAAAATGAGCGGACAATATCAAAAGACGTGAAAATCGATGTATGATTTAAACGCATATATGTGTACTTCAAGTTTTGCCGGAATGAAACTTGCAGTAATTTTTGGGGCCAGGATTTGTCTACAGC
>SVBN01000075.1 GCA_015058875.1 Erysipelotrichaceae bacterium | reverse complement strand
TATTTCGCACTCTGTTTCTGTCAATCTCCTATACCTGGACATACTTCACCTCACAAAAAACCCGCAAAGGGTGTCTCTGAGTTGTCAAACTCAGGTCCTCTTTACGGGTATCAGTTTAGTTCCGGTCCTTTGTGTTATCCGTTGGTTTCGGGGGAAGCGGAAGCTTCGGGAACTTCTGTTTCTTCCGGTGCTTCTGTTTCTGCAGGTGCTGGAGATTCAGGCTCTCCGGTTGTTTCCGGAACCGTTTCTTCTTCCGGTGCCGTCTGGGCAGGGATCAGTTTTGTGTAATCCGTGCTTGCCAGGATAGCTTCGGAAGGCATGTTGCTTTCGTTGTCCCACGGCTTCAGATACAGCATATAGAATTCATCGAATGTCAGGCCGGAGGCGTGAACCGCAGCGGCGACATCCTTTCCGACATATCTGTAATGCCAGGACTCATATTCATAATTGGTAATGCTTGTCTTGCCGTCGGGATATCTCAGCAGCCAGCCGTATTCCCAGCAGTGCTCATTCGCCCAGCGGTATGCACGGGTTTCGGAGAAGTCTGCGGCATTGTCTTCATGCGTTGCCGCAAGGTCGACCGTGTAGCCTGTCTGATGCTCGGAGAAGCCGGGACGTGCGGACACGGCGTCGGTCTGTTCCTGTCCCATGGACTTGATATAGCCTTCATAAAGCTCTTCCTGAGCTTCATACGGACGGTAAGCGCTTGTTGCATAGAAGTAGACGTCGTTGGCTCTGCCGCCGTTGCACCATTCGGCCAGCGCTTCGGCCGCGACTCCGGCAAGCTCTCTGTCCGGCGCCGCGTACAGGTTGGACAGACCGGTCAGATTATCGGGAACATAGGACTCATCCAGATAATATGTCTTGTTTACCAGCATGCTGAGGCTGGAGGGATCATCCACCGCTCTTGTGTTCTCATACGGCGTGTAATACGTGCCGTCGAGTTCGAAATGATCGGCATCGTTGTCCGACATGTGCGCCTGTGCGTCTGCAATATAGGCGGATTCATCGCTCTGATAATCAAATACCAGCAGCGGCGTCAGGTCAGTGAAGCGCAGCTTGTTGTACAGATTCAGAAGCTGCTTATCGCTGTATCCCTTATCCTTCAGACGGCCGTAAAGCAGGAAGTCGGTATCATTCAGTCCTCTCTGCGGAGTGACAACCGTATAGAGTTCCGTATAATCCTTGTTCAGCGTACCGTCATTGATCGCCTGGGCAAGATAGTTGGAATACCATTCATTGCTGAGAATCGTCTTGGTCAGCTTCTGCTCACGGATGTTTTTGATCGTGGCTTTATCATAACCGAGCTTCTTCAGATTGCTGTTGTCGATTGCCCGCGGGATAAAGATCAGAGCAAGAATCGCCGCGATTCCGGCAAGGACCATGTAGGCTTCCTTTTTCAGACGGAATCTTCTTCTCTTTCTCTTATGCTTTCTGACGGGTGCTGTTCCGCTGCTGTCGGCGGATGTGTTCAGGTTCAGCTTCGGAAGCCGGATCCTGAGACGGCGCTTTTTCTTTCTGGTCATGACAATACCTCAAAATCTTTCCATGGACTTCTGTGCTCCGGAGGACAGATGACCTCCGTGGTTTCTTTTGTGATCGGATGCGGGAATGCAATGCGGTATGACCATAATGCTATCTGGCCTTTCGCGGCATTTCGGTTGTAGCGCTGATCATTGACCAGCGGATAACCCCTTGAAGCAAACTGTACGCGGATCTGATGGGAACGGCCGGTTTTCAGCCTGACTCGGACCAGCGATCTTCCGCGGTTTGTTCCGAGCGTTTCATATGACAGTTCACAGTACTTCCCGTGCTTCTCATCGGTGACTGTGACGGTATTTGTTTTCTGGTTTTTCACCAGGTAATCCTTCAGGATGCCTGAAGGAGGAGAGACGATGCCGTCCGTTACGGCAAGGTATTCCTTTTCCATCCTGTCTGTCCGGATGGTTTCCGAAAGTCTGGAAGCCGCTTTGGATGTTTTGGCAAAGACCATCGCTCCGCCGACCGGACGGTCCAGCCGGTGCACCAGTCCGAGCCAGACGTTTCCCGGCTTGTGATAGGTTTTCTTCAGATATGCCTTCAGAATTGAAAGCATATCCGCATCACCGCTGGCGTCTTCCTGCACCGGCACGTTGACCGGCTTCTTCACGCACAGCAGATGGTTGTCTTCATACAGAATCTCAGTCATTCCGCTGCCATCTTCCGTAAATACCGCATGGAAGCAGAAGCTTTCTGCTTTCAATGGGAAGCGCGACTTCCCCGGTTTCAATGGTTCCGTTCGGGAATTCCGGCAGAAGGATTGTCTTCATCAGATCTTCCAGAACAATGGATGAGAATCCGGTTGTGTAGGAATTGATCAGGAAGAACAGTGCGTTGGGATCCAGAATATCCATGCACGAGCGGATCAGTCCGGTGATGCTGTTTTCAAACTTCCACATTTCGCCGTCCGGTCCGCGTCCGTAGGAGGGCGGATCCATCAGGATGCCGTGGTAGGTTCTTCCTCTGCGCTTTTCCCGTTCCACAAACTTCTGCACATCATCCACAATGAAGCGGATCCGGCAGTCCTGCAGATTTGAGAGATCGCGGTTCTCCTGCGCCCATTTGACCATGCCCTTAGCGGCGTCCACATGCACAACCTCGGCAGCACCGGCTGCGGCACACGCCATGGTTGCTCCGCCGGTATAGGCAAACAGATTCAGAATCCGGAGTTCTTCATCCCGATGGGATGAAATCAGTCCCTTCATCCAGTCCCAGTTGACCGCCTGCTCGGGGAAGATGCCGGTATGTTTGAAGCCGGTCGGTGAAACGCGGAAGGTCAGATCGTCATAGCTGATCGTCCAGGACTCCGGAAGTTTCTTCCGGTACTCCCATTTTCCGCCGCCCCTGTCCGAGCGGTGGTATACGGCGTCGGCTTTGTTCCAGGCTCTGCAGGAAGGATCCTTCGGCCAGATGGCCTGGGGGTCGGGCCTGCGCAGCAGAACGTTGTCCCACTGTTCCAGTTTTTCTCCTCCGCCTGCATCAATGAGACGGTAATCTTTCCAGTTCAAGGCAGTTTTCAGCATAAAAGTTGGATCTCCAACGACCATTATAGCATGCCGGAGTTTCGTGGTGTTTTCCAAATGCAGTTTGCGGTATAATATTCCCTCAGAACGGAGGCACAAAATGATTGATATCAGCAGTCTGAACAGAGATCAGGAACAGGCGGTCCTGGCCGACGACAAATACCTTCGCATTGTGGCGGGTGCCGGATCCGGCAAAACCAGAGTACTGACAATGCGCATCGCACACCTGATTCAGGATCTGAATGTGCCTTCCTGGCGCATCCTTGCCATTACCTTTACAAACAAAGCGGCCAACGAGATGAAAGAAAGAATCCGCGGCATGATTCCCGAAGAAAGCGGTCAGCCCTGGATCAGCACCATTCATTCCCTGTGCGTCAGAATTCTGAGAGAAGAAATCCCGGCACTCGGATGGCCGAGAAATTTTACCGTGCTTGATGCGGATGACCAGAAATCGATACTGAAGGAAGCCTATAAGGAGTTCGGGGCTGATGCCCAGACCTTCCCGTTTGCGTCGCTGCTTGACTATATTTCCAACAACAAGGCGGCGGAGATTGATCCGGAGCGGGCAATGGCAATTGCCGGCGGCTTCAGCGGCGACCGGAAAAAGGCACAGATCTACGGATACTATGTGAAACGCCAGGAACAGCTGTTCGCGCTGGACTTTGATGATCTGATTCTGAAGACGGTCCGGATCTTCCGCGACTTTTCGGAAATACTGGCCAAATGGCAGCGGAAGTTCCGCTACATTCATGTGGATGAATTCCAGGATATCGACCAGGTCCAGTACCGGCTGATCTGCCAGCTGACCGGGGATGACAACAGTCTGTATGTTGTCGGCGATCCGGACCAGACCATCTATACATGGCGCGGTGCGGATGTGAATATCATCATGAATTTTACAAAGGATTTCCAGCCGTGCCGGACGATCATGCTGAATGAAAACTACCGTTCCACATCCAATATTCTGAACGGTGCCAACTGCGTGATCCGCAATAACCGCAACCGTCTGGAAAAGGATCTGTTTACCAACCGTAAGTCAGATGTAAAGATTACCCATTATTCCAGTGCCGGCGATACGTATGAAGCGGCATGGGTGGCTTCCGAAATCGCTTCGCTGCATGCAAAGGGCAGGCGCTACCGCGATATCGCCGTTCTGTACCGCTCGAACTATCTGTCCCGTTCTTTGGAAAAAGGACTGCTGGATGAGCGCATTCCGTATGTGATCTACGGCGGCGTCCGGTTCTACGAGCGCATGGAAGTCAAGGATGCCCTGTGCTATCTGAGAATGGTGACATCCGCGGATGATCTGGCGCTGCGCAGAATTCTCAACAAGCCGAAGCGCGGCATCGGAAACAAGACGATGGATACGATTGAGGAATATGCCCGGGATCACGGCTGCACGATGTATGAAGTCATCCGTGATGAGCCGGAGCTGTTCAGCGGGAAAACCAGAACCACGCTGATTTCCTTCGTGAACATGGTGGAGCGCTGGAAGACAAAGGCGCAGGAAAAGACGGTTCCGATCTTCCGCCTGTTTGAAAGCATTATTGAAGAATCCGGTCTCAGGAAAATGCTGGAAGAAGATAAGGAAACAGACCGCGTGGAAAATCTGAAGGAACTCCTGGATGACGTGAAGGAATTCCAGGACAGCTACCCGGACAGCTCGCTGGAGGAATATCTGCAGCTGGTATCGCTGTATGGCGACCGGGATGAAACCGATGATTCCGATTATGTGCAGCTGATGACGGTCCATGCGGCGAAGGGACTGGAATTTGATACGGTGTTCGTGACCGATCTGAATGACGGAATCTTCCCCAATGAAAGGGCGATGAATGACGGACCGCGCGGCATTGAAGAAGAACGCCGTCTGGCCTATGTCGCATTTACCAGGGCAAAGAACAAGCTGTATCTGTGCGAAGCGGGCGGCTTCAGCTTTATCCTTCAGAAAATCAGAACCAGATCACGCTTCATTGATGAGATCGATGAGGAATATATCGAACACAAAGGCGCCGCATTTGAAGAGCGCCGGAAGACGGGATTCTCCATGGATCTGCAGTGGGAAGAGCCTTCCGTCAGCCTGGCGGACAGACTGAGCGCAAAGCAGCCGAAGCCGGCGGGACTGAAAAAGGGCGACCAGGTTGTGCATTCCAAGTTCGGAGAAGGAATTGTATTGGCACTGGAAAACGGTTTTGCGACCATTGCCTTCCCTTATCCATTCGGCGTGAAAAAAATCATGGCATCCCATCCGAGCATCAAAAAGAAAGAACAGGCATAGGCAGGTATTATTTATGGATCAGCTTGAGTTGATGAAACAGATGATTGAACAGCTGAATACCGCCGCGGATTCCTATTATAGCGGCCGCGGGGAGCTGATGAGTGACTATGAATGGGACGCTCTGTTCGACCGTCTGAAAGCATTGGAAGAAGAGACGGGAATCGTGCTGGAAGACAGTCCGACCAACCGTGTTTCTTCCGAAACAATTACCGGTCAGAAAGAAGCGCATGAATTTGCGGCGCTTTCGCTTGCCAAAACAAAGAAACCGGAAGAACTGGTGAAATGGGCGGAAGGAAGAAAGATCTGGATCTCATGGAAGCTGGACGGTCTGACCCTGGTCGCAACCTATGACGGCGGGAAACTGAGCCGGGTTGTGACAAGAGGCGACGGGCATACCGGGACGAACATTACGCATCTTGCCCCGGCGATTCAGGGCATCCCCCGCACCATTCCTGAAAAAGGGCATACGGTTATCCGCGGCGAGGCTGTGATATCCTATGCCGATTTTGAGGCTTTCAATATGGAAAGTGAAGAAGAGTATGCCAATCCGAGAAATCTGGCGTCCGGTTCACTGACGCTGAAGGATATCGAAGAAGTGAAGAAAAGAAAGATTCACTGGATTCCGTTTACGCTGGTTTACTGCGAACCTCAGATTGTATCCTGGGGAGAGCGGATGGACTGGCTTGCGAAACAGGGATTTGAACCGGTGGAAAGAGAAGTCATCGATACTCCCGATGAGGCGCATGTCAATGCCGCAATCGATGCCTGGACGCTGAAGGTGACCGGCGGAATCAATCCGTATCCCGTGGACGGGCTGGTCATTACATATGACGATACGGAATACGCCGCAACAGGTTCAGTTACAGGACACCATGCAACCCGTGCCGGCTATGCATTCAAATGGCAGGATGAATCCGCCGAAACGGAACTGGAATATGTGGAATGGTCCTGTGCAGCTTCCACGATTACTCCTGTCGCTGTCTTCAGACCTGTGGAACTGGAAGGCACGACGGTAAAGCGTGCGTCACTGTGCAATATCAGTGAATGCGAGCGGCTCGGCATCGGAACAAAAGGAACTGTGCTGGAAGTAATCAAAGCCAATAAGATCATTCCGAAGGTCATCCGCGTATCCCGGATCGAGGGACAGCTGGAGATTCCGGCGGTATGTCCGGTCTGCGGGGCGGAAACACAGATTTACGAAAGCCCGGTCAGCGGTACGAAAACGCTCCGCTGCATTAATCCGGACTGCACGGCAAAGCAGCTGAAAAAATACACCCGTTTTGTCTCAAAAGCCGGAATGGATATCGACGGCATTTCCGAGCAGACACTGGCAAGATTCATCAATGAAGGATGGATCAGAAGCTATGGCGACGTATACCGGCTGAGAGAACACCGTGAGGAAATTGCGCAGCTGGACGGATTCGGTGAAAAGTCGGCGCAGAATCTGATGGATTCCCTGACAAAAGCTGAGGATGTCAATGATCAGAAACTGATGTACGCATTATGCATACCGCTTGTCGGGCAGGATGTCGCAAAGCGCTTCCTGAGTGCATATTCCTTTGAGGAACTGATCCGGATTGCATCGGAAACGGATGATCCGGGCGTGTTCTCGCAGATCGACGGCATCGGCCCGGAAAAAAGTGCTTCGTTTGTCAGATGGATGAAGGATGAGAAAAACAGGGAGATTCTGAATGACCTGTTTGCGCTGGTCCGCGTCCATGAAACTGAGCGGACGGAAACAGGATCTGCCTGTGCGGGACTGACGTTTGTCGTGACCGGTGATGTGCATGTATATAAAAACCGGAATGAACTGAAAGCCTATATCGAATCCCAGGGCGGAAAAGTAACGGGATCGGTATCGAAGAGCACCAGCTTCCTGATCAACAATGACATTACAAGTACGTCGGGAAAGAATCAGAAAGCACGTCAGCTGAACATCCCGGTGATTTCCGAAGATGAGTTTATAGAGCGCTTCGGACAGAATTAAGTAAGGGTACGCGTTGAAACCGGCATTTTCCTTTCAAAGAATGCCGGTTTCATTTGACACCGCTTCCCTGAACAGGGTATTCTGATTATGGAGACATATCTGAAGATTTTTTCTTCACGGGGGAATATATGGAACAGAATAAAAATCTGGCAAAAGTATTCGGCGCAGGTCTGATTGTGCTGGGCGGTGTGCTCGGCGTCATGGGCGGATCTGCCAATAAGGATACGAAGCCGGCCGCAGCTGTACAGCCGGAAAAAACTGCAGAAACAGCGGCTGCGGAGACACAGAAGCCGGCATCGGAACCGGTGGTTCAGACTGCAAAGGCAGCTGAAACAGGAACCGGAGTTGTCGTAACAAAGGCGGATGACTGGGCGGAACAGTATCCGAATGAGTATGCGACCTACATGCAGAACAATGACAATGATGAGATTCACAGCTACCTGGAACTTCATCCGTACCTGAAGACAATTTATGAAGGCTATGGCTTTGCAATCCAGTACGGAAGTGCAAGAGGCCATACATATGTTGTCGAGGATGTACAGTCCACAGGCAGACCGCACAAGATGGCGAACTGCTATACCTGCAAAACTTCCAGCATGACGGCAAAGGTTCTGAATGAAGGCGACAGCGTTTATTCCATGAACTTTGATGATCTGACAGCGGAAATCACCGACCCGTTCGGCTGTTTCCACTGCCATGAAAATGAGCCCGGCGTGCTGACCGTCACACACAGATATCTGTATGATGCGCTGGCAGATGATTTCGGAAGCGTTGATCCCGCAACAATGAGCTGCGGACAGTGCCACAGTGAATATCACTTCGCTCCTGATACAAAGGCGACAACACTGACCTATACGGGTCTTGCAAAGATGAATCCGGATGACATGCTGGACTTCTACAACACCGGATTCGAAGAACCGTTCTATGACTGGATCGAAGAAGATACAGGCGTTAAGAAGCTGAAGGTACAGCATCCGGAATTCGAAACATTCCTCGGCGAAGGAAGCCCGCACCGCACAAACATGACATGTGCTGACTGCCACATGGGGCAGACCACAGCTGAAGACGGAACCGTATTTACAAATCACTTCTGGACAAGTCCGCTGGATAACCAGGATCTGCTCGACAGCAACTGCTCCAAGTGCCATAAGGATCTGGCGGCGGAAGTGGAAGCTGTCCATGAAAGAATCAACGGCAGAACCGATGAACTCGGCGAACGCCTGGCAGCGCTGGATGACAAACTGGCGGAAGCTGTTGCGGCAGGAACGCTTTCCGAAGAAGATCTGGAACAGGTTCGTGAAGACTTCAGAAGCGCACAGTGGTACTGGGACTTCGTATTCGTTGAAAACGGCGACGGTGCCCACAACGAAAAACTTGCGGTACAGTGTCTGGATTCCGCGGAATCCTACATGGACAAGATCGCAGCTGTACTCGGTGAGTAACTGTATAAATATTCTTGCTGATCTGAGGCCGTCTCTGATACGGGGCGGCCTTTTATCATAAACTTTGACGCACTCGGATGAGTCGGGTATTCTTTTATATAGCGGCTGAGAACATCAGCTGTCCGGAGATGGTATGAAGAAAATACTACAGTTTTTTCAGTCGATGACATTCGGCCTGATTCTGCTCGGCCTGATCACGGTATGTTCCCTGATCGGCAGTCTGATTGTACAGAACGGTGAGCCGATGACATATGTCCGGTATTATCCGGATTATTATCAGATCATATTTGCCCTGCAGTTTGATCACATCTTTACCAGCTGGTATTTTATCCTGCTGGCGGGACTGCTGTGCGTAAACCTTCTTTTCTGCTCCATCATGCGCATCGGACGAATTGCCAGGCAGAAGCCGGCCGTAAAGGAAGCGGCCTTTCGTCAGGCAGGCATGCAGAAAGCGGATGAAAGCAAACTGGCAGAGATCCGTGAATATCTGGAAGGCAGAAGATGCCGGAAAGAAGAACGGGACGGCGTCACGGTATATACAAAGAACGATATCGGCTGGTACGGATCGTTTGTGACCCATCTGGGTCTGCTTCTGACAATCGTATTGTTCGGGGCGGCGATGTATCTGCCGAAGATTTCCGACCAGAGCTGTTATCCCGGAGATTCACTGATGCTGAATGACGGGACAAGGATTTATGTGGATTCTTTCCGGATTGAGGATGAAACCGGAAAGCTGGATTATACAAGTACGGTGAACATTGCACTGCCCGACGGCAGGGAAAGCGGACTGAAGGAAGTCAGTGTCAACCATCCGGTATCGATGGGACGCTATAAGATTTACCAGCAGACATACGGAACAATCGGTAAAATTGCGGCTTCCAGAAACGGGACGACCGATGAATTCTATCTGGAATCCGGAGACTTCCTGTCGGCGGACGGAAAGAACGGTATCTGGTATGACCGCCTTTATCCCGGATTTATAACCGATGATGCCGGAAGAACAACGCTGATCGAATCCACCAGCGGACATTATGAAAATCCGGTTTATGTATTTACACTGATGGAAAACGGTTCTTCGGAAATGATGATGGCGTTCCCGGGTGATTCGATTGAGGTCGGTGATCTGGAATTCACATTCCTGGAACCGGTGGAATATCCCGGCCTGCGAATCAAGCGGACGCCGGCAATGATCAATCCGCTGCTTCTGGCAGCGGTACTGCTGATGACATTCGGATTGTATCTGGCGATGTTTGTACCGCCGGTGATCGTATCCGTCAGTGATAAGGGGTATGCGGTGCACGGACCGAAACAGGAAAGCGTGCTGTATGATATCGGAAATCTTTCCGACAATGAAGAATCAGAGGAGTAGTTTATGCTGAATGTTATTTTCTTCGGAGGGCTTGTACTTTATTTCATCTCCATGTTCCTGCAGTTTGCCGGAATGGTATTCCGCAAAGAGGCGTGGAGCCGGATCGCCTGGTTCCTGTTCCTCGGCGGATTTGCTTTGGAAACAGTTTATCTGATTGCCAGAGGCGTGGCGGCGCATCGTCTCCCGCTTTCCAATCAGTTTGAGTTTGCGGCAGCCTTCTCATGGGCAATCGGTGCATTGCTTGTATTCTGCTATTACAAACTTCATATTGAATGGATGCAGGCAGTCGGTATTGCGGCAGCCTTCCTGATCCTGTCCTATGCGGCGCTGCAGCCGCGTGAGATTACCGATCTGATGCCGGCATTGAGGAGTTCCTGGTTCGGATTCCATATCGGCTCCGCGGCAATTTCCTATGCGGGATTCATGCTGGCGGGGGGCGTCGGCGTACGGTATATCCTCATCAGCCGTAAGAACAAAAACGACAAGACTCTGGTTCAGATGGATTTCTTCATCTACCGTCTGATTGCGCTGGGACTGCTGATGCTGACAATCACGATCGTGACCGGTGCAATCTGGGCCGAAGAAGCATGGTCTTCTTTCTGGACATGGGATCCGAAGGAAGTATGGGCACTGATCACATGGATTATCTATGCGGTTTATCTGCATCTGCGCATTAACCGGAAGCGCAGAGGGGAATTCCTTGCCTGGTATGCAATCGGTGCCGTACCGGTTGTGCTGTTCACGTTTATCGGCGTCAATACACTGATACCGGGTCTGCACAGCTACGGAGCATTGGAAACAATCCGTCATCTGATGTAATTCATGTTTTAAGAATCATTGAAAGCATTCTGTTCCTGTGGAAAAACTAAGGAAAACACTGTAAAATGGTGTGGCATCAGGGAGAACTATGGCTAAGAAAACAAAAAAGAGCAGAAAAAAGAACAGAAGAACTGCGATTATATTCTGGACCTGTCTGGTTCTGATCCTCACACCGTTTCTGGTGCTGGGATGGATTCTTCTGTCCGCATGGCTGGATACAGGATCACCGATTCTCGGCGAACGTTATGACGGAGATCTGAATCCGGCAATTACCAGAAGCGATCTGGACAGCATAGCGTCATCCGTCCGCAGCATGCCGGAAGTGGACAGCGTGGATGTGGAGCTTGCGACAGCGACACTGCGTGTCTATGCCGATGTGGATGACAATATGACTGCAGAAGCCGAACGGGTAACTGCGGATGCAATCTATCAGGCGGTGGCTTCCGTACTGGATCCGTCGGTGTATTTCACACAGACAGAATCAAAGAAGATGTATGACCTGGAAATTCATGTATACAATCTTTCGAAAAACAGAGACAGCGAAGAATTCGCATATGTGATTGAAACGCGTACCTCTTCCATGACGGAACCGGTCGTGAATATCGTTTCGGAACCGATCGACGCTGCCCTTGCACAGCAGCTGAGAGACAATGTGGAAAACCGCGGAAAACCAACTCCTACTCCGGATGAAACCGGTGAGATAACAGTCGGCGGCGGTGAAGAAGCACCTGCGGAAGAAACTCCCGCAGCAGAAGGAACAAACTGAGGAAAAGGGCATGAAAATGCCCTTTTAAAGAATATGCAGAAAAATGAGACATTTATCGGAACAGCAGAAGGCTATACCTACGACGGTGCGGGCGTTGTTAAAACAGACGGACTGGTTTTCTTCGTGCCGGGACTGATTGCCGGAGAAACCGCGGAGCTTTCCGTCACCGCAATGAAGAAAAACTACGGATATGCAAGAATCGTGAAGCTGATTGAAAAATCGGAGCACCGCGTACAGCCCGGGTGCGGATCCTACCGTCTGTGCGGCGGCTGCCAGATCATGCATATGGATCATGAGGAACAGATGCGCTTCAAGGAGGACAAGGTCAGGGGATGCTTCCTGCAGAATGCGGGTATGGAGATCACGCCTCTGCCGATTCTGTATGCAAAGGAAACCACCGGATACAGAAATAAGGTACAGGTACCGGTGCAGCTGGAAAAGGGAAAGGTTCTGATGGGTTTCTATCAGAATCATACCAACAGAATCATTGAAAGCGACACATGCCTTGTGCAGACGGAGCTGTCCAACCGGGTGACCGCTTCGCTGAAAAAATGGCTGGCAGAGCTGAAATGCGCGGATGTGTTCCGCCATGTTCTCATACGCCACGCCCACAACAGCGGTGAGCTGATGATCTGCATGATTGTCAGGGAATATCCGTTCCGCAGAAGCGATGAGCTGGTAAAGAGACTGCACGAGAAGTTTCCGGAAGCCGTCAGTATTCTGGCAATCGTCAACCGCAGAAGCGACAATGTCATTCTGGACGGGAAAGAATATGTGCTGTACGGAAGACCGTATATCGAAGAACAGCTTCTTGGATGCACATTTCGTATCAGCGCCAGATCGTTCTATCAGATCAATCCGACCGCGACGGAGATCCTTTATACCAAAGCGCTGGAATATGCAGGCCTGAGCGGAAATGAGACTGTGATCGATCTTTACTGCGGAACCGGAACGATCGGTATCCTGGCTTCGAAAAAAGCAAAGCAGGTGTACGGGATCGAGATTGTTGCGGATGCCGTAAAGGATGCGGAACTGAATGCAAAGGTCAATCATGCGGATAATATAGAATTCTTCACCGCTGATGCCAACGCCGGTGCCCAGATTCTGATCAAGCGGAAAGTGAAGCCCGATGTTGTCATTGTGGATCCTCCCAGAAAGGGATGCTCCAAAGATACACTGGATGCCATCATCAAAATGTCACCGGACCGGCTGGTATATGTTTCCTGTGATCCGGGAACACTGGCAAGAGACTGTGCTTATCTGAATGAAAAAGGATATCACCTGGAAAAGGTCAATCCGACGGATATGTTCCCCGGAACAGTTCACATCGAGACTATAGTGTTGCTACAAAAGTTGAACTCGTAGAAATCCTTTATTTTAAGCACTTTTACGAGCATTTCACCTTCGGTGAGACTGACTGGTCGAAGCGCGGAAAGCGCCTCGAAAAGTATGTCCGGGTGGCTATAGCAATAGAACTCGTCACTGTAGGCACAAAACTTGAGGACTTATAGACAATAGAATATTGAACTGATTATGGACGTTTATTTTCTGCATTTCGCGGAGAGTAAACGTCCTTTTTGCGTTTAAAGAAGATTTGAGAAAGGAGGAGAGCAGATGGAGTTTGACTATTTCTACGGACCGGAAGATGCCGAGCAGTATCAGTTCTATCGGATCCCGAAGCTGCTGATCACAAGTGAGCAGTTCAAAGATATATCCGTTGAGGCAAAGCTCCTTTATGGTCTGATGCTGGACCGGCTCTCTTTATCGATAAAGAACGGATGGTTCGATTCGCTCAACCGGGCGTACATCATCTACACCATTGAGGATGTCATGGAGGACATGCATTGCCGGAGCCAGAAAGCCTGCAAGCTGGTGTCTGAACTGGAGAAGAACGCTGGGCTCATCAAGAAGAAGCGCCAGGGACTTGGAAAGCCGTCTTTGATCTATGTTCTGAAGTTTTCCACAGTCTGTCCACAGAAAGATCAGGAATCAAAAATCAAGAATTTTGAAAATCAAAATTCAGGAGTTGTGAAAATCGAAACTCAAGAATTTCGCAAATCGACAGGTAATAAAACTAATCAAAACCAGACTGAAAATAATAAGACTGATCTTATCCATCTATCCGTGAATGTCACAGGCATGGACGAAGAATCAGATGGGATGGATGAGATGAGAGAGGATCCTATCGAAAAAAGAAAATCTTATGAGAGGTATTTCAGGGAGCACCTGTACATCGATGACCTGAAGCAGAGCTATCCCTATGATCACGGACGCATTGATGAAATCCTGGATCTGCTGGTCGATACCGTCTGCAGC
>SVBN01000074.1 GCA_015058875.1 Erysipelotrichaceae bacterium | reverse complement strand
CACGGCAGTTCATAGATACTTCTTTTCATCTGACGTTTTCGGAACAGTAACTATTTGTTATTGTACGGTTCAGGCAATTACCTGAATCGTTTTATTTCAGAGATTTTACTTTGCGATTGCCCTGGCCATATCTGGTTTGATAATGAAAAATATGCGGCAGCACGTCTTCCGGAAATGAATCCGTGCATCAGGTGTACCGGACGGTGTGAAGATGCCTGTGTCCGTCCTTCACAGATTCCGATCGCAGAGCTTGTTGCGCGGCTGTATGAAGAAGTAAAACCGGAACTGGAAATTCCCTTGCCTGAGGATGAGGAACGTCTGCGTACGGATATCTGCGGCATTCCTCTGGAGAATCCGTTCCTGCTTTCCTCTTCGGTTGTTGCCAGCACGTATGATATGTGTGCCCGTGCATTTGAAGCCGGCTGGGCCGGGGCGTGCTTCAAGACAATATGTTCTTTTGAAATCCATGAGGCCAGTCCAAGATACTCCGCCATTACAGGAGACTCCGGAACGATTACCGGCTTTAAGAATATCGAACAGCTGTCCGATCACAGCGTGGAAGAGAACATGGAAATCTTCCGCAGACTGAAGCAGAACTATCCGCATAAATTCATACTTGCTTCGATTATGGGCAGGGATGAAGCGGAATGGGAGCGGCTTGCATGCCTGTGCGAAGAGAACGGAGCCGATGCTGTGGAACTGAATTTCTCCTGCCCGAATATGGCGGAAGGCGGACTCGGTGCAGACATCGGTCAGATTCCGGAACTGGTGGAAAAGTATACAGCTGCCGCGAAGCGGGGTACCTCAATTCCCGTATTTGCCAAGCTGACGCCGAATGTTGCCGAGATGTCTCCGGCAGCCGAAGCCGCAGCGCGCGGCGGGGCAGACGGAATCGCCGCAATCAATACCATTAAGAGCATTGTCGGAATTAACCGCCACACCTATGTTTCCTCTCCGGCGGTGCACGGCATGTCGGCAGTCGGCGGCTACAGCGGAAATGCCGTAAAGCCGATAGCCCTGCGGTTCATTGCGGAGCTGGCGCAGAATCCCGGGCTGAAGGATCTGGAAATTACCGGAATGGGCGGTATAGAAACCTGGGGGGATGCTCTGGAATTTATCCTGCTCGGAGCGACCAGCCTTCAGGTGACAACCGCTGTCATGCAGTATGGATACCGGATCATCGATGATCTGAAAAGCGGCCTGAATTATTATCTGGCCGAAAAGGGTTTTGCCAATATCAGAGAAGCTGCCGGTCTTGCACTGGATGCGGTCAGTTCCACGACGGATATTCTGGAGCGTGATACCGTAATCTATCCGAAGTTTCATCGTGATCTGTGCATCGGATGCGGCAGATGCGTGATTTCCTGCATGGACGGAGGACATCAGGCACTGCGCTTCAATGTCCGGCGCCGCCCTGTTCTTGATCCGGCAGAATGTGTCGGGTGTCATCTCTGCACGCTGGTCTGTCCGGCAAGGGCAATCTCTTCCTCCGCCAGAAGAGTCAGAAGGAAAGGTTAATCACCGGAAAGCAAAGGGAACAGCCTGCTCAGACTGTTCCCGTTTTCTTTCTCGTGAGTGTTCGGTATTACTTCTGCGGACCGTTGTAGATCAGACACAGCATGGTCAGATCATCGAACTGCTCGGCGTCCTGCACGAAGCTGTTGACCGCATTCTGAACGTTGTCCAGAATGATGACCGGACCGGCTTCGGGATCCTGATTCAGCGCTTCCAGCATCCGGTCTGTTCCGAACATCTGTTCCTGCGCGTCGGTTGCCTCGGGTACGCCGTCGGTGTAGACAAAGATCTTGTCTCCCGGTTCGAGCATTACATCGTAGGAATGATATTTTGCATCTTCCATTCCGCCGATTACGAAGCCGTGTTTGTCTTTGAGAAGCTCAAATCTGCCGTTCTTCATAAGGGCAGGGTATTCATGTCCGGCATTTGCGGCAGTCAGCTTTCCGGTACTGATTTCCAGAATGCCGAGCCATACCGTGACAAACATGTCGACCTGGTTGTTGGAACAAAGCGCCGCATTTGTGCTGGCAAGAATTCCGGCTGCGTCGGCACCCAGCATGGCGCTGCTCTGAACGATTGTTTTTGAAATCATCATGAACAGGGAAGCCGGGATTCCCTTGCCGGAAACATCGGCGATGACAAGACACAGATGATCTTCGTCGATCAGGAAGAAATCATAGAAGTCGCCGCCGACTTCCCTTGCCGGAATCATTGCCGCAAAGATATCAAACTCTTTTCTTTCCGGGAACGGCGGGAATTGGTGCGGCAGGATGCTTGCCTGAATCTTGGCGGCAGTCTGCAGTTCGGTATTCAGGCGTTCCTTTTCCACAGCTTCCTTCTGCTTCTTTTCCATCACTCTGGTCTTGCGGTCAATATAATGCTTGACGCCGTACCCGATGGCCATGAGAGACAGGACGCCGATCAGGAAATAGAACCATCCCTGTTCATGCAGGGCTTTTTCTTTTGTGATTGCAATGGACACGGTTCTGTCTTCCATGCCGAGGGAGTCCATGAGCCGGATGACGAAATGGTAGTTTCCGCCGGGCAGGTTGGTATAATCCACCGGGCCGAGTTCACTGCGCTTTACGGTAACGCTGTCGCGGTCAAATCCTTCCAGCCGGTAGGATACCTGCGGGTCGGTCAGGGAATAGTTATATACGTAGCTGTAAATGGTCAGCTTCTGCACGCTGCTGTCAATTGTGAAGTGTCCCTCGCTGTCAGGATACAGGCGCACACCGTCCGCATCCACATACGGCACGGATACCTTCAGATCATTGATATCCTCCATCGGGGAATCGATATTGACCTTTGCGGCGCCGGTGCTTCCGGCGATATACAGGTCGCCGTTTTCCGTCAGTTCGCTGTAGGAGTTCCCGGTCGGCACGCAGGGCAGGCCGCTGCTCAGGCTGTAGTGGACAGGATTGATTTCCTCATTGTCCAGCAGCTGCTGCACGGGAACGACATAGATGCCGTTGCTGGAAAGCACCCACATATCGCCGGCATTGTTCTGATAGAGATCATAGTTGTTGGAATAGGGGAACTGATGGATTGTGGTGACCTTGTAATCCGGCGTCATGTATGCAATGGAATTGCTGGTGACAATCCAGAACAGATCACGTTCAATATCGCGCTTGATGCGCATCACGATTCCCGAGGAAAGACCTTCCTCAGACCCGATGGTTCTTGTGCCGTCTTTGGAAATGACATAGATGCCGCCGCCGTTGGATCCCAGCACGATATCCCCGTTGAGACCGTAGGATACCGTCAGGCTTTCGGGATTGGCGATGCCGCTGTCTTTTCCGTACTGCTGAGTTACTTCATCGTTTTCAATCACGCAGACACCGCCGGAGTTGACGACCAGGATTGCGCCGTCATTCCGTTCGCATACTGCTCGGATGTGATCGGAGAACAGTCCGTCGCGTTCTGTGAACTGGACGACATTCTTTCCGTCATATTTCAGCAGGCCGCTGCCGCGCCAGGTGGAAATCCAGAGATTGTCTTTGGAATCGCGGATGACGGAGCGTATGCGGTTTCCTCTAAGCATGGAAATCAGATCATGTTCATCCAATGCGATTCCGCCCGCCGATATGGCGCTTTCCAGCGGAAGGGATGTGACCGGTCCGTCCTCTGACAGGACAATCAGGCCGCTGTCGGCTGCGACAAACAGCTGATCATGATACATGCAGGTGGAATTGGTAACCGTTTCGGGAATGCCGTAGCGTTCAAACAGATCGACAAACTGGTTCGGAACAATCTTCATGACGCCCTGACGGGTGGAAGTGAACCAGAGATTGCCTTCATAGTCGGCGGTGATGTGGCCGATCAGATTGTTCATCGGCAGACCGTCGATCATGTGGAATCCGCTGCTGTCCAGAATGCCGATGCCGTTGAGGCCGCTGATCCATACCTGATCCCGGAACTGCTGGATATCCATGATATTGGTCATCGGGGAAATGTCGATGGTTTCCGGATCTGCGAAGCCTTTGGCAATGCTGGCGTGGTAGAAACCGGTATTATCCGTACCGATATATATATAATCGGAATCCGCCGGATCCGGCAGAAGGCATACGATGTTCGGTATTCTGCTCTTTCTGTGGCTGATGTATCTCGCCACTTTGCCTTCATCCAGTACGAATACATCATCGTCGTAGGTGATGCCGTAGATCCTGCCGTCCGCGCCTTCCCTCAGCTTGTCGACATAGGATTCACGGATCAGCGGTTCCTTCAGCATCTTCAGATTCAGATTCTCATCAATGACGGCAATTCCGCTGGTCGTGCCGGCGTATATATTGCCGAAACTGTCTTCCGCGATATCGCAGATCTTGGAAGAGGTGAGACCGTCCGCTGCTGTCCAGAAGCGGATATCCCCGTGATCCATCATGGCCAGGCCGCTGTCATTCATTCCGATCCAGAGACGGTCCTTTTCGTCAACGTGCAGACTGACGACGCTGGAGATCCCGGTGGAGGCGTCCATGCGGACGAAGGAATCACCGTCATAGCGGATCAGACCGGCGTAGCTGCCGATCCAGATGAAGCCGTCGGCGGTCTGTACGATGTCATTCGCCTCGGAGGTCGGAAGACCATTCATATTGTTGTAGAGCACTGCGGAATAGCTGTCGCCCCGGTTTACCGGATCAATCGCAACAGCCGTATCATCCCCGGTATTCCCGATGGTAAGAAGCGGGGCAGCCTCTGCTGTCACAGGCAGAAGCATCTGCGCAGCCATCATCAGAGGCAGAAATATTCCTGCTGTCCCCAGACAGCCTTTTTTCCATCCGATCATTGAGACTCTCCTGTAATTCATAAACGCAGACGTGCGGAAATAACGGCGTAATCTGCGGTGTACGGCTTGTGTGAAACGCCAGAATCATTGTATCAGAAACAGCGTTGATTGGTGCACCTTTCAACCGGTGGGACTGTCTGTTTTACTTACGGACGCTCTGGAGACGAAATAGATCCGGCGCATGGACTCGGGCATGGACTGAAACATCATTTCAACGATCTCTTCCGCCGGCGTGTCACGGTCATCCAGGATCCATTCCCGGCAGGCTTCGGTCGCCCCGCAGGCATACAGCCGGATGCTGAAAAGCAGCTGTGCGGAAAGCTTTCCGCCGGTAATACTTTCGGCAGCCCGGACAAATTCCGCCGTGTAGTATTCACGGATATATTTCATCAGGGCATTCTGGGAATGATCCTCATACGCCCTTCGGAAGAAGAGCATCTCCTGCTTCATTTTCCGCATGTTCTCTGCGGCTTCCCGGGGATCAATGACATTGATTCCGGAAGCTGAACGCGTACGCAGTGATTATTGCGACAGGAGGCAGTCAGATTTCCCTGAAGCTGCCCGGGATTGATAAGGCCCATGTCGTACTGGCTTCGGAAGTTTATCTGAATCCGGAAAAATATACCGGCAGGAATGCGGTTGTCATCGGATCCGGTTTCACCGGACTGGAGGTTGCCGAACTGCTTGCCCATAAAGGAAATCATGTGCGCATCTTTGAACTGGATGATGAAATCGGCAAGCGGATTGCTGGAGACGGTTCCATCAAGAACAATGCCGCGCTGCTGATCAGGCTGGAAGAGCTGCATGCGGAAATGCATCCGTCTATGAATACAACGTAGTTCACGGATACGGAAATCCATGCGGTGAACCTGCAGACACAGCAGACGGAAACCTATGAAGCCGATATTGTTGTACAGGCGCTGGGATACCGTCCCGACGGCCGTCTGAAGGATGTATTGGAAGGGTGCGCGGAGCATGTCATCGCGATCGGCGACTGCACCGGCATCGGCAATATCATCGGCGCTACCACCGAAGCGTACGAAGCTGTCTGGAATCTTTAATATCAGTTCATAAACTCCCGGTCCGTCCGGGAGTTTTCATCATTTGAACACAAACCGTTTACACTCCTGCCACAAAGATCTGTTATCTTATCAATGTAAGATATTTCTTTCCCCCTATAGTAAAAAGAACCGGTGCTGCGGTTCTTTTTTCATGAAAGTTTATGTCAGAATCTATCCTCCTGCGAAGAGGACACCATCCATAGGAGCCGCTGGCATCCGGAAAAAAGAAGAATGCATACCTTGTCGGAGACTGCGATCGGGTCGGGAATCTGAGAACCGTGATCTGGCAGGCGTATGAAACAGCGATGAAAATCTGATGCTCAAAGGGATTCCGATTTTTGGAATCCTTTTTTCCGGGACAGGAAAGCACTTGGCACGATCCCTGCGGCTGTGGTAGGATAAAGCAAAGTTAGCTATAACTAATGGACAATGCGCCTGTCTGTACCGGACAGAAGATCCGTTTATCTGCAGGTTAGATAACACTAACAGTTCGTTGTTAGCTAACGGGAAAAGGGGAGGTTATCCAATGGAAACAAAACAGAAAGGTCCTTCACCGATTGCCTGGATCCTGTCGCAGACAGGAGATCACGGCAGCCAGTATGTGCAGAGCGTGATACTGGCGCTGGCCGGGGTAGCATGTTCTGTCGCACCGTATTTTGTTGTGATCGGGGTTGTGCACGGACTGATGGACGGGCAGAGGGAGTTTTCCTTTTATCTTTCAAAATGTCTGATTATGGCGGTGTTCTGGCTGCTGAGAGTGCTGTGTCATGCGTTCTCAACATCCGCCAGCCATAAGGCAACATTCGCGGTGCTCGGTGAAATCCGCAAGCGGTGTACGGAGAAGCTGACAAGGATGCCGCTCGGAGCGGTGATGGACAGGAGCACCGGTGCTCTGAAGAATACGCTGATCGAGCGCATCGACAGCATCGAGACGACACTGGCGCATATCGTTCCGGAGTTTACCGCAAATCTTCTGGTGCCGGTGGTGATCCTGATCTTTGTCTTCACGATTGACTGGCGGATGGGTCTGGCTTCGCTGGCGACGATTCCGATCGGCGTCTTCTGCTATGCATTGATGATGACAGGCAGCACGGAGTTTTATGCGCATACGCTGGATGCGACCAAAGCCCTGAACAATACAGCCGTGGAATATATCAACGGCATTCAGGTGATTAAGGTATTCGGTAAGACAAAGTCCAGCTATGACCGCTTTGTGAACGACGCCTATGAGGCTGCGCACAGCTTTATCGACTGGATGCGGGCAAGCATCCTGCCGATGACATTCGCGATGGTTGTCATGCCGGCGAATATGGTCTCGGTGCTTCCGGTCGGCGGACTGCTGATGAAGAACGGAAGTCTTGATCCGAAGGATTTTGTCATGGTGGTCATTTTGTCTGTCGGACTGATTACGCCGCTGGTGACAATGATGAGCTATTCGGATGATATCCGCACGATGGGAACGATCTTCGGGGAGGTGCAGTCCATTCTGAATGCACAGGAGATGGAGCGTCCCGAAAAGGGTGAAGTTCCCGAAAGCAATGATCTGGTATTGGAAAATGTCAGATTCTCCTATAAGGAAAAAGAAGTGCTGCACGGCATAAATATGGAGATCCCGGAAGGCAGCTTCATTGCCCTGGTGGGACCGAGCGGCAGCGGAAAAAGTACGATCGCACGTCTGATCGCATCGCTGTGGGATCCCGATTCCGGATCGATTCAGCTTGGCGGGACGGATATCCGGAAGATCTCACAGGAGGATTATGCGGACCGCATTGCGTTTGTATCGCAGGACAATTATCTCTTCAACATGTCTGTCCGGGAGAACATCCGTCTCGGCAGAAGCGATGCGACGGATGCAGAGGTGGAAGAGGCCGCAAGGCAGAGCGGATGCCATGAATTTATCATGAGTCTGGAAAACGGCTACGATACGATGGCCGGTTCCTCCGGCGGACATCTTTCCGGCGGCGAGCGGCAGCGGATTTCGATTGCCAGAGCCATGCTGAAGGGGGCTCCGGTTGTCATTCTGGATGAAGCAACCGCATATACCGATCCCGAGAATGAGGCGGTGATACAGCGCTCCGTTTCAAAGCTGACGGAAGGGAAAACGCTGATTGTCATTGCCCACCGTCTGAGTACGGTCGCGGACGCCGATCAGATCTATGTCATCAAAGACGGCGTGATCGACGATCACGGCACGCACGATGAGTTGCTTCAGCGGCACGGTCTTTATGAAACAATGTGGAACGCCCACATGGAGGTAAAGGATAATGGTTAGAATCATCCGTAAATTCTTTGCATTCTGCGGAGAGGAAAACCGCAGAAAGTTCACGCTCTCCATCCTGCTGGGTGTGCTGCAGGCGATGCTTGAAGCAATGAAGATTCCGGCGATCGCCAATATGGTCAGGGCCATGCTGGCGGGGAATATTACCGGACGGGATATTCTCATCAGCAGCGGCATCATGGTCTTCAGCATTATCGGCTCCGGTCTGATCAAGGCCAAGAGCATGATGCTGCAGACGGAAGGCGGATATGATACGTGCGCGAAGAAGCGGGTGGAAATCGCCGAGCACATGCGCTATCTGCCGATGGGCTATTTCAATGCCAACTCCCTGGGACAGATTACTTCCGTCACGACCAATGTGATGGAGAATCTGGAGAATGTCGCTACCCGCGTCATCATGATGGTATGCGAGGGACTGCTGACAACGTCGCTGATTATCGTCATGCTGTGCTTCTTTGATATCAGGATCGCACTGCTTCTGATTGCCGGATTCGCATTGTTCCTGTTTGCCAACAGCTTTCTGCAGAAAGCTGCCGCAGGCCTGTCGGGAAAGAAACTGGATGCGGATGAAAAGGTTGTGGAAAAGGTGATGGAATATCTGCAGGGAATGGCGGAAGTAAAAGCCTATCATCTCAGCGGAGCCAAGAGCCGCGAGCTGAACGAAGCCATTGCGGAAAATGTCAATGTGAATACGGAAATGGAAATGACGCTGATTCCAAGAATGACATTCCAGAATCTGATCGCAAAGCTGACCGGTGTATGCATGGTCGCGGCGTCGTGCTGGTTCTGGTGTCAGGGAACGATGGATGCACTGACAGCCATCGTCATGGTGATCTCCGCATTTATCGTAAATTCGAGCCTGGAAACTGCAGGCAATTATTCCGCGCTTCTGCGAGTAGTGGACGGCAGCGTCGACCGGGCACAGGAGATTCTGGATACGCCGCAGATGGATATTTCCGGAGAGGACATTACTCCGGAGAATACGGATATCCGCGCGCAGGATGTGGAATTCTCCTATGACAGGCGGAAGGTCATTGACGGCATCTCGGTCGAAATACCGGAAAAGACAACGACTGCGATTGTCGGTCCTTCCGGCAGCGGAAAGACGACGCTGGTCAATCTGCTGGCAAGGTTCTGGGATACGGATGCCGGAACGGTGGAACTCGGCGGAAGAAATGTCAGGGATTATGACATGGATGCGCTGATGAAGAACTTCTCCTTTGTCTTCCAGAATGTATATCTGTTCCATGATACGATTGCAAACAATATCCGCTTCGGCAGTCCGGAGGCGGGCATGGACGAAGTGATTGCGGCCGCAAAGAAAGCGTGCTGTCATGATTTTATCGAACAGCTGCCGCAGGGCTATGATACGGTAATCGGCGAGGGCGGCGCCTCGCTGTCCGGCGGAGAGAAACAGAGAATTTCCATTGCCAGGGCCATGATGAAGGATGCGCCGGTAATCTTCCTGGATGAAGCCACGGCAAATGTGGATCCCGAAAATGAGAATGAGCTGATGCAGGCAATTCAGGCACTGACGGCGGAAAAGACCGTCATTATGATTGCGCACCGTCTGAAGACCGTGGAACATGCCGATCAGATTCTCGTGATTGATCACGGAAAGATCGTCCAGCAGGGCAGACATGAAGAATTGATGAAGGAGGAGGGCATTTACCGGAACTTCATCGGTGAGCGGCGCGAAGCTGCCGGATGGAAAGTCAGAACATTTTCCGCTGTATAAATGCATTCCGCACAGTATAATGAAACCGCAGGACAGCGGAGGATTTAACTATGAAACTGAAGGATTATGACGGGAAGCTGATCAGAATCACGGACCCGGACGGTGCCGTATTTGAAGGCATATGCGAGTACAACAGTGCGGAATACAATGAAGTGATGTACGGGGAAGAAGAGGAAAGTCTGATGCTTGCGTGCTATAACTTCTATGCAGGCACAATAGAAGATGTTCAGGTGATTGAAGCATTTTCCGGCCCTTACGGACATCTGGAAGAAGATGCAATTGAAACAGACGCCATGCTGGTGGATGAATTCTTCGAGTGTGAAAATGATGAATACTATTCATACAGAATGATGTCGGCGCTGGAGCACTATCTGACGACAGAGGATAAGGCCAAGATTCCGGATCTCAAAGCGCTGGCGGACGTCCTGAAGGAAGTCACTGTACTGACGGAATATGATGATCTCAGAGCGCGTGCGCAGAAGCTTCTGGAAATATGTCATTGATAAAGAAAGAGAGCAGAACGGTTTCTGCTCTTTCTTTCGGCCTATGTGTTATTCCGGATGCACTCGAGAAAGGAGTTCATTGTGTCTGATGAACTTCCTTTTTTCCGGTAAAGCTTAACCGGTGAGGTGATGTCGGCGCTGATCTCATCACAGGAAACGGAAACGATCCTGCTGTTTCCGTCAATTGCCGGCTGCGGCAGGAATCCGGCTGCGAATCCGCTGGAAATGAACTGCTCCACCGTAAATATCTGATCCGTACGCAGGGCAATGTTCAGATGATATCCGCGGGCTTCAAAAGCGGATTCAATATGTCTTGCGACCGGATAGCTTTCCCTCAGCATAATCACCGGATAAGCTGCGATTTCCTCTGCTGTCACTGATTTCCGCTTTGCCAGCGGATGCTTTTTTCCGACGCAGTACGCAAGGGGTGAAAAGGAAATATCCATGGTATGGAACTTTCCAGCCCAGGGCGCGGCAGTGTCGTAATAGGAACCGGTCAGCACGGCATCCAGCACGCCGTGATCCAGCTGTTCCAGCATATCCGGTCCGACTCCTTCGCTGATGATCAGATTGATTTCCGGATGTCTCTGGGAAAACTGATGACAGAGATCCGGTGCGGCGCTGATGCCGACAATGGATGAGAATCCGAAACGGAAATACTTCCGGCTCAGGGTTCCTTCTTCAATCATCCGGTTCAGATGATCCGCCCGGTCCGTAATCGGCCGGATCTCTTTCAGAAGAATGCGGGCTGTTTCCGTGAGGACAATCCGGTTTCCGTGCTTTTCGAAGAGGGGACTGCCGACTTCATGTTCCAGCTCCTTCATTGCCAGTGAAAGCGCAGGCTGGGAGATATACAGTTCTTCTGCCGCTTTTGTGATATTCATGGTTCTGCATACTGCGGAAAAGTATTTCATGTGCTTCAGCGTGATCATACAGATAATATAGCACCCAAATGATAACTGCAGTAAGGCATAAATAATATTTATGGTTGATTAAAAACATGTATTAGACGCTGCGGAAATATGATTCTATTCTGAAAACAAAGAAGCATTGATACAGGGAGAAAATACATGAAAATTGAGAAAGTCGAAGCAATCCGCACCGACAGATACTGCTACGCCAGAGTCACGACCGACACAGGACTGACCGGCATCGGCGAGAGCGGTTCATTCGGTGCGCTTGAAGCATCCGCAGCACAGATCAACAACTTTGCTTCATTCCTTGTCGGAAAAGATCCGCTGGATATCGAGCACCTGTGGCAGGCAATGTTCCGCGGTTTCTTTTTCCGCGGCTCGTCAGTCATGGGCGCGATTTCGGCAATCGATGTCGCATTGTGGGATATTGCCGGCAAGTATTACGGAGTTCCGATCTACCGTCTGCTCGGCGGAAAATGCCGTGATAAAGTCAGAGTTTATTCCCATGTATTCGCAAAAACAGATGAAGAGATGGTGAATAACTGCAGGAAAAGAAGAGAGCAGGGATATACCGCTGTCGGACATCTCTCACCGTTCCTGGATGAACCGGTATCCATGCCCTATGAGAAAACACATGTGAAGAATATCGAAGAATCAATCCGGCGTGTTCATCTGATGCGGGAAGCGGTCGGGGATGATATTGATCTGTGCATCGAACTGCACAGAAGATCGCTTCCGGGAGAAGCAGTCGTGCTGATCAATGAGATCGAGGATACCCACCCGCTGTTTGTGGAGGATCCGATTCCGCCGGGAAACAATGATGCGATGGCGTATGTCGTTTCCAAGAGCCGTATTCCGATTGCGACCGGGGAGCGTCTTCATACGATCTTTGAATTCCAGGATCTGCTGGATAAGAAGGCGACGGACTATGTGAGAGTTTCCCTGACGACGGTCGGAGGCATTACCGGAGCCCGCAAGATCGCGGCACTGGCAGAGACAAAGATGTGTCCGATTGTACCGCACAATCCGCTCTCACCGGTATGCACGGCTGCGGAAATGCAGTTCTGCATGAGCATCGACAACCTGCTGATCTGCGAATACCCGGATCCGGACGGACCGCTGATGGGAAACAGAGCCGCAAGGAAGAGCGACCTTGTTACGGATTATTTTAAGGCTGAGAACGGATATGTCACGGTACCGGAGACGCCGGGACTCGGTATTGATCTCGTGGAAGGAGTGGAAGAGAAATATCCGGCAGTGGAATTCCCGGTCATGTGCAGATTGAACGGCGACGGTTCCATCCGCGACCAGTAATATATGATTCCAAAGCAGATATGCCCGCTGCATGGCAGTCTGCTTTTCTTTTTCCGGAAACAGCATTGTCTTCATATCACCAAAGAATCATGTTATAAATGAATTGCGGTATAGGGGGACACCCTGATGAAACAGATATTGAAATGGACTGCAGTATTTCTGCTGGCAATCAGTGCAGGCGGATGCCGGAGAGATTCAGACATGAATAATGATCATATGATGGGCGGCGGAACCGTGGATCACAGCGATCCGGATGCGCCGAAGCAGATTGCGTCCGATGATCTGACTTTCTTTTCTGCGTCCTTTTATGTATATGACGACTACTCCATGCGGCAGGGCAGCTGGTACAGCTACAGCCTGAGCGGGGAAGACGGGAAGCTGATGCTGGCGGAGGACCGGGCGTACCGGATCCGCACGGAAGCGGATCCGTCCCTGAAAGATGACGTGCAGCATATCATTGAAAAGCATAAGCTTGCAAAGCTGAACGGGATTGACAAACATACCGCGGGACTGCCCGATGAGTTTCAGCCATGCAGTCTCAGCGCGGTGTATGCATCCGGAGAGAAGCTGTATTTCTCGTTCAATAATGAACCGGAAGCACAGTGGGCAAAGGATCTCAGGAAACTGTTCAACCGTGTGTTTACAGATGCAGGATATGCAGAAACAGCGGAAGATGAAAACAATTATGTGATTGATCATTTCTCCCTGGAATTCATGCAGGAAGATTCCATGACATACCGTTACGGCATGATCAGTGCGGAGAATGATCTGGTTTATTTCTACCGCAATGTATATGACCGTAAAGCGGGGAAATCCCTCAGCTTTGAATTCGCGGATATGGAAAACGGCCTGCTGGAACAGCTGTCGGAAAAGATTGAGGAGCTTGATCTGCAGAGACTGCATGAGGACAGTCACAGTGATCCGGATCACAATCAGGACTTCCTGGAAATCCATGTGGATTATGTGAGCTCAAGACAGATCTACGGGGAATATGAAGCGGATGAAATACCGGAGGCGTGGAACGAAGGAAAAGACAGTCTCATTGCATTCCTTGATGCATATCTCGGGGAAAACCGGATTGCGGAAAGCCTGGATGAACTGGAAGAAATGATATCGGAAGCGGAAGATGAAGCCATCCGGGAAGAACTGGAACATCAGATCCTGCAGGAAGAATATGAAGGGTGGAAGATTCTTGATTTTGAAAAGAAATGGGAAGATGACGGAACCATTGCCGTATCGGCAGTGCTTGGAAACGGTACGGAAGAAAAGGAGTTTCATTGTCACCTGAAAACCAGGGCGGCCCGTGGCGTCTGGTCGGTGAGCGACTTTCATCCGGATGAGGAATAACAGCATGCAAAAAGCCTGCCGGTAAACTGATACCCGTAAAGAGGACCTGAGTTTGACAACTCAGAGACACCCTTTGCGGGTTTTTTGTGAGGTGAAGTATGTCCAGGTATAGGAGATTGACAGAAACAGAGTGCGAAATACTGAGAAA
>SVBN01000073.1 GCA_015058875.1 Erysipelotrichaceae bacterium | reverse complement strand
TATACTGCAATGTGCTGAGCCTGATAAAGTCAGCAGACCAGCAAGGCCATAATATATACCAGATGATGAAAGAAGGCTTCTCAAGAGGTTAATCCTCAGGGAAGCCTTCTACCGTGTGAACAGTAACCGGTCATATCGGCCGGTTTTTTGCCGGCAGTTTTTTTGTATACCGTTCTTTTTATGATGATAACCGTAAAGAGAGGTTTTCGTGTATGACAGGTACATTTATTACAATTACGCATATTCCGGATTATGCATTGTCTCCTTTTCTGAGAATCGGCGAAACGCTGAAGATGAAGAAGGACCATGACAACATCTATGATGAGGAAGCCATCCTTGTATGCAAGCCGGAAGGCACAAAGGTCGGATACTGCGCCAACAGCGTAAAGACCGTATGCCGGGGAACGCATTCCGCTGGATATGTTTATCATCTGTTTGATGAGGAAACGGAGTGCGAGCTCTGCTTTATCACACCGGAAGGTGCTGCGATTGCCAGACTGAAGGATGAGAATCTGTGATTTCAGCGTGTCTTTGAAAAGCAGGCATCTTTCTGCGGCCATTCCCTGAAATCCCATATAATATGATCGGAATGAAACAATTATGGGAGGCGGATATGAGGACAGCGTTGATCGGCGTCGGCGGACTGGGACAGGATGAAACAGCGCTGGCTGCCTTGCTGTATGAAACAGGATTGTATGCATCAGGAGAAGCGGATTCCCCGTATCCGCTGGGTGAAGCAATCGATGATGCACGTACGGCCATCCGGATGAAGCAGGCCATGGAGAAATAAAGGAAATGTGGAAGATCTGTGCCTCAGGATGCAGATCTTTTTTCTGATGTTCTGAGAACAGAATTGACAGGAACTGCGTGTATTTCTATAATGATAACAAAGTTAGCAAACAATGTCAGCGAAAGGAGGAACACCGGATTGGCAAGAGGTACATATGATGATACGCATCAGAAGATTGTGGAATCGGGCATGAAGATGTTCCTTGAAAACGGCTTTGAGCGGACAAACCTGAGGGATCTCTGTTCGGAAGCGGGAATTACGACCGGGTCCTTCTACAGGCATTTTGCAAGCAAGGAAGATATCTTTTCATACTTTGTACAGCCCGCAGTGGATGAATTGAAGAAGGACTTTGCGGATGCGGAGCCTGTCTGCCGGGAAGCGGTGGAAAAGGGCGATATCCGCAGTCTCTGGATGATCATGGACGCAAACCGTCTGCTGGATTATATCTACCGGAATTTCAATGCGCTGAAGCTTCTGCTGAAATGTTCGGACGGGACGCCGTACAGCGACTTTCTGAATGATATCGTAACGATGGAAACGGATATCTCACTGCGCTCGCTGCATCTGGCAAAGGATCTCGGATATATCAGTGCGGAAATACCTTCCGTGCAGGAAATGCATATGATATGCCACGCCTATATCTCGTGTGTCTTTGAAGCTGTGCTCCATGATCTCAGCAGGGAAGAAATGGAGAAATATATCCATACGATCGTCAGCTTCTTTACCGCCGGTTCCTATCAGGTACTGGGTTTATAAAGATATTCTGCCTCACGCCCGTGAGGCATTCATTCAGACATGTAGTTAAGTAACACTAACTGAAAGAGAGGGGAGATTCATGATCTTGCTGAAAGAAAACGGGGCGTCGCTTGTGCTTCTGCTTGCGGTGCTGGCAATTGTGTATTTCATGATCAGAAGCAGCATCAGAGAAAAGAAACAGGGGAAATGCAACTGCGGCTGCGGCGGAAGCTGCGGCAGATGCGGCACGCATGCGAAAACAGGAGGAAATGTATGAGGCTTACGGAAACAAAAGCGGATCAGTACGGCACCATCCGGAACATCTCCGGAGACACGCATTTTATGAACCGGATCACATCGATCGGCATTACGGAAGGAACGCCATTTCAGACGGTACGCAATGACCGGAAAATGCCGGTATTGGTTTATCTGAGGGAAACACTGATTGCCCTTAACCGGAACGATGCGGAAAGGATCGAGGTGGAAACAGAATGACAAATGCAATTGCACTGCTCGGACAGCCGAACTCCGGCAAATCTACGGTATACAATGGTCTGACCGGCTCCCGCCAGCATGTCGGCAACTGGCCGGGAAAAACGGTCGAAAAGAATGAAGGATATTACACATATAACGGTACGCGCTATACCGTGACCGATCTGCCGGGAAGCTACGGCCTGTCCGGAAATTCGGATGAAGAAGTGATTACCGCGGACTTTATCAGCAGCGGACAGGCGGATCTGGTGTGCATCCTCGTGGATGCTTCCCAGCTGGAGCGCAGCATGTATATGACCGCCGAGTTTGCGGCACTGGATAAGCCGGCTGTGCTTCTTCTGAACATGATGGATGTCGCAAAAGCGCAGAATAAGGAGATTGACCACAGACTGCTGGAAAAGCGGCTCGGGATCCCGGTCATGCCGTTTACGGCGGCGGAAAGCACCGGATATGAAGCGCTGAAGGCACTGCTTGCAAAAGAACTGCAGAATCCGCATAAGCTGGCTTCCGCACCGCAGCTGAAGGAACAGAAAGGTTTTTCCTCCGAAACCGTCCAGGCGGAAAGCGAAGCGAAGTACCGGTGGATCAGTGAAATGCTGGAAAATGTCACGCATACTTCAGCCGGATCGTATGAGCTGAGCCGCCGGGACAGGATCCTGCTCAGTCCTGTGCTCGGCAAGTTTGCCTGCTTCGGTACCATACTGGCAGGATTCCTTGCAGCGATGCTGATATGCATGCCGCTGATGGGGGCGGGCTCGATGATTCCGCAGTTATTGAACAAACCGATTGCGGATCTGCTGAACGGACTGAACGTGCACCCGTGGCTTGTTTCGATCTTCAGCATCATCCTGCCGAATACGCTGTACTTCTGCATTGCCATGGCCGGCTTTGTCTTCGGCGTCAATCTGGTCTTCGGCTATCTCGAAGAAATCGGCTTCCTGGCAAGAGCGGCCTATCAGTTTGACAGTCTGCTGTCGGGACTCGGCCTGCAGGGAAAGGCTATCTGTCCGATCCTGATGGGATTCGGATGCACGATCGGCGGGACCTGCGGCACGCGCGTTATGGACAACTGGGGACAGCGCATGCTTACCATGGCGGTGGTATGGGCAGTGCCCTGCGCATCGATCTGGACGATCATTCCGGTCATCAGCACGATGTTCTTTACGCCGCTGCAGACCATGCTGGTAATTCTCGGCATCCTGCTGTATGTGGTTGTTCTGATGATCGTTGTTTCAAAAGTGTTCGGACCGAAGCTTGTGCCGCAGAATAGCAGAAGCGGCATGATCATGGAACTGCCGCCGTATCATAAGCCGCACTGGAAGCACATCGCAAAAGAAGCGCTTTTAAAGGCGTGGGATATCTTCCGCAGGGCACTGCGCACGGTATCTTTGATCTCATTGCTGTTCTGGGCGTTCTCCTACAGCGGAACCGGGAATGTGGCGGACAGCCTGCTGTATAAAGTCGGTACGGCGATTGAACCGGTGACCAGAATCTTCGGCCTCGGCTGGAGAACCTTCATGGGATTTATCAGCTCCGCATTTGCCAAGGAAGCGGTGCTCGGAGTACTGAATGCGGCGTTTGTCGGGGACGGTACCGTGCTGGATGCGACGTTCCGCTCCGCATTCAATGTCGCAACCGATAACGCCGTGCTGGGTCAGGCCATGACTTCCGCAGTCTCAAGACCGGAAGCACTTGCCTTCATGTGCGCATGCACATTCAATATTCCGTGCGTTATGGCGCTCAGCACAACCTACAGGGAATCCCATTCCCTGAAATGGACAGCAGGAATCGCTTCATTCTATGTATGCGGCGCATTGGTGCTTTCCTGCGCTGTATACCACATTACTTCGCTGTTCCTGTAATCCTGCAGGACCGGGAATCTGAACATATGATTTTCAGACAGGGACACTGCGGTGTTCCTGTCTTTCGGAAAAAACGGCTGCGGGTGATGCGTTCTGTTGAAACGTAAGATGCGTCAGTGTTAAAATCAGATTGATTAGATATAGCTAACTTAAGAGGACGGATATATGCAGTTTGATGAAATGGGATTAAAAGACGGGAAAGTACTGATGTTATTGCCGGGAACGGCATGTGATTATCAGACAAACTTCAGCAATGTGCTGGAGGATCTCGGAAAGAAGTATCATCTGATCTGCGTCAACTATGACGGCTTTGACGGAAAGGGAGGAATCTTTCCGGATATGCTGAGCGTGACGGAAAAGATTGAGCAGTATATTCTCGATAACTATAACGGCAGGATTGACGGAGCACTGGGATCTTCATTGGGATGCAGCTTTGTCGGCCAGCTGATCCAGCGGCGCAGGATTCATATGGATCACGGGATCTTCGGAAGCCCGGACCTGGACCAGAGCGGAAAATTCTCCGCATGGCTGCAGTCGAAGCTTGTGGTGCCGCTGCTGACCGGATTTACAAAGAATGAGAAGAAGCGGGAAAAGACAAAGAAAAAGCTTCAGGATTTCTTTGAGATGAATGATGAGACGGCGGAGAAGTTCATGGGATGCTTCTCGAAGTTCTCTCCGGAATCCATTAAGAATGAATATTACACAGATCTGCTCACCTGGCTGGATGAAGATATTCAGGTACCCGGCACAAAGGTGCATTTCATCTATGCGGAAAAGATGGGGGAGAAATATCTGAAGCGTTACAGGAAGTATTTCCATGATCTCGAGATACGTTCCTTCCCCATGCAGCATGAACAGTGGGTGTTCGGCGGCAGGGAATATGCAGAACCGGTGCTGAAGGCAATCGATGAATTTATGGAAGAGGCATGAAAATGCCTGTGATATGCCGCATGAATACGGAGTGCGGCATTTCTTTTTGGTCTGTGACTTTTGTATAATTGGCATCAGTGAATACGGAAACAGAAATTAAAGAGTCATAAAGCGGTCCTGTCTTTTTGTTATTTCCATACGGATGTCAATACATATATATCCTGCAGGCAACAGACAGTTGCGTGTCATCCGCATTGATGTGCATTATGATCATAGTGCAGGGAGGTATGAACCATGGAAACGAAAGAAGTACTCCATCAGCTGAGAATACAGAACGGCATGAGCCAGGATGAACTGGCGGAAAAGGTATTTGTCACAAGACAGGCAGTCTCCAGATGGGAAACAGGGGAGACGGTTCCGAATACGGAGACACTGAAGCTGCTGTCAGGTCTTTATAACGTCTCGATCAATACGCTGCTCGGATCTCCGCGGAAACTGATCTGTCAGTGCTGCGGAATGCCGCTGGACGACAGCATCCTTTCCCATGAGAAAGACGGATCGATTAATGAGGACTACTGTCAGTGGTGCTATGCGGACGGGACATATACCTACAGTGATATGGATGATCTGATCCGGGTATGCGTACCCAATATGGTAAATGAAAACTTCACTGAAGATCAGGCACGCTCCTATCTGAAGAAAACACTGCCGGAGCTGGATTACTGGAAGCGGTATGAACAGCTGAGTGACAACGGTGAGTTTGAGCAGTTCAAACAGCAGCTGATCCGTGAAATCAATGAGCTCCATATTGAAGGCATGCCGGAAGTAAAGCATCTGAATGCACTGGTCGGGAAGTATGTGAACCTGGAATACAGGCTGCCGAACGGCTTTCAGACAAAGTTCCTGAAAGATGAAACAACGTATCTCGGCAATCAGCTGGAAAATGAATATGTGAAGGGGATGTATTTCGGAGTACTGGCAAATATGGATTTTATCCTGATTTCTTCCTATGAAGAAAACGGAGAGAATCCGGAGCTTCTGCTGTACAGAAAAAGATGATGACATCAGCCGGTTCTGAGCGACCGGCTTTTGTTTTCCGTTAAACCGGTGATCATTCCTGCCGGACGTGCTATATTAATTGTTAGTTATAGCTAATCGGAGGCGGAATATGAGTACGTACAATGATATCGGTATTGCGGCGGAGCTGGACTGGCCGAGAATTCGGAAACTGTTTGTGATCGGTTTATGCGCAGGAATCATGGTACTGATCGGGGATATGCTATTGGGATGGGGTGTCATGGATGAGACGCTAACCGGTACGGAATACTATCTTTCATCTTATCTGACATTATCTGATGCCAGGATCTTTGCCTCAGCCATGCTCGGTTTTATCGGCATTCCTCTGGAAGGATTATGCTATTTCGGCATCTACCGGCTGATTGCCCCGTACTCTCGGAAATACGCCCATATGTACCGGTCCGGTATCCTGGGATATCTGGCATTCGGTGGATGCGGCGTGCATGTGCCGTGTCTTGCGGCAGTATTTGTATATAAGTACATGCATGAACTTGCGCCGGAGCGGGCGCTGGATCTATGTATCCGGTGGGGCATGTATTTCCTGCTTCCGGGAATGATAGCACTGCTGATATTCTTTATTGTCCACAGTATTGCCCAGATCTCGGCGTTTGCGAAGGGACTCACGCCGTATCCCAGATGGTGCTGGGTATTCTCCATGCCGGTCGGCATGGGATTCACGTTCCTGCTGAACTTTGCCGGAAATAAGGCATTGTTCAATGCCGTAACCGCAGGATGGATCAGCATCGGCAACATCTGGATGTTTGCCGGACTGCTGGCAATGATGAAAAAGGCCCAGGAATCCGTCGGCTGAAAAGAGCAGATAAAAAACAGTCCGGAACAGTACCGGGCTGTCTTTATGTTATCGGTTATTTGTAGATGGTTGTCATGCAGTACCAGGGATCCTGTTCCATTCCGTTTTCATCCAGCGGATACAGGAGTACATTCACTACAATATCCGTTATTTCATCTGCCGTGGCCGCAGGCATCGGCTTGTCGCCCATATCAATGCATGTACCGCTGATCAGTGCTGTCGCACCGTCCGGGATAAATTCCGCATCGGTGGTGATCAGGAATGCCGGCTGAAAGTTGATCTCAGCGTTTTCATATTCGATATCTGCATTCAGGATCTGCCCGGATTTGTTGGTGACCGCCAGCATGAATGACGGAGACGGAGTACCGGATGAATCATCGTCATATATTCCGATGCATTCAATTTCCACCGGAGGCCTGGCGGTCTGATTTGTATTTCCGGCTGCAGTCCATGAAATATCAGGTTCTTTGTCAGAAAGCTTTATCTCAAAGGTGCCGGATCCGAGTTTTGTATTGTAATCCTCTTCCACAATAAAGGAACCGATGTTCAGCGTGCGGATTTCATCCAGACCGGTAATCTTCACATTATCATTGAATTTCGGCAGTTTCAGCTTTGTATCACAGATTCCCTTTTTTCCGGGGGGAACCTGAACGGATTCCCCGCCGCCGCCGTAAACCAGCCCGTTGATGCCGAGAGAGTCAAAGCGGAAATAGCGCACATCATCCGATCTGTTTTCCACTTCGATATAAAGATGCTGTGTTTCTTTTTCGGTGACAACAGCCGCGGAAAGAACTTTCATATCAGCCGCATCAAAATCAATCTGATTGCTGAAATAATCCACATTCCAGTTATTCCTGCTCTTGATAAAGTCAGGATCCTGCAGTGTATTCTGAATCGATTCGCCGGAATAATCATAGTCTGAAGCAGCTGTTTTCAAATTGTACTGGATCAGATTCCTATCACTGTAGTTTTCATAAACTTCAAAGCCCAGGTCCATTTCCGCGATTTTCTGAATTCCGCACAGTTCCAGCTCATCGGGAGACAGAGTAATCTCGGTTTCCATAGAATCACCGGCCTCAACTTTTTCATTGAAACCTGTGTTAATCATAAAGCCGCTGTATCCGTTGACGGCATGATATAACCCATCTTCATGCGATGTTCCGAATGTCAGCTCATGATCACTTTTATTCTCCAGCTTTATTTTCAGTTCCAGCCAGCCCTTATCAGTTTTATCCAATGACAGTGCTGTTATTTTGAATTCATCCTCATCGGCAATCACAGTTTCGGAAATGGTGCCGTCAAAGGAAAAGGATTCCTTTGATGCGGATGTTTTTCCGGAAGATGAGCCTGATTTTCCGGCACTGCCCTCGGAAGAAGAACTGCCGGATGATCCGGAAGAGGTGCCGCAGGCACTCAGTCCGATCAGGAGCAATGAAGATATCAGTAAGGATGTCAGTTTTCTGCAATGATTCATATCTGCCTCCGCATGAAATATTTTTATCATTGTACTATCTCCCTGATTCCGAATGAAAGTGGCATGGAGCAGTGGCATGCGGAAGAAGGAAAAAGAATATTGTATTCCTGCTGTTATCAATCAGAAAAGGTACCGGCAGGATACGGCTTGACACAATGGTATCAGCCATTGTATTCAGCATTTTTTATGCTATATTGTAAATGTCAAAGGATCACCGGCAGCGGTGTTCTCCGAAGATTACAATCGATTAACGATCGCTTATCTTGTCAGGATTGGGGCGATCGTTTTTCGATTGTACAGCCTGATACAGCTTATAAAGCAATTCACCGATCGTGATCAATGAAGCAATAAGTGTAATCGTCTGACACAGACCAGACATGCGAACTTCCTCCTTTCGGCGTAAAAAACCTTTTGGAGGGAGCGGGCTGCTCATTGAAATCAGCATTTTTTATGCTATATTGTAATTGTCAAAGGATCACCGGCAGCGGTGTTCTCCGAAGATTACAATCGATTAACGATCGCTGGTCTTGTCAGGATGTGGGCGATCGTTTTTCGATTGTACAGCCTGATACAGCTTATAAAGCAGTTCACCGATCGTGATCAATGAAGCAATAAGTGTAATCATCTGACACAGATCAAACATACGAACTTCCTCCTTTCGGCGTAAGTAACCTTTCAGAGGGAGCCGCCACCTCCCTTGAGATAACCTCCGGGAGAACAACCGCCGCTGTGTAATCCAATGTAAGGCAGATGAAGCCTTACAATATACATATACGCAGAAAATAAACGAATTCCCCGAAAAAACAGGGAATTCGTTTTTAAATATCAGATATGGGAGCTGTTTTAGCGTAAAACAGTGTCTTCAGAGAAAATTGCTGTCAGAGTCGGCATCGGAGCGGGATCAGTGCAGGACGCTCATTGGGCGTGTCATTGGGCTGATGCAGAACAAGATATTCTGTTCCCTGATTGTCTTTGAAGATCATGCCGTGACCGCCGTCATGATCATACAGGGGAAGAGGATCAATAGACCATTTCCCGTCAATATCACCGTTATCACTTCTGGCAATGCCTTCCGCATAGCCGTATTCCCCATATGTTGCCCACAGCATGACCAGTTCTCCGTTTTCTTCCCGGTACAGGAAGGGACCGTCGGTGACCCAGGAGTCACCTGTTTCCTTCATGGGGACAGGGCGGACCCATGGCTGTGCCTGGGATGCTTTGAACATGGTGACCGGTTCGGACACGGCACGTGTCAGATCATCACTGAGCTGCACATAACAGATTTCTCCGTCAATCAGATCCAGCCATTCATGGCAGAATACCATGTACGGGATTCCTTCTTTCGATACATAGAATGTCCCGTCAAGACTGTTCCATTCCTGGGGCGTAATGAAGCCATTGCTGTGGGGAACAAACGGTCCGAGAGGCGTATCTGCCTTCAGGATCATGGTTCCTTTTGTACCGCCCTCAGAAGAGGCAAATGTGGCAAACATGTAATACCTGTTCCGGTATACATGCACTTCCGGTGCCCAGTAGCATCTGTCCCATGCAAATCCTTCGGGCTGATGGAATACTTCATGCGGTCCGCTCCATTCTTTCAGATCATGAGATATATAGGCGTCAATACCGTCCTGCTTTCCCCAGCAGGAGGGGCCTCTGGTGCCGTAGAGGTAATATGTTCCGTGATCATTGAGAATAAACGGATCACGGATATGGATATCATTCAGTTTCATATGTGCTGTCCCTTTACAGGCTTATTATATGCCCGGCTGCAGCCGTCCGTACGGATTGTTCTCAGATCCAGTCTTTCAGCAGCTTTCTGAGCAGGAAGAAGGCAAGCAGGGAAGACAGTGCATCGGCTGCAGGCTGGGCAGAGATGACGCCGCGGTATCCGAAAAGGGCGGATAATACAAACAGTACCGCTGCATAGATATATCCCTGCCTTCCGGCACTGAGGGCAAGGGCGCCGTTGGCCTTGCCGGTCGACTGGAAGATGCATGTGGTAACCATGGTAAAGCCGATAAACGGCATGCCCGGAAGAATCGTCCTCAGCATGGATGCGCCGAGCTCTACAAAGGAAGCATCATTGATAAACAGTCCGACAAGAAAGGGAGCTGAGATAAACAGCACGCAGGAGATCGCAATGCCGAGTCCGCATACCAGCCGGTATGCAAAGTGCATGACTTCACGGAAGCGGTTCCGGTTTCCCGCACCGTACAGATAGCCGTACAGCGGCTGGCCGCCGAAGGAGAAGGATACCATGATCATAATGACGATCATCGTGATCTTGGATACGATGCCCATGGCCGCAATGGTCTCATTGCCGTAGGGAAGCAGGAAGTTGTTCAGCAGGATCACGCCGATGCTCTGCATGATATTTGTAATGGAGGAAGGAATGCCGATATGCAGTACTTCCTTTGTTTCGGTATGGGAGATACGGAATCCCCGGGGATCGATGGAGAGACACTTTGAATGACGCATGATTACATAGATGTAGTAGATGTCCGCAAAGATATTGCCGATGACAGTGGCGATTGCTGCACCGGCCGCACCCATCCCGAGCACGCTGATGAACACAGGGTCCAGGATGATGTTGACAACGGAACCGAGCATGGAGCCGATCATTGCTTTTGCGGCAAGACCTTCCGTTCTCAGCAGATTGGTAGGTACAAGCGAGAAGATGATAATCGAAGCACCCAGGGCAATCCAGGTATAGTATTCCCCGGCAAAACCGATGGTATTCACATCGGCACCGAGCAGCTTCAGAATTACAGGTTTTCCCGCCAGCAGAATCAATGAGATTGCCAGTCCGAGTACAATTGACCCGCACAGACAGAATACAGAGATCCTTTTTGCATCTGTGTTTCTGCCGGAGCCGAGGAGTCTTGAAATAAAGGAGCTTCCGCCCAGACCGAGAATGTCACCGATGGCAATCAGGAATGTGAATACCGGTGCACACAGGGATACTGCCGCAACTATATCCGTATTGCCGGTGGCGGCGATAAAGTATGTATCGGCCATATTGTATACAAGCATGAGCACACTGCTCATCATGACCGGCAGGGCCAGTCTGATATATGCCTTTGGAACAGGCATTGTTTCGAATATTTCATTGTTCATGGAGTTCACCTCACGGGTGATATTCTAACGTTTCCGGTTATAATAAATGGTGACATATGTCACTATTGGTATGAAAAAGATCGAAAACAAAGAAAAAACGAAAGCATATCTAAGTAAGTATTCCCTGCGGACTGTTTTCAGCAGACCGGAAGAGATTGATTTTGAACTGTATGAGTTTCAAAGGGGTGAGATCATCAACAACCTGATGGATCCGCTGGATTATCTTCTGTTTGCTGCGGAGGGCGTGATCCGGATCTATAATATCCGCAATAACGGAACTATGGCACTTCTGGCGGAAGGCGGAGGATTTACCGTATTGGGTGATATTGAATTTGCCAGCCGGGAAGTATCTTCCTATATCGTGGAAGCCGCAGGCAGGGTTGTATGCCTGAGCGTGGACGTGCAAAAGCACAGATCGATCCTGGAACAGGATCCGGTATTCCTTTCGTTCCTGCTGAAGTCCGTATCGGATAAGCTGAGGATGATGACAGCCTTCACGCTGGAACCGGAAGATCTGAAGGAACGCACCCTGTATTACCTGGACCATGCGGATCATCAGACACTGAAAGGCGTGGCGTCCGCCGCTTCCTATCTGCAGTGTTCCAGACGGCAGCTGTTAAGGATCCTGAAGATCCTGCAGGAGGAAGGGACCGTGATCAAAACAGGCAGGGGAACCTACCGGCTGAAATGATCATTGAGCATCAACGGGAAATGCAATGCATTCCTGTTTTTATTTTTTTTTATTTCCGGCCCCGTTTTTTCATCTGTTTTGTTCGAATTACTTTAGTGAGGGCAGATCAAGCCCGGGAGGATAAAAGAATATGAAGAAAATCACATCTGCTGCACTGGCAGCACTCCTGTTTGCAGGAAATCCCGCAGTCACGCTTGCGGAGGATGCACAGACAGAAACAACAGAAGATCCCGCGCAGGAGATCACGGAACAGCCGGGTACACGCCGGGAAAGAGGCTTCCGCATGGAAACAGATAACGGGGAAATGATGGAAGGGGAACTGCCGTCTGAGATCCCGGAAGGAGAAGCAGGAATCCGCCAGAGAAGAAAGCCGGCGGACGGGGAGATGACACCGCCGACAGACGGTGAAACCGGCGCAACCCCGGCAAAGCCGGAGGGAGAGCTGAGTGAAGACGGAAGCATGCCGGAAATGAGAAAAGGCAGAGGCATGGGCAGAGGATTCCTCTCAAAGGAAGACATGGAATTCATTGAAAACAATGAAGAAGCCAAATCGATCATGGATCAGATTAAAGAACTGATGCAGAAACTCAGGGATCTGATCAATTCACAGAAGGATACGGATACCGTCACTTCAGATTCACTTTAATCAGATAAAACTCTGATAAACGGTACAGGTATATTCCCCCATATCCTTCGTACCGCTGTCGGATGACATGGAAAGGATTGCAATGGGAGTACTGTTGTGGAATATCACAGATGAATCGGCAGTCAATGCAAAGAATGAAGCATACCGCAGTGATTTCATCGCGGATCATGTCAGATTCATTCGGGCAGTCTCCCAGAAGGCAGTCCATCACAGGGTCACGGAACATGATGATGAATGGTCCGCTGCATTATCGGCATTCAATGAAGCAATTGAGAAATATACCCCGGAGAAGGGCAGGTTCACTTCATTTGCGGAAACTGTCATGAAGCACCGGCTGACGGATTTTCTGAGACAGGAATACCGCTTCAGCAATGAAGTGAGCTTTGAATCGCTGGCTCTGGAGGGCGGAGACAAGAGCCTAGAGGTGCAGGATCCGGTAACGATAGAAATACAGAAGAAGCTGGAAGCGGAAGCACAGGAAAAGGCATATGATCCCGGTGCCAGAGCCAGGGAAGAGATTGAAGAAGTACAGACCCTGCTGAGCAGGTACGGATTCAGCTTCTTCGATCTCGCAGACTGTTCCCCGAAGGCTTCCAAAACAAAAGCAGAATGTGCCGGGGCTGTATTGATTCTGCTGAGAAATGAAGACCTCTTCCGGAAGATGCGGGATACCGGAACACTTCCGGCAAAGGAGATACTGAGCAGAAGCAACGTAAAGCCTAAAATACTGGAGCGGCACAGGAAATATATCATTGCGGCAGCGGAGATCCTGAACGGAGATTATCCGCTGCTGGCATCCTATATGGATTACATACGAAAACAGTTACCGTTATAAAAACAGTGAAGGAATAAATAAAAACATGAGAGCAGTTGTATTGGAAATCAGAAACGGAAAAGCCGCCGTATTAAGAGAAGACGGTACTGTTTTAAAAATACGCGGAAACTATGCTGTCGGAGAAACGATAGAGCTGAAAGAATCATCCTTTTCCCCGATGCAGTTCAGATCTGTATTAATGTCATTTGTACTGATCATTGCACTGGTATTCGGAAGCTATAACTACACGACCGTACAGGCTGCCGGATATATCACCACCGATGAAGAAACAGGGATACAGCTTGTATTGAATCGCAGGGATCAGGTCATTGACATCATTGCAAGCAATGAAAACGGCGAAATACTGAAGGAGGAATTGCTGAAGGAGAATGTCAAAGGCAAGGTGTATGCCGAAGCAGTGCATGCCGTAGCGGAATATCATCGTCTGAATGACGGTGAATCACATGAACTGACATTCCATGCGGAAGGAAAAGATATCAGAGCAGCAGAACGCATCAATCAGAAGCTGACTGAAATGAGAAGACCGTTCCGTCCGGATCAGACAGATACAGGTGAACAGGCACAGCTCCCGGAAGAGATACAGCAGGGCAGACCTGCATTCAATGGATTAAACAGAGAGGAATACCATGGAGATACCATACCGGAAGAAACGGTAAATCAGGAAATAAAAGATTTTGTTGGAAATGAAAGCTTGGAGAATATACATGATTATCCGAATGAAATAGATAGAGAAATAAATGAAATAGATAGAGAAATAATAGAAGTGTTGGCGCTCATCGATTTGGGCCATTCCGCGCTCATCCAAAAGGGCCAATCTGTGATCAATTAAAAGGGCCAATACATCAGTGCAGCTAACTGCTGTTACTTCAGTGATTTGTCTGTTCCTGCTTC
>SVBN01000072.1 GCA_015058875.1 Erysipelotrichaceae bacterium | reverse complement strand
GATTCAAGAAATTCTCTTGTAATCCTATTGCTCATTCGGTTTACCTCCCGAATTCAGACTACAGGATTAGCTATCACTTCGATGTACCATATTTGGTACTTCACCTATTTCGTTGAAAATAGCGTTTTCTGATGCTTTTTTCTCTTTTTTCGGGGGAAACGCAGAAAAAAAGCAAATATTAATAACGGAGGGAGTAATCATATGACAGATAAAGAGAGATGGTAACAGACATTCGGATCCGGCCTTTCAGATTATAAGGAGGCTTACCAGATGCCAAAAACAAATAAAGCAAAAAGAAGACCGGATCATACGAAAATGTCAGCAGAAGAAAGAATCAGGAATTTCCGCCTGATTGATGACATGTTTTTCGGGGCTGTTATGAATAACGATATTGAACTGACGGAAAAAATTCTGGAAATTGTGCTTGGAAAAAAGATACATATTGTATCAGCAATTGCAGAGAGCACGGAAATCGATCTGAGAGGAAAAAGTATCCGGAGTGATCTGAAGGCGATCGATGATAAAGGCAACCGTTATCTGTTTGAAGCTCAGAAAAGGAAAAAAGGAATGAACCCCAAGCGGATGAGCTACAGTTTGATCAAGATCTCCGACGGGATTATGGAAAAGGGAAGTGATGACTGGGATAAGATGAAACACCGTTACGTCATTATGTTCTGTGAAACAGATTATTTCGGAAACGGACAGCCAATCACGTATGGTGATACGGTATTTGCCGGAGAAAAAAGAGATATGGGGACAACGATCGTATATGTGAACGGACAATACAGAGGAGACGATGAAATCGGCAGACTGATGCATGACTTCATGTGCAGCAATCCCGACAGCATATATGACGAACAGATCAGAGAAAAAGTGAGACAGGTAAAAAAAGGAAGGGAGATCAGAAGAATGTGTGAAGTAGTTAATACAGCAGTCAGAAAAGCAGTTGCTCAGGAGAGACAGAAAGCCGGCAGGATCAATGCACAGAACAGAAAAGTTATCAAAGCAAAGGATACTGAAATTGAACAGCTCAAAAAAGAAAACGATCATTTGATGAAAATCATTATTACGGCAGGCATTTCGATCTGAGTGAGTACTCAGAACAGCAGAGCATTGAAACAGGGGATTTTTGATCCTGTGTATTTTTGTAACATAATCTTCTGTATGTTTTGGCAGGGAGGAATAAACGCGAAGGAGATCATAAGAATGTGTGAGGTGTTGAACACAGCAGTCAGAAAAGCAGTTGCCCAGGAAAGACAGAAAGCCGGCAGAATCAATGCAAAGAACAGAAGAATCATCAAAGCTCAGGAAGCACAACTCAAAGCATTGTATTCTGAACTTGAACGGCTCAGAAAAGAGCATGAGTATTTTACAAAAATAATGATTGCGGCAGGTTATTCGGCGTGAGAAGGAAACTGGAAGAGCAGTATGCAGAAACTTCAGAAGAGCCAGGTATATGATTGATTCATAAATTGATTCTTAATAAAATGTATGAAAGGTTCAGGAAACAGTTTATGAGAATACTGACAGCTTATTTCAGTGCATCAAAGACAACGGAAGCACTGGCAAAATCACTGGCGGAACATACCGGTTCCCTACTGTCTGAAATCGTACCGAAAGTACCGTATTCCTCAGCGGATCTGAACTATATGAATCCGCTTGCCAGATGCAACCGTGAGATGGTCATGAAGAAGAATGTTCCAATTGTATCGAAGGTATCCGATATGGAGTCCTATGATCTGATCTTCCTCGGCTTTCCGATCTGGTATTACGGTGCTCCGCTCATCATACAGAGTTTCCTGAAGGAATATGATCTCTCCGGAAAGAAGCTTGCATTGTTTGCGACTTCCGGCAGCAGTGATATCGGAAAGACGGCGGAAAAGCTGAAGCCGTTTACCGAAGGTGAGATCATAGCGGCAGAAGTATTCCGCGACAGCATTTCGCTGAATGCATGGGCGGATGAACTTCTGAAATAACGGAAAGGGGAGAGAACCGTGACATTTGAACAGCTGCTGTATGCCGAAGTGCTTTCACATCATACATCGATGCAGAAGGCTGCGGATATGCTGCATATAACAAAATCAGGATTAAGCATGGCGATCGGCCAGCTGGAAGAAGAACTGGGCGTAAAGCTGTTTGAACGTACCAGACAGGGTACCAGACCGACTGCGGAAGGACTGCAGATGCTTTCCTCCATCTCTTCCATTCTGAAAAACAGGAATACACTGATCAGCACCGCCTCTGAGGTCCGCCGGTACGGGATCCGGGAAACGATATCGATCCGCTATATGAGCACGATGATTCCTTCCTTTATCACTCCGTTTCTGGATCACTATGAAGATCTGTTTTCCCACTGCCGTCTGGATATCCGGATGAGCGAGCTGGAAAGCATCGTTGAAGATCTGAACAGCCACAGGATTGATGCGGGATTCATCGGCCTCAACACATCCATGTCTCCGGCAGTCAGCGGACTGAAATTTGAACCGGTGCTGAGAAGCAGGATGGTTCTGGGATGCTCGAAAACCAATCCGCTTGCCCAAAAGGATACGGTGACTGCAGATGATCTGAAAGATCAGCTGTTCTGCATATACAATGAAACCTTCCAGGAATTCCTGTTTGACCGCCTTCAGTTCATGTGCGGACCGCTGAAGCTTGTCATGCGGGTGGATGATCCCTGGGCAATGCATGAAGCGATGGAAAGCCTGAACGCCGTCAATATCGGTCGGGAAGCGCTCGGCAGTCTGTCCCGCGATCCGGTGATGGAAGACGTGCATATCATCACTATCAGCAATCTGATCGATGACAGTGCAAGTCTCGGATGGCTGACAAATCCGAACTACGAACTGTCCGCAGGTACAAAGAAACTGATTGATCTGATCAATGAAGACATGAAAAAATGCTGCTCGGAGTGAACAGCATTTTTATTGCACATGAATCAGTCCTGTGTTTCTTCTTCGTGACCGGTATGCTTGACGGCATATCCGAGGTCTTCCTTTGCCTTGGTCTCAAGATATTCCATGTTCATGCCGGGTGTGTGGAATGCTTCCGTAGCGGCGAGCAGTTCAACAAGTCCCTGCGGCAGGCATGCCTTCCGGAATACTTCCTCATTGTAGGAAAGGGAAATCTGATCTTCCAGTCCGTTATTGATCTTATATCCGATTTCCGGATCAATCAGCGTCATTCTTCCAAGTCCGATCATATCCGCATGGTTCAGCGCATCCTTCATTGCATCAAGACCGTAGATCCATCCGGCAACGATTGTCTTTGTCGGAGCCTTGACAGCTTCATTCATGAGCTGTGCCTGGGATTTTGTAATTCCTGCGCTCTCCGGATCTGTCGGAGCGCCGTTATAGTTCAGTGTGGAATAGTGGATATAGTCGAACGGGAATTCAGTTGTGAGCTTTTCCAGCAGCTTCTGGGATTCTCTCCATGTGTATCCGATATTCTCGCCATGGACTTCTTCCGGGCTGATGCGGTAGCCGACAATGAAGTTCTCCGGTGCACATTCCCTAACGACGCGGAATACTTCTCTGGCAACTTCCAGCGGGAAATTCATTCTCTTTTCAAGGGATCCGCCCCAGAAGTCTGTTCTCTTGTTGGAGAATGCGGAGAAGAATTCCTGGATGAGGTAATGGTTGGCACCATGGATTTCAACGCCGTCAAAGCCGCATTCGATTGCACGTCTTGTGCCTTCTCCGAAGTCTCTGACAATCTGCCATGTTTCTTCTTCGGTCAGTTCATGAAGAGGGTAGTCAATCCAGAAATAATCGACAAGGAAGGGGACTTCGCATCTTCTGCCGAGCTTTACGGCATACTCTGCTTCACGGCCGGAATGAACCAGCTGCAGGATTGCCTTGTTTCCGTCTTTCTTCAGTGCTTCGGCAATCTTCTTCATTCCCGGCATGAATCTGTCATCATAGATTGCCAGCTGTTCTCTGTTTTCAGCCCAGGATCTGGAAGGGCCGCCGTTCGGGCTGACATTGGTGTATTCAACAACAACCATGCCTGCGGACTGGGAACGCGCAGCATAATAGCGGATTGTATCTTCGTATGCTTCTTCGTGGATGCCGCTGTTTGTCAGCATCGGAGTCTGGATGATGCGGTTGTTTACTTCAGCGCCGTTGCGGAATGTAATATGATCTGTTAACTGTTTCATAGTCTTTCTCCTTTGTTTATCTGATAAAAGCTTAACAAGCAAAAGATTCTTTTAATATTCCGGGGTACTTGATACTATGTTCAGCAACCGTGAACACCCGAAATATAATGTTCACGGAACGTTAACACAATTGGAGGAATGCTTGCACAGACAGATGATATCGGTTCCGTTTATTGGAAGGGTCCGCATTATACTGCACCAAAGGATACAGATCTGTATGAAAAGTATATGTGCAGAAAAAGTTTCATCACTGAATCGAAAATGAATTTGTGTACATATGATTGATTTTAAGAAAATGAAAGCCGGACAGGGATGCAGTTATACGGAACGTGCATACCGATCAGAAAACAATGAAAAAGAAAGAATATGAAAAAATGCACCGGCATACCCGATGCATTTTGCTTCTCTGATTACTTTGCTTTTACGGTGATGATTTCGCGGAACCGTTTGTTCAGCGGATGGTAATCCGTATTCTTTGTTTCCTGTACATATTCCGCCAGCAGCGGCGCAACCGCCAGATATGCAAGAGGATTCAGCAATTCCTGCACATGGACGCCGGTACGGATCGCATCAGGATCATCCGTTCTCTGATCGGTAACGATATATGCCCGGTCCGTAACAGCCTTTGCGGCCTGATAGATCTGATGAATCCGTGCGCTTGTCTTATTGTCATTGGAATCATAGAAAATCACGGTATAGTCGGGATTCATCGGATATACCGGTCCGTGCAGGAATTCCTCCGCTTCATAGGCAGCCGCGTGCACCTTGACGGATTCACCGATCTTCAGCGCAGCTTCAACGGCAGTGGCAAGATTGGTGCCGGCGCTGACGGTCCAGACATTATGCATGGAAAGCAGATCTTTCCGGTGTGTGTCAATGAATGCAAAAGTTGAGGCCTGAAGCTGTTCATGCGCCTTCATGCACTTTCTCATTTCATCTTTCCAGTATTCGTACTGTTCCAGGCTGATCCGGCCTGTTTTTATTGCTGCTTCAAGGCCGAACAGCATCAGATAAAGTGCCAGGGTAACAACGCCTTTGGTCACCATGCCGACTTTCTCAATGCCCGCACCCCAGTCTGTAACCAGATCGCAGGCATCCTTCATCGGTGATTCGGTATTGCCGGTCAGTCCGACGGTTCTGTGGCCGTATTTCCGGATATGATTCAGCGCTTCCAGGGAGTTTGTGCTTCTGCCGGACTGGGATACAACCAGAATCAGATCATGCTCATCAAATTCATCTTCATAATTGACAAAGGTAAACGGAGATACAAGATCCACCCGGATGCCGAGAATATGATGCAGGAAAGCCCTGGCGCAGAGGCATCCGTTGTAAGAGGAACCGCACGCGACCAGCAGGATGCGGTGATAGTTTCCTTCCAGAAATTCATCCAGCAGGGATGCTGTCAGAGCCTCAGAACGGTCGATATTGGCCAGTACTGCGGCAGGGGTTTCGATGACATAGTCTTTCATTGTCAGTTTCTTTTCTTCCATGATGAAAATCTCCGCTTCTTGCTAATTCCAGAATAACAGGGAAGACAGGAGTCTTTCATTCAGAGAATCAGTGGATTCTGACAATGATCCGGACAGCTTCTTTTGTTCAATTATCTGAAATACATAAAACATGCCTGTGAGACCTTGACCGTTCCTTCGGGGAACGGATCAATAATGAAACAGAAGATGAACATTATGATTCGCGGAATAAACAGACATTGTGACAGACAGCGGAATGAACTGCTGCAAGAACATTGATGGGAGATAAGAGAAATGTCAGAAAACACTGAGAAGAAAACAAATCTGGTTCCTGCCGTATGCACGCAATGCGGCGGTCAGCTGGAAGTGGATCCGGACCAGCAGGCTGCGGTATGTCCTTACTGCAACACGCCGTTCATTGTGGAAAAGGCGATCAATCATTACAATGTCACGCATGTGCATCAGCACAATACCGTCCATATCCAGCAGGGAAAGAAGGGCGTATTCCAGTCAATGGCGGATCTTGCGGACAGACAGCTGGAACGTGAACAGAACGCCAGAATCCGGGCAGCAGAGCTGCAGCTGGAACAGCAGAAGCTCGAGATGATGAAGGAGGAGAAGAAAAAAGCATCCAGAAAATCATTCTGGATGAAAGTGCTCTGGTTCTTCGGGTGGATCTACATCTTCCCGATTCCTGCGACAATCCTGATTCACCGGAGTGAGAAACTGGATCAGAACAAAAAGCGTATCTTTACCGGCATTGCATGGGTTGCATATGCACTGATTCTGCTGTTGGGCGGTATCGGAGGAGGTTCCTCCAAAAGTACGGAGACTGCCTCAGCCACAGCAAAACCAACAGCAGTGCCTGCCTTCCAGCAGAGCACTCCGGTACCTCAGACCAAAGCAGCATGGCAGGAAAAGAATGCACAATCCAATGACTTTGATACCATGGAACATCAGACACTATCTGTCGGAGATTATGTGATGGATATTCCGGCGTGGCCTTCCGAGGATACTCATACATATTTTTATCCTGAAAATGCCGGGAATGAATTTGCTATGTTTACTGTAACAAAGGGAGATGCCGCAGGAGTCAGTGATGATGCACTGGTGCAGAACCGTAAGGAGTATATATCAGGGGTCATGGGAAACGACAGTTTTAAAGATTCTGAACTTCTTTCAGATGAGTCTTTCAGAATGAATGATATTGTAATGAACAGTGCGCTGATCCATACAACCATTGTCGGAAATAATTCATCGGTGACCGGCCTGTTCCGGACGATATGGTTCGTAAATCCATCTGACGGAAGTCTGATTGCATTGCAGATGATGGAATCCGATGATTGCCCGGTTGGATACCGGGATGACTTTGAAAAGATTGCCGGTTCTGTACGTCCTGCACAGACACAGACCGTGTCCGAACCTGCCGGAAACGGGATGAGCTTTGAGGAATTCAAACAGAAGATGGATTCCTATGAACAGTTTTTCAATACATACGTGGAATTCATGAAGTCCTATGATTCCAGCGATACCTCTGCCATGATGCAGTATCTGAATCTGATGGCGCAGTATACCGAAGCAATCGAAGCGCTGGATTCCATTGATGAATCCACGCTGACTCCGGAACAGGATGCGTATTATCTGCAGGTGATGCTGAGGATTGATCAGAAGCTTCTGGAAGCCGCAAATTACTGATAAATATGAAAACAAAGGCTCTGGGCGGGTTAGATACCTTCACTCAGGGCCCTTTTTATTGATGTGCTGCGCCTGAAGACAGAAATCTGGCCTGAGAAAAGGTCAGATTTTTATAATCCATGGATTTTCCAGATCTCTGATCAGATCGACATACAGATTGTACCAGCTGAGACATTCGGTAATCACGATGGAATCACCTGATATCACATTCCCCATTTTCTTCAGTTCCGTATCGGCGTTTCTCACCATCTGAATATCAATCGGAAAGTTCATCTTCTCCGCAGACCCGGCAATATGCTGTTTGAGCCTGCCGGAATTGGATACCGGTGCATCGATCCACCAGACTGCTTTGGAGACATGCTGTTCCTGAAGCTTTTCGATAATATGTTCAATGGCAGGATCGGTCTTTTCGATCACGGCATATGTGCCGGCAAGACCGGAGAGATCCCGGCAGCATCCGTCTCTTCCCAGCAACAGCATGCTGTGGGACAATGCGGTTTCCATCAGGACAACGGCGTTGAAGGCATCGATATTTACCGTGCATTTTTCCGGAAGGGAAGGCAGCTGTTTCTGTTTCCTTGTCTTCAGCATCTCATCACTGACGCAGATGCGCATCAGCGCATTGCGCTGCCGCTCGGTCAGCAGATAATGATTTCCCACGAAAGTGACTGCAGACTTGTACGGATATCCTCTGTTCAGAAGGTATGTGATATCATCCGCACATGAGGAAAGCAGGGGAAGCGTCTGTTCAGAGAACAGCTGATGATCTTCTTCATGATAACCTCTGCGTACATTCTTCATAAACACATTGTAACTGTTTTTGATGGGATAAAACTTACGATATATGCATATAATGGGAACTGCAGGGAGGATACCGTTATGTCAGCTTATGCTTCAGCAAGCAAATACATCAGTCTGATTCTGCGGCATCAGCCGGAAGTCATCGGCATTACGCTGGATGAACATGGCTGGGCGGATGTGAATCAATTGATTGAAGGTGTGAACAGAACACACCCGCTGACAATGGAGATCCTGGAAGAGATCGTCCGCACGGATGAAAAACAGCGGTATTCCTTTAATGAGGATCATACGAAGATACGGGCAAACCAGGGACATTCCATTCCCGTGGATGTGCAGCTCAGGGAATGCGAACCGCCGGAAGTGCTGTATCATGGTACCGGAGAGAAATACGTATCTTCCATTGAAGCACAGGGACTGCTTCCCAAAAGCAGACTGTATGTGCATCTTTCCAAAGATACGGAGACTGCCCGCAATGTCGGATCCAGACACGGCAGACCTGTTATCTTCCTGGTATATGCCGGGCAGATGAAAAGAGACGGGTATACGTTTTATCTTTCGGAAAACGGCGTATGGCTGACAAGGAAAGTACCTGTCAGATATCTTGAAAAAATCAGCAGATAAGTGACTGTTCCCTGGAAGTGGAATTCAAATGATTGAAGGCACAGTCAGATACGGCTGTGCTTCTTTATGTCACTGAGATTTTCAGTATTGTTCCCGTGATGTTCAAACAGATTTCACATTCGGCCTGTACCCTTGTAAATGTACAGGAGGTACAGGCAAATGAAGCGAACAGGAAATGTAATATTAAGCAGCGTGCTCGGGCTGACTCTGTGTGCATGCAGCACGGCACCTGAGAGTGCTGAAGCACCTTCCGCATCTGCTTCAGCCACACCGCTGGCGACGGAAATCGCGGAAATGATTTCGAAAGGAATTACAAAGGATGATATCCAGGTCAGTGAGACACTGGAGAACAGCGAGGACGGAGGACATGCGATTCTTGCGGACGGCACAAACGGTTCCTATTCCGGAATCGCCGTCAATAAGACAGGGGAATCCAGCGGGGATGAAGCCGACTTCTACGGAGAGAATGCGGCCGTGTTTGCGACAAACGGCGGTACGCTGGATCTCACGGATATGGTTATCACAACGAATGGCACCCACGCCAATGCGGTATTCAGCTATGGTGAAGGAACCACCGTCTCCATCAGCAACTCCGTGATTGAAACTTCCGGAAACTGCTCCGGAGGAATCATGACGACAGGCGGCGGCACAATGAATGCTGAGAACCTCAATATCCATACAACCGGCAATTCCTCAGCCGCAATCCGTTCCGACCGGGGCGGAGGCACTGTGACAGTGAACGGCGGACAGTATGTGACCGACGGCAAAGGATCTCCGGTCATTTACTCCACAGCGGATATTACCGTCAGTGATGCGGTGCTGACATCCACCGCTTCCCAGGGAGTTGTTGTGGAAGGGAAGAATTCCGTTACGTTGAACAATGTCGAGCTGACAGCCGACAACAATACGAAAAACAGCGACAAGTCCGACTGGTATCAGGCAGTCATGATCTATCAGTCCATGTCCGGCGACGCGGCGGAAGGATTATCTTCCTTTACAATGAACGGCGGTACATTGACAAACAATAACGGTGATATCTTCTTTGTGAACAATACCGTTACGGAAATCACCCTGAGTGAGGCAGAGATTGTCAATCTGGATGAAGAAGGCGTCTTCCTGAGAGCTGCGGCTGCCGGCTGGGGCAATGAGGGCTCCAACGGCGGACAGGTGACACTGAGGGCGGATCATCAAGCAATCAGCGGAGATATCCTTGCGGACAGCGTCAGCCATGTCAATCTGATTCTCAATAACACTTCCGTTTTCACCGGAGCCGTCAATCCGGACGGACAGGAAGGCGAAGTCTATGTGGAACTGGATGAGAGCTCCGTATGGGTACTGACAGATGATTCCTATATCACTTCCCTGACATGTGATGCAGATCAGATCGATCTCAACGGTCATACCCTGTATATCAGCGGGGAAGCATATGACGGCAGCGCTTCCGAAGGTGAAATGATCGAAGCGGAAGTATCTTCATCCGATTCATACGGCCCGGGAGACATGCCTCAGGGCGGAATGGGAAAACCGGAAGGAACTCCGCCGGAAGGCCATGACGGCGCGATGCCTCCGGAAAAACCCGGCAACTGATATCGTAATGCAAAGGGACAGAACGGATCTGTTCCTTTTTTGCATGCGCAATCAAAAGTTCTGCAGCGGGCAAAAAAAAGGAAGACACCGGGCAGGTGCCTTCCGAACAGGGGAAAACTGTTCTTATCGGAAGAGAATGCTGTTGAAGACGGATTCGAGATACTCCTGTCTGCCGCTGCCGGGCAGTTCGGCATTGCCGAGCTTTTCGGCATAGGCCGAGAGTTCTTCCAGCGTTGTTTCATGGTTTCTGATCTTCCGGCCGAGATCGTTGTTCCATGAAGCGTATTTCTGTTCAATGAACTGATCGATTCTGCCGTCTTCAATGAGTTCGGCCGCCTTGATCAGACCGAGGGCGAATGTATCCATTCCGAGGATATATGCATAGAACATATCTTCTGCCGTATAGGAAGGACGTCTTGTCTTGGAGTCGAAGTTGAATCCGCCGGTCAGGCCGCCGTTTTTCAGCACTTCATACATGCACTTTGTTGCTTCATAGACATCGAACGGGAATTCGTCGGTATCCCAGCCGAGAAGGGTATCGCCCTGGTTGGCGTCGATGGAGCCAAGCATACCGTTGATGGCGCTGATGCGCAGATCATGCTGGAACGTATGTCCGGCAAGGGTCGCGTGGTTGGCTTCGATATTCAGCTTGAAATCTTTGTCGAGACCGTACTGCCTGAGGAATCCGATGGCGGTAGCCGCATCGAAGTCATACTGGTGCTTCATCGGTTCTTTCGGTTTCGGTTCAATATAGAAATCACCGGCAAAGCCGATGGATCTGCCGTAATCGACAGCCATATGCATCAGGTTTGCGATATTCTCGATTTCGAATTTCACATCGGTATTCAGCAGGGTTTCATATCCTTCACGGCCGCCCCAGAAGACATATCCACGTCCGCCGAGCTTGACAGTAATATCCAGTGCTTTTTTGATCTGGGCTGCCGCAAAGGCATAGACATCCACGGAATTGGTGGATCCGGCACCGTTCATGAAACGGGGATTGGAGAACATGTTTGCGGTTCCCCAGAGGCACTTTATATCCGTTCCCTGCATCTTTTCCAGGATGTAATCGGAGATCTCATCAAGGCGGCGGTTGGTTTCCTTAATGTCATCGGCTTCCGGCACGAGGTCGACATCATGGAAGCAGAAATATCTGATGCCGAGCTTCTGCATGAATTCAAATCCCGCATCCACCTTGGCTCTGGCGTGCTCCATGGTGCCCGGTACGCTGCCGAATGATTTGTCAGCGGTATCACGTCCGAACATATCGGTGCCGGCTGCGCCGAGATTGTGCCACCATGCCATCGCAAAGGGCAGGTGCTCGCTCATTTTCTTTCCGAGAATGACTCTGTCGGCATCATAGTATCTGAATGCCAGCGGGTTCTTTGACTCAGGTCCTTCGTAAGGGATGGTTCCGATCTCTTTAAATACTGTCATTTTTTCTCCTCCTTATTCTGTTTAAAGATGTCCTTCAGGGCCGGATAAATCCGGCGGAATATCTGATATCTCTGCTCATAGCGCATTGCCGCATCATGATCCGGTTCCACGGATTTCCTGATCTGGAAGAAGCGGGATGAGCATTCTTCCATTGTTTCGAACCTGCCGTCTGCCATCATTGCCAGCAGTGCACCGCCGTAGCCCGGACCTTCCTCGGCTTCGGGCAGATCGATCCGGATATTCAGTACATTGGCCATGATTTTCTGCCAGAGCTCTGAGCGGGCTCCGCCGCCGCACAATGTGGAGGCAGTGATCCGGATTCCTTCCGCAGAGGCTGCTTCAAGGCAGTCGCGGATCGCAAAGGCAACGCCTTCCATGACTGCAAGCTCCATCTGTGAAGGGGAGGATGAGAGGTCCATGCCGATAAAGCAGGCACGGGCATCGGTATCATTCAGGGGACTGCGCTCGCCCATCAGATAGGGCAGGAAGTAAATATGATTGTTTCCGAGCATGTCATCGGTGATTTCCGCTTCGATGGTGCCGTAGTCACTGCGCTTCAGAATATCCTCCAGGAACCACTTCCGGCATGATGCAGCACTGAGGACGCAGCCCATCAGGTGATATTTCCCGCTGGCATGGGCAAAGGAATGCAGGGAATTGGCATCATCCACCGCAAAATGATCCGCGGCGATAAAGATTGTTCCGCTGGTGCCGAGCGAGATGTTGCAGGACATATCCGAAACGGTATTCGTACCGACGGCCGCCGCCGCATTGTCTCCGGCACCGGCCGCGACCTTAACGCCTCTCAGGAAGGGGAGCTCGTCATTGGACACCGTACCGATGGCTTCATAGCTTTCATGCAGCTGCGGCAGCCACTCGTTCCGGACGGAGCAGATCTCACACATCTGCTCAGACCAGCACTTATTTTTAACATCCAGCAGGAGCGTGCCGCTGGCATCGGAATAATCGCTGGCATGGACACCGGTCAGACGGTAGTTGATATAGTCCTTCGGCAGCATGATCCGCCTTATCCTTGCAAAATTCTCCGGTTCATTTTTCTGCAGCCAGAGAAGCTTCGGTGCCGTAAAGCCGGCGTAGGCGATGTTTGCCGTGCATGCAGAGAGCGTTTCCCTGCTAATAACGGTATTCAGATATTCCGTTTCTTCGGCACATCTTGCGTCATTCCAGAGAATGCAGGGACGGATGACCTGATCGTTTTCATCGAGAATGACCAGGCCGTGCATCTGTCCGGCAACGCCGATGCCTCCGATTTCAGAGGGATCAATGCCTTCGCACAGCTTCTGCAGTCCGGTGACGGTCTTTTCCCACCAGTCATCGGGATTCTGCTGGGACCAGCCGTGATTGAGCAGTTCCAGGGGATAGGATTCCGTAACGGTTCTGTGGATGATGCCTTCCTCATCCGCAAGCAGAAGCTTGAGGGATGAAGTGCCGAGATCGGCGCCGATATAGAACATATGATTCTCCTTGCTAAATGACATTCTTCTGCTTTTATTGTAAACAGCGGATCCGTGCGGACAGATGATTTCATTGGGATTTCCGGACGATTTTCTTGCGATTTTTACTGGATAAGGTATTGTTAAAGTATGATCGAATATGAACTTGTCAGACATGACAGGCTGAAGGGAATCCGGCTGTTTGTCAATACGATCCGGATCCGTTCCGCGCACATGCATCATGATCTGGAACTGCTGTATGTTCTGAAGGGAAACGGCGATGTCCTGATCCGGAGTCAGTCCTTTTCACTGTGCGCCGAAGACATGATTCTGATCAATGCATACGAAAGCCATGAGATCATCTCCTCACAGCAGGACTTTACGCTGATTATCATCCAGTTTTCCCCGCATTTCCTGCAGGATTACTGTCCGCTGCGCTATCTGATCTTTCCCGCCGGCAATGTCCGGAACATGGCCTCTGAAGAAGAATATGGAGAAATGCAGCAGCTTGTGATTGCTTCTGCGGCTTCATATCTTTCCGGGGATATGTATTCGGGTCTGGGGACGCTGAGCGCATTGAGCCGGCTGCTGCATCTGATCATGAAATGCACCCGTCCCCAGGAAATCAGCGAGGCGGAATACAGCCGCAGGCGGAAGAATGAGCACCGGCTGAAGCAGATCAGCGATTATATTGAACTGAACTACCAGAATCAGATCCGCCTGAGCGATCTTGCGGAGAAAGAGGGGATTACCGTCACCCATCTGTCCCATCTGATCCGGGAACACTTCGGAATCAGCTTTCAGGAATATGTCCGCAACAAGCGTCTGGAACACGCCGTCAGGATGATCCACGGATCTTATACGCTGAGTGAGATCTCCGATTTCTGCGGCTTCTCGGAACTGAAATATATGACCAGGGCGTTTCAGGATGCTTTTCATATGACCCCGCAGGAATACCGGAATATCACCGGCGGCGGACAGAAATATGTTCCGGAAGGAAGCACGGAATATATCTGGCCTGATGACGATGCATTGCATATGCTGGAAAGCATCACCCGGGAAAAGGATGTGCTCTGAGGCACGAGTTTCATATATACTTGATATGATGACAGATAAATCTGACAAAAAGCCCGGAATCGTTCATCGCATAAAAACATCCCTCAGCAACAAGATGTTTATCACGCTGCTGATGTTTTCCTTTGTGCTTTCCACTGCGGCAGGCGGCTTCAGCTTTTATCTGTATATGGATACCGTACGTTCCGAATATGCGTCGGTTGCCCGCAATATTTCCAGCACGATTGCCATT
>SVBN01000071.1 GCA_015058875.1 Erysipelotrichaceae bacterium | reverse complement strand
GCAATATGAGCAGAGACACTGTGATACAGTACATACAGAACCAGTACAAAAAATAATCAGAAAAAGAAAAAGTTCCGTTCATCCCATGTCTGAAGACACGGGCTTTCCGGCAGGGATTTGTAGTAAAAAACATGATTTCAGTTAACGATAAAAAATACCGGGTCATTGATGCGAATGTTTACTGGATTCCGGAGGAGCTGTTTACCGATCAGGATCTGTTCGAAGCATTCCTGCGCACCGTACCTGCGGAGTACGGCGTCAGAGCGGTCGGATATGAACTGGACGACGGCAGAAAGGCCATTAAAATCGAGAAGCCTTTCGGATACGACAATCTTAACTATTTCCAGGGAGACTATATTCTCGAACATCAGCTTAAGGAAATGGATGAAGCCGGCGTCGATCAGGCAGTCATGAAACTGCCGGGATGCCAGGAATGGATGAATCTGGATCTGTGCCGGAAGTTCAATGATCTTGCCTCAGAATTTGCCGAAAAGTCCGGGGGCAGAATGATCCCCCTTGCGGTTGTACCGCCTTATGGCGATCAGGCAAGCCTGAAAGAGCTGGACAGATGCATCGATGAGCTGCATATGCACGGCGTACAGATTTCCGCCCATTACGGGCAGTATTATCCGGATGATCCGATGTTCCGGGAGTTCTTCCGGCATGTGAATGCACGGAAGCTGCCTGTTTATGTGCACCACACGCCGCTTCCGGTGGATTATGCATCACTGATTGACTATAACAACCTGCGGCGTTCCTTCGGCAGATGTCAGGATCAGGTGACTGCCGTTTCCCGTGAAATATTCAGCGGCATGTTCGATGAACTGCCGGATCTGAAAATGGTCCACTCCATGCTGGGCGGCGCATATTTCGCATTTGCAAACATGTTCTTCCCGACGGATTCCGGCGGCGGCAGGTTCCAGGCAGGCCGCGAAGACATCAAAGAGCAGTTCCGGAATCATATTTACTTTGAACTGTCCCATTCCCAGCCATGGGGAAAAGAATGCCTGGAACTGGCGGTAAAGGTACTCGGTGCAGACCATATGATTTACGGGTCCAGCTATCCGGTCAAGAAAGTCTGGCTGACGGGAGGGCCTTCCTTTGTGTCTGATCTTGAAATCAGCGAAGAAGAAAAAAATCAGATCCTTTCCGGAAATGCTTCACGGATCTACGGAATCTGATCTGATATATATGCTCAGGAAAGTGATGCGGTAATCTGTTCCGCACACTTTTTTAATTCGTCAATATCTTCCTGCTGGGGGGCTCTTTCCTTCTTGTACGTGGCGAAGGCAAGCGCGGCAATCACTCTTCCTTCTCCGTCCGGCAGCGGGACACTGACCCCCTGCACACCGCTCTGAAGTTCCTCATCTATGACGGCATACCCGCAGGCACGTACCTGTTCCAGCACCCGGCGGAAGCTTTCCTCATCATTCACAAACCTGTTTCCGGTGCTGAAATCTGTTGCCCGGATTACATTTTCCAGTTCATTCTCGGGCAGGAATGCCGCGGCAGCTCTGCCTGTACTCGAACGGAATACCGGTACACTGTGCCCTTTGTTCAGAACAAATACCTCATTGCCGTAATTGATCACGTCCGCATAAACCATTTTGTCGCCCTCACGGACCGCAAGGACAATTGTTCTTCTGATCTTCTCTGAAAGATCCATCATCTTCTGATGTGCGTGCGCAACCAGCATATTGTTTCTGTTCATATTGTCGGTAAGCGTGAGAACTTTATATGAAAGCCGGTACATCTTTGATTTTTCATCCTGAATCACGAAATTGTTTTCTTTCAGGCTGTTCAGCACCCGGTGCGTTGTACTGGCAGGCAGTCCCATGATTCCGGAAAGCTCATTCACCGATATCCCTTCCGGATATCTGCTCAGCACCACGAGCGCATTTAAAGTCCTGTCCACCAGCTGCATATTTTCCCACCCTTACTATCCGCATCCGTATGAAACCAGATGCGAAAACAGTATCTTAATAACATCTGCACACTCAGAAGTCAATCAGACAGGCTCAGATCGGCACGTTTCCCTGTCAAACAGAGACAGCGGAAGTTCCAGATGACACTTTTCCAACAGGTTTCTGTCACTGAGTATTTCATATGCGGGGCCGTCTTTTTCGATATGCCCTTCATTCAGAAGTATGACTCTGGAACATGTATCCAGGATCATGTCCAGATCATGCGATGTGATCAGACAGGTCTGTTCGAGATTCTGTATCGTCCGGATAATCATCCTGCGGTTGGCAGGATCCAGGGCGGAAGTCGGCTCGTCCATCAGAATCACTTCAGGAGCATTGGCCAGAATCACTGCGATCGCAGCCATGCGCTTTTCTCCCCCGCTGATCCGGTGATTGTAGCGGTTTTTCAGGTAAGAGATTCCCAGCTGTTCCAGTACACCGCAGACCATACTGTCGGCCTCTTCCCGGCTCACGCCGTAATTCAGCGGAGCGAACATCATGTCATCATATACCGTGGGCATGAACATCTGCTGATCGGAATTCTGCATGACAAATCCGATCTTCTTCCGGATCTGACTCAGCGTCTCTTTCCGAACGGGCATGCCGTCAATCATGATCTCCCCTTCACCGTAAAGAAGGCCGCAGATCAACTTCAGCAGGGTGGATTTCCCGGCGCCGTTTGCCCCGATCAGTCCGACCTTTTCACCGGCAGACACGGTAAAACTGATCCCTTCCAGAACCGGATCATCCTTTTCATATGCAAACGATACATTTCTGAATTCAATCATGCAGCACCTCACAGAATCATTTCGGCGATATTGAACATCCGCAGAATCATGAACATCATCCCCCAGATCAGCAGCCAGCTCAGATCCTTACCCGTAAACCGTTCGGTTTCCGAGGGCATATCCCCCTGATATCCTCTCATCAGCATGCTTTCGTACAATTCCTGTGCCCGGTCCATGGTTCTCAGCAGCAGCTGGCCGATAAATGAACCCCAGGAACGCCAGTGAATCCCCTTCTGATCCGGTGCCCGCAGCTGATATGCCGTCATCATGACGGATGCTTCCTCACCGAGTACGGCAATATAGCGCCATGTCAGAAGCAGGAGTGTTACGAATATCTGAGGCACATGAATTCTGCGCAGCGAGGCAAACAGACGGTCTGCCGGCGTCGCGGCGATCAGAAGAAATGAAGCAAGCAGACAGTATATTCCCTTAAGCATCAGCACCAGCATGGAAATGACTCCGGCGCTGACCGGTACGGGACCGATGCGCAGCATGATCTCCCGCTCTAAAAACGGCTGAAATATCCCGACAGCCATCACCAGCGGCAGCACATAGCGCATTTTGTGCAGAGCAAACCGTAGAGATATCCCGCTGAGCGCAGAAACAAATGCAGGATAGATGATCATCAGGATCAGTGCACTGAGCGCATGGCGCGGGAAGGACATCACCGTCAGAATATACATTATCGTGACAGCCATCTTGCTCAACGAACAAAAGCGATGAACCGGGGAATTCATTTCCGCCAGTTCATCGATCTTTCTCATTTCATTCAGTGCCTGATCAATTCTGTTCATTCTCTCAGTTCACGGTTCTTTTGCGATACATGCCTGCGGCGGATGCGATCAGCAGACACACGCCGGCGACAATTGCGGACCCGGCCAGACCGGATACCGTTGTGCCCATTGCGGAATCGCTGTCTTTAAATGCATAATCCGGCAGGAATGATGTGGATTCCTGTATCGAAGCAGCGGTATCGGAAACAGTGCTGCTCAGGCCGTAATTTTCCTCATCCAGCGCCATATTTGCCGCGTATCCTTCTTCAGCATTGCCGAACAATGCCCATTCCAGTCCGTCCGGATTCCCGCTGGCCAGCAGCGACAGTCCTCCGCCGGTAACTGCTGTAATCAATGCCAGTGAAGCAATCACGCCTTTCAGCGTCATTTTCGCATCTGCTTCCTTGTTTTTTGAAACATCCGTCAGCAGTTCGGGTCTTGTCTCATAGACAAACAGCAGCACAGCGGAAGTAATCAGTCCTTCCACCAGGCCGATCGCAAGGTGTATCGGCAGCATCAGTCCCAGGAACGCCCCGAACGGAAGCTCCGTAATCCCGGAAAGCAGTGTTTCGAGCGTCACCGAGAATGCTCCCATCTGCAATGTCAGCACGCATCCGAGCACGGATGCCAGCATAATGCACAGCCGCTGCCCTGCATGGCTGGTTCTGCGCCTGAACAGATTCCCGGTATTGACCGGACGCCAGATCAGATAATACCCGATAAAGCACCCGTAGAAGGCCATATTCCATATATTGGCTCCGAGCGCCATCAGACCGCCGTCCGCAAAGAACAGGCACTGAATTGTCAGCACCGCAATCATCGACAGGAATCCTGCCTCCGGTCCGAGCAGGGCCGATAACAGCATTCCTCCGCACAGATGTCCGGAAGAACCGGTGCCGGGAATCGTATAGTTGATCATCTGACCGGCAAAGATCATTGCGGCACTGACCGCCATGACCGGAAGCTTTTCAGGATCGTTCTGTTTTCTGAGCCGGCTGATGGAAACACCGGCGGCTGTTGCCGAAGCTGCGTACATCACTGCCGCTGTCGCCGGGGACAGCAGCGCATCTGCCATATGCATAAATTATTCCTCCCGCACATTAAAAAGGCATACAGTTCATATGCATGCCTTCTGGTATGCGATCAGTATGAACAGTTCCGCTTCAAACGGATTCCGGCTGTATGAATCAGCTGTCGGTTCTGACAGGAACTCATCCTTCTGGATGAACATTTCTGTAACTTTTATACCACCGGCCAAGCGATTCTGCAACATTTCCGATTCCTTATGAAGGATCAGGAAATAGCGGTTATAATTCTGTTATGGCAAAAATAGCAGAACATTTCCGGAAATACCGGTTCTATTATCTGGCTTCTCTGATCGGCACCTGTCTGGTGCTTCTGCCTTATTTTGACAGCGTCATTTACCGTGGTCATGACCTGCAGTTCCATCTGAGCCGGATCGACGGAAACTTTACCTGTTTTCAGGATCATCAGTTCCCGATCGCCATATATCCGGAAAAGAACTTCGGATATGGTTATTCCGCACCGCTGTTCTACAGTGATCTGTTTCTGATCATCCCGTCTGCCCTGGTGCATATTTTTCATATCCCTCTGGTTGTCATGTTCAAGATCACCGTCTTCATCTTCTGTTATCTGACCAATCTCGGCATGATGCTGGTGAGTGATTCCTTCTTCCATAGGAAAGATGCATCCGTGCTCAGCGCCTTCCTGCTGACCTCATGCAATTACTACATGACCGATGTTTATATCCGCGGGGCACTCGGTGAGATTATTGCCTTCTCGCTTCTGCCGCCGCTGGCATATATCGGATACCGGTTCCTTTATCTGGAAGAAGATCACTGGCTGGCTTTGGGCATCATCTTTGCATTGATTGCCCACTGTCATCTGATCTCGGTTGTCCTGGCAGCCGCAGTGTTCGGCATCCTGATGATTCTGAACATCCGTACATTCCTGCGGAATAAAAAAATGATCATTTCCTTCCTGAAGGCATTTGCCATCGGTCTGGGAATGACGATCGGATACTTCCTGCCGCTGCTGGAGCAATATGTCTCCCAGGATCTGAAAGTGCATCACATCGATCCGACCATGCTGGAGACATACCGGGTGCCCATTCAGATGATCTGGCAGGACTTCTTCAGTGAGTTCTCCCTTACCTGGGCCACGGAAGAAGGAATCAACGCCGCGGACAAAGCGAAAGCATTCGGCACACTGCTCACAATCCTGCCGCTGGGCTATCTCTTTGCGGAAAAGAAAAAACCGCTGACCCACTGCATGATTCTCTGGGGAATTCTGGTGTTGGCATCCTCTGATGTCATCCCGCTGTATAAGCTCACATTCCTGAACTTCCTGCAGTATCCTTCCAGACTTTATATGCCGGCGTCCATATTTGCCGTGATTCTCATTGCATACATCTATGTGCATCTGAACCGGAACGCCGGAAAGGTGCTTGCGGCAGTCTGCGTATTGTTTACAGCCTTCAATCTCTCCTTCCCGTTCACGACGCTGAACGATAAGGAACATGTCATGGATATCCCGAATAATGCCAGTGCATGGGATCTGTTCGGAGACCGGCTCTGGGCATTCGACCACTGGCTGTTCATTGAATGGAACTGGGAAGAAGTCGCATACGGCGAATATCTGCCGTTTGCCTACGGATATAACTACCACGAAACAGGAACGCACATCGATCTGCTGGACTACACCCATACGGAATTCCCCTATGAGCGCACCGGAACAACATCGGTATTTACGGCGGATCTCAATGAAGATACATGGTTGCTGGTGCCTGTGACCTGGTATAAGGGGTACCGGGCATGGGAAACGGATGATGAAGGCAATATCATCGCACCGGTCTATATTTCCCAGCATGAATACTCCGGACGCATCCAGCTGAACGTACCGGCAGGGCACCACAGTTACCTGATCCGCTATACAGGCACAAAAATACAGAAAGGTTCTGCCGTACTCAGCATATTGTCCTTCCTGTATGTACTGTATCTGCTTGCAATCAGAAAACACGCGCTGTAACGAAAATCAGGACCGGAATCCCGGTCCTGAATTTTTCGGTGTATTAATAGTTTTCTTTCTTTACTTCGAAGAAGCTCTCGGCATATCCGCACAGCGGGCACTTTTTCGGAGCTTTCTTTCCGGTCAGCGTATAGCCGCAGATTTCACACTGCCATACAACCGGTTCTTCCTTGGCGAATACCTGTTCATTCTTCAGATTGTCGAGCAGGATCTGATAGCGTTCTTCATGTTCCTTTTCGATCTTTGCGACCATATCCATCTGGGCAGCGATCAGGTTGAACCCTTCTTCACGTGCTTCGGCAGCCATTCTCTTGTACATGTCTGTCCATTCACCGTTTTCGCCGTCAATACCCATCTGAAGCGCATCCGCTGTGCACGGCACTTCGCCGCCGTTCAGGTGCTTGAACCAGATTTTTGCATGTTCCTGTTCGTTGCGTGCTGTCTCAAGGAAGATGTTGGCAATCTGTTCAAAGCCTTCTTCCCTTGCCTTTTCCGCAAAATACGTATACTTGTTCCGTGCCTGTGATTCTCCCGCAAAAGCTTCCTGCAGGTTCTTTTCTGTCTTTGATCCTTTCAGTTCCATGTCTTGTTCTCCTCTCTTATAATGGTGTTTTTCTGATATGTTTCTGTGTCCATTATAGCGTTTGCGGGCAGTTTCCCGCAATATTACAGCCATTGCGGAATGTTATATATTCCGAATGTTATGCTTATCAGCCCTCCATCAGGCCGGGCTTGCAGAGAATTTCACTGATCTTCGTATCAAACAGCTTTGCCGTATAGGACGGCAGAATGATGCATGCGGTATCCGTCCCGCCGCCGCTGCCGCCCAGGCAGACTGCCGGTTCTCCGGCATTGACTGCACCGCTGTCAGCTGCCATCAGTGCGCATTCCACAGCCACCTTGACGCCGGCGCCGAACATGCGCAGCGTATGGGCGACGATTTCCACCGGATACGCCCCTTTGAAGACGGAACTGATGCCGCGCTCCGCACCGCTCAGCGCATGGGCTGCCGTCACAATGACAACGCCCGCCTCCCTCAGTGATCTGCGTTCTTCATCGCTCAGTTCGTTGACATTCGGCTTCTGAAAGCCGTATACATGGGAAACCATGACAATCTTTCCCTTATAGCCCTGTTTCTCGGCTTCCGCAAGAAGCGCGCGTATGGTTCTGCCGGTATTGCTTGCCGCAACGATCGGAAGCGACCTTTCCCTGGCAGTTTCCACCGCAATTCTGGCCGTCTCTTCCAGGTTCACCAGGCCCCGCTTTTCAAATACAATCATGATCTTTTACCTCTTGTTTTTCTCTTACTATTTTATCATTTCTGCTTTCCCGGCACAGAAAAAGCACTCCTCTTTTATGAGAAGTGCCTGTCTGTTCAGATTCTTTCCTTAATGAAATTGTATACGCCTTCGCCGTCCAGACCGTAAGCATGCAGCAGAACAGCTGCGCTTCCGCTTTCGGCGAATGTATCGGGAAGTCCGATGCGGTGGACGATTCTCGGGCATGTCGAGGTGGATACTTCGGCAACCAGCGATCCGAGTCCGCCGATTGTGTTATGCTCTTCGGCTGTGAAGATCGTCTCGTGATCTTTCAGTACAGCCGCAATGCCTTCCTCATCCGCCGGCTTCAGGCAGCATACATCCACAACCGTGATGTCAATGCCTTCCTTCAGCAGCATCTCTCTGGCATCCAGTGCCGACTTGACCATCAGGCCTGTCGCAAATACGGCGATGCCCTTTCCCTGCTTCAGCACATGAACCTTACGGACATCCGGCACATTGCCTTCTTCATAGACATCCTCAACCTTTGCTCTTCCGAGGCGGATATAGCACGGTTCGGTTGTGCCTGCGACAAAATCGACAACTGCCTTTGTCTCCGCGGCATCCGCAGGACAGTAGACTTCCATCATCGGAATGGCGCGCATGATTGCGATATCTTCAATCGCCTGGTGGGATACGCCGTCTTCACCGACGGAGATTCCGGCATGCGATCCGGCAATCTTGACATTCAGGTGGGGATACACAACGCTGTTGCGAATCTGTTCCCACGGTCTGCCTGTCGCAAACATTGCGAATGTCGAAGCGAAAGCGGTATATCCGCTTGCCGCAAGACCGGCAGCTGTGCCGATCATGTCCGCTTCGGCAATGCCCATATCGAAGAACCGTTCCGGAGCAGCCTTCCCGGCTTTAATGCTGTGGGTGGAACCTGCAAGGTCCGCATCCAATACGACAATCTTCGGGTTTTCCTGAACCAGCTTTGCCAGTTCCTCTCCATATGCTTCTCTGGTTGCGCGGGCCATTACCATTCCTCCTCATCGGCACCGAGATCATTCAGTGCCACTCTGATCAGGTCTCCGCTCGGAGCCTTTCCATGCCAGTCAACGTTATTCTCCATATAGGAGACACCTTTTCCCTTTACGGTAGAGGCGACAATGACCGTCGGCTTCCCCTTCACGGTCTTTGCTTCGGCATATGCGTTCTGAATTGCATCATAATCATGTCCGTCAATTTCAATGACATGCCAGCCGAACGCCGCAAATTTCGGAGCGATCGGATTCGGACCGATGACATCATCTGTTCTGCCGTCGATCTGCAGGTTGTTGACATCAACCACGGCACACAGATTGTCCAGCTTATAATGTCCGGCAGCCATGGCAGCTTCCCATACCTGGCCTTCTTCGACTTCACCGTCTCCCATCATCACATAGATGCGGTGATCATTTCCGTCGAGTCTGTTTGCCAGTGCCATGCCGTTGGCAGCGGACAGTCCCTGTCCCAGAGATCCTGTGCTCATGTCAACTCCGGGAACCATATTCATGTTCGGATGGCCCTGAAGACGGGAATTCAGCTGTCTGAATGTCTTCAGCTCCTCGTGGGGGATAATTCCTTTGGCAGCCAATACTGCATACAGCGCCGGCGAAGCATGTCCTTTTGATAAAACAAAGCGATCCCTGTCAATACTGATTGCATTGTCCGGCGTGATATCCATGACATTGAAATACAGCACCGTCAGGATATCCGCGCATCCAAGCGATCCGCCGGGATGGCCCGACTGGGCTTTGCTGACCTGCCGGATCACATCGATGCGGATGTCATTGGCAATCTTCTTCAGTTCCTCAACTGTCTTCATTTGAAGGCCTCCATCATCTTTTGTCCTTTACGCGGGCACATCATACCATTAAAACTGCGATAAAAACAGGCTTTTCGGAAAGTTAATTCCTGCACAAACAGGTTTCCGGAAGAATCCGGCCGAATCGGCGGAATGAATCCGCTTTCATCTGTTCAAAAGAGCCGTACCCGGCTCTTCAGTTCTCCCATTGGGCGTTGAACAGACCGGCGTAGAAGCCTTTCTGTGCAAGCAATGATTCATGTGTGCCCCGTTCAATCAGCGTTCCGTGGTTCAGCACCAGGATCTGATCGGCGGTTTTGATTGTGGAAAGACGGTGGGCAATAATAAACGTTGTCTTCCCTTTGCACAGCTCCAGCATTGCGTCCTGGATCAGCTGTTCGGTATGGGAGTCGACGTTGGACGTCGCTTCATCCAGTATCAGCATCCGTGAATCCGACAGCATTGCCCGGGCAATCGTAAGCAGCTGCTTCTGGCCTTTGGAGATATTGACGCCGCTGTCAGTCAGCACCGTGTCATATCCGTTTTTCAGCGACATGATAAAGTCATGCATGTGGGCGGCTCTGCAGACGCGCTCCACATCTTCCCTTGATGCATTGTCATTTCCGTAGGCCACATTTTCATAGATGGTCCCTTCAAACAGCCATGTATCCTGCAGAACCATGGAGAACTGTTTCCGCACGGAATCACGGGTGGAATGGAGGATATCATGTCCGTCGACACTGATCGTGCCGCTGTCCGGATCATAGAAGCGCATTAACAGATTGATGATTGTCGTTTTGCCGGCACCGGTCGGTCCGACAATCGCAACCATCTGGCCGGGCTTCGCATCGATATCGATGCCGTGCAGAATCTCCGTTCCTTCGACATAGGAGAAATGCAGTTTGTCAAAGACAACGCTGCCTTCCGCCTTTTCAAATACATAGGCGTCCTCATCATCCGCTTTTTCTCCCGGCTCATCGAGCAGGTTGAATACGCGGTTGGCGGCCGAGATTGCCGACTGCAGCTCCGCCAGCAGGTTCGCCGTTTCCGAGATCGGTCCGGAGAACTTCCGGGAATACAGCGTGAAGGAAGAGATATTTCCGATGGTAATCTGGCCGAACAGATACAGCACGGCGCCGAATCCGGAAACCAGAGACAGCGACAGATTGTTGATAAACTGGACCGTCGGTCCGACCAGAGTCCCCTGGTAATCCGCCTCGTAATATGCATCGACGGATTCTTTGTTCTTCTCATCGAACTTTGCGATAATGGTTTCTTCCTGGCCGTAAGCCTTGATCGTCTTGTGTCCCGACAGCATCTCTTCGGCAAATCCGTTCAGCAGGCCAAGCAGTCTGGAACGGTTCTGGAACAGCGGTCTGACCTTCCTGGTACGCTGTCTTGTCACAAAGATAATCAGCGGAATCGTGAACACGAAGATCACGCACAATTTTGCCGAAATTCTCAGCATCATAATGGCCGATCCGACGACGGTGATCGTACTTGTCAGAATCGTGATCAGATCGCTGGAAAGCGATGTGTTGATCGTATCGATATCGTAGGAGATCCTGGAAATGATATCGCCCGCCTGATGCCGGTCAAAGAATGACACCGGCATGGTAAGCAGATGCTCGAACACCTGCCGGCGCATCGTCATCGTGATATTTGCGGACACCTTTACCAGCACAATGTGCGCGAGATAGGAGAACACGCAGTTGATCACAACCATTGCCAGCAGGATTCTGCAGTAATAATAAACAAGATCAAAATTGACATTCCCGGAAGTACCGATCGCATCGATCGCTTTTCCGGAAAAACTCGGGATGTAAAGGTTGGCAATATTCGCCGCAAACGTTAACAGCAGAGCCAGTCCCATGCCCCACCTGTTTGCCCAGAGATATGTGGAAAGACGAAGCAGAATTCTCTGCCTTTGTTCCTTCGGCAGCTTCTTCCCGTCGCCCGTCACTCTGTTTCCGCGCCGTTCACTCAAAGAGAGCACCTCCCATCTGTGATTCGCAGATCGAAGCATACAGACTGCTTCTCTGCATCAGTTCTTCATCGGTTCCGATATCGGAGATGTCGCCGTTGTCCAGGATCAGGATCTGATCGCAGTTTTTAATGGAAGAGACACGCTGGGCAATGATCATCATTGTCGTATCGGGATATTTCTCGTTGATCGCCTTTCTCAGCTTCGCATCGGTCGCATAGTCCAGCGCGCTGCTGGAGTCATCCAGCAACAGGAAGGAAGGCCTGCCCGCAAATGCTCTCGACAGCAGGATGCGCTGGCGCTGGCCGCCGGACACGTTGGTGCCGTTGGTTGTCAGATCATGTTCCGTCTTCCTTTCGAGCTGATCAATAAACTCAAACGCCTGGGCGCTGTCAATCGCATCATCCATGGATTCATCCGATACCTCGCGTCCGAAGCGGATATTTTCACCGATTGTATCCGCAAACAGGAAGTCATTCTGCATGACGATGCCGAACTTCTTCCGCAGCTCGCTCGGCCGGATATTTCTGACGTCGGTCCCGTTCAGATAGATTGCGCCTTCGTCCACATCGTAGAATCTCAGAAGCAGGCTCATGATGGTCGACTTGCCGGCACCGGTCGCACCGAGGATGCCGATGGACTCTCCCGGCTTCAGTCTGAAGCTGATATGGCGGACATTGTCACGGACCTTCAGGTAGGAGAAGGAAACATTGCGGAACTCGATCGCATACTGCGGATCCCCGTCCGGATAATTTCCGGATTCCCATGATTTTTCCGTTTCTGTCTGCAGCACTTCGTCAATACGGTTTGCACTGGCGATACCGCGGGAGTACATGATGAACATGCGGCTGATCGCCATCATGTTTCTGGATATGATGGTGAAATACGACATGAAGGCAATGATCCTGCCGGGTTCGGAAAGACCTGCCGCAACCCGGTATGCACCGGCCAGAATCACACCGGCCTGGCCGAGATTCAGAAACAGGTTCATGCCCGGGCTGATAATTGCCATTGTCCGGTTGGCGTGGATTTCCTCATCCTTCAGGGCATTGTTGACGCGTTCATAGCGGTTCTTTTCATAATCCACACGGCTCAGTGCCTTGATGACGCGGATGCCCTGCACGTTCTCACGCACAACGCTGATCATCCGGTCGCTCATCTTCTGCACTTTTGTAAACAGCGGCACGCCTTTCGTGGCACGCAGGTAGACAAGCACGGCAATGAACGGAATTGTCGCAAGCAGAACCAGAGAAAGGAACGGATCCATGAAAACCGTGATGATCAGTCCGCCGGCAACGATAATCGGCGCCTTGATGCCCATTCTCTGCATCATGCCGAGCATGCGGTGCACATTGTAGGTATCGCTGGTCAGACGGGTTTCCAGGGACGGAATCGTAAAGGTGTCCGTTTTCTCACACGAAAGGTAAAGCGTTTTGTCAAACAGATCATGGCGGATCCGCTGCGTCGCCCTCCGGGACACTTCCGCCGCATTCCGGTTCGCCCGGATGTTGCACCACCAGGCCGCAACGGAACAGAGGACCATGATCCCTCCCCACAGCACAATCTGCGATACATCCTTCAGCGGCACGATATCATCGATGATCTTTGAAAGGATATAGGGCAGAAGCAGCTCCAGGACAGATCCGAAGGCCTTGATCAGCAGTCCGGCAAACATCATTCCGGCAATCGGCTTCAGATATTTCCACAGCATTTTCATAAGCTAATACATTCTCCTGTCACATCATACATTTATCTGTTGCATTAAACAACCTTTTTGCTGAAAAGAACGGCACAGCACGTGCCGTCCGATCCTGTCATTATTTATGATTCTGTCAGCAGTTTCCTTGTTTTCCACTTTCCGCTCAGGAAATACCCGATGCAGAGCACTCCCGGCAGAACTCTGGAGAACGCCGTGCCCCACCAGAAGGATTCATACCCGGCATGCAGGACATGCAGGAAGAAGAGGCTTATGCCGATGCGGCATACCACGCCGTCCAGAATGCCGAGCGCAAATCCGAGGGAAACGAATCCGCATCCGGTGACCATCGCCTGGAAGGTTGCTGTGGTAGCCGAGACAAAGAAGTGAATCACAATAATCCGGAAGTAGCTGACGCCGAGTTCCTGCACCGCCGTATCCGCGGTCATAATCGCAAAGATCTGACGCGGGAAGCTCAGACACAGCACCGCCATCACGCCGGCAATACCCAGGCAAAGCACCCATGCGATCAGTACGGTTTTTCCGGCACGGTCCGTCTTTCTCGCACCGAGGTTCTGGCCGATCATTGCGGCAGCCGCCGTATCGATGCCCTGGGCGAAGACTTCCATGAACTTCTGGAGCTTGTTTCCGATACTGTTGGTTGCGGATACCGTCAGGCCATAGGAATTGACGTTGGAGTTGACCCACATCATGGAGAAGCGGACAAACAGCGAACGCACGATCTGCGGCACTGCCAGCTTTGTCAGCGTTCCGAATATTTTTCCGTCCACTTTGAAATAGGACAGCTTCGGTTCAAAATCAAACCGTTCTTTATTTTTATACATGAACACAAAGGAAGCGATGAATGAGCCTGCCTGGGAGGCAATGGTCGCAATGGCCGTTCCCGCAGCTTCCAGCGGAATATACTTCACCAGCAGGATATCCGCAAAGATATTGATCGTCGCTGCAATGATGATGAATTCCAGCGGTTTTTTTGATTCCCCCATGCCTCTGAGAATACCGACCACCGCATTGTATCCGAAGACAAACGGATACCCGAGGGCCGTAATGATCATATAGGCCTCCGCCTGGCCCATCGCTTCTTCCGGACAGTTCAGCAGATGCAGAATCGGTCTGCGGAAGATGATTGCGACTGCCGCAAGAACCGCCGCATACATCATGGACATGGTAATCAGGGTCCCGATGCTGTCCTTCACTTTCTCTTCCAGCCTCGCACCGATCTGCTGGGCAATCAGGATCTGTCCCGCAGTTGAAAGGCCCATCGCCACCGGGGCAATCAGATCGGCCATTTCTCCGCCGGTCGCAACACCGACCGAACCGATACTGCCGACATATTTCCCGATGACCGCAAGATCCACCATGCTGTAGAACTGCTGGATCAGATGATCG
>SVBN01000070.1 GCA_015058875.1 Erysipelotrichaceae bacterium | reverse complement strand
ATGCATTTTGATACAGGACTGAGACAGAAAATGAGAGAGGATTTCGCCCACCCCCGGGCTCAATCCTCTCTCATTCTTAATTTCTTCAAATTGTCAAACTTCAGTCCTTGACTTTGGAATCAGTTTATAAGGACGGCAGTCCTTTTTTTATTCCGTTTCCTCCTGTGTCCTCAGATAGCTCTTCAGTGTTTCATCTGCCGCAAGCCGCGCTTCCTCCGAGACATCATAGGAAGATGATGAGGCAATCATCCGGATTGAACCGACTTTATCCGCAACCGACAGTATTTCAACATCCTTCTGGCTGACCGCCAGTACGGCAAGATATGGAATTCCGGTGCTGCGTTCATCACTGATTTCCACCCCCTGATGGTCACGGATTGAAATAATCCTGACATTTTCAAACAGACATCCGGTCACCGGCGATTCATTTACCGGTTCGACCGTCAGATACAGATCCGCCCGCTGTCCCGCGATCATCCCTCCCGCTCCGAGCAGATCCGTTTCCAGACTGTAAGCAGCCTGTCCCTGCCTCAGCTGAGATGCGGGATAATCCGGCAGTTCGCTTTCTTCATGCAGCATGCACTGATAAAACGGAGAGCCGGCAGGTATCATTCCCTGTATTTCCGTATATCTTCCTATGATCTGTTCGGGATCATTGACCGTACCCGCCGCAAGATATGCCTGCGGAACCCGGATCTCTGTCAGATCGGATCTTTCTATCCTGGTCCGCGGCGGAATATCCCTCACTGCGACACATGTGGTCTTCAGATCCATCATCATCCGGCTGTAGACAGTGCACGCAAACATGCACAGACCTCCCAGCAGTCCTCCGCAGAGTACTGCCGCAAGCAGCTTTATTCTGATTCTATTCATTTTAAAATTCCTCCCTGTTATGAATATTTGCTAAAAAAATCCAAAACCACCGGAGAAAACAAAAAAATTTCCGTATTTCAGGAAATTTTCTTGTAAATATGATTTCCGATCATCTGAATTGCCTGGACAAAGATAATCAGAATGATGGAAGAAACGATCAGATAGTCTGTCTTATACTGCTGGTAGCCATAGCGGATCGCAACATCTCCGATTCCTCCTCCGCCGACCGTTCCGGCCATTGCGGAATAACCGATCAGGCTGATGATCAGCAGGATGACGCCGTTCAGCATGCGGGGAATGGATTCCTTGATATATACACGGAAGAAAATCTGAAGATCCGACGCCCCGAATGATCTCGCGGCCTCAATGACGCCGGGATCCGTTTCCCTGAGGCTTGTTTCAAACACTCTGGCAATATACGGAATTGCCGAAACCGTCAGCGGCACGATCGATGCGGTCGTACCGATTGCCTTGCCGACAATCATTCTGGTAAAGGGAATCAGGATGACCAGCAGGATAATGAACGGGAAGGAACGGAATATATTGACGATCAGGCTGATCGTTTCATATACCGGTTTGTTCGGCTTCAGTCCGTCCGGTGCCGTCAGTGTCAGAATGATTGCCGGAATGAATCCGAGAATGACAGACAGCAGTGTTGACCAGAACACCATGTATAATGTCTGCCTTGAAGCATTCAGAACAATTGCCCACATCAGTTCAGCACCTCCCACAATACCTTTTTCTCATTCAGGTAGTCACATACCTTTTTCTGATCTTCTTCATGCACATTGATAACCAGGCTTCCGTATACATTGGAACGGAAATCCTCAAGTTTGCCCCAGCAGATGCTGAAATTGATATTCAGCTGTCTTGCCATCATGGTGATCACCGGCTCATCCGAGCTTTCATCCGTAAAGAACAGCTGGATATTCACGCCGGTTTCCGGCAGATGACCGCTTTCTTCCTGCAGGAATGATTTCACATCCTTATTCGGTTTGACGAACAGTTCTTCCGGTTTTCCTTCCGCGATTACTGTACCGTCCTTGATAAAGGCAACTCTCTGACATACCTGTTTGACCACTTCCATCTGATGGGTAACGATGATAATCGTAATGCCGAGTTCATCATTGATCTTCTGCAGCAGTGCCAGGATTTCCCGGGTGATTGCCGGATCCAGTGCCGAAGTTGCCTCATCGCACAGCAGAATGGAAGGATCCAGCACCAGCGCTCTGGCAATAGCCACACGCTGTTTCTGTCCGCCGGAGAGCTCTCTCGGTCTGGCATGGATCTTATCTTTCAGACCGACCAGTTCGATCAGTCCTTCGATTTTTGCCTTTGCCTCGGGAGTCTTTGTTTTCATGCCCCAGAATTTCATCGGCAGGGCAACATTGTCGTAGACATCCAGACGGCTGAGCAGGTTGAAATTCTGGAAGATCATTCCCATGTTTTTCTGAAGCAGACGCAGTTCGCCCTTGTTTTTCACATCGACTTTTTTTCCGTCGACAGTGATGCTTCCGGAATCATAGGATTCCAGACCGTTGATGCATCTCAGCAGTGTTGATTTTCCCGCACCGCTCTGTCCGATGATCCCGTAAATCTCATGATCATTGATCTGAATGGATATCCCTTTCAGAACTTCCAGATCACCGAACTGTTTTCTTACATCCGTTAATTCAACCATAGCTCTCTCCCTGTTTCTGCATAGCGACAAAATTCAGCAGTGCCTGCAGCAGACACCGCTGAATCTGTTTTTCCATTTTTCAGACTGCTGTTTCAGTTCTGAGGATCGATGAAGGAAGTGATAACAGCTCCCTTATATGTGTCATCAATATACTTCTTGACGGCATCAGACTGGATTGCCTTTACCAGAGCCTTTGTCTTCTCTGTTTCTTCATTGCCCTGTTCAACAACCAAGAAGTTTGTTCTTTTGACGCTTGTCTCATCATCAAATTCTTCAATTGTCAGTGCAGGATGCTTTGCCGGCAGATCTGCGCCGAGTGCATAGTTTCCGTTGATGACTGCAGCGTCAAGATCGGGAAGGCTCAGCGGAAGGTTCGCAGCTTCGATCGGTGTGATTTCAAATCCGTGCGGATTCAGATCGGCACTTCCATTCAGTGTATTTTCATCACCTGTACCGTTCAGCAGTCCCTTTGAGACCAGCAGATCGATTGCACGGTTGTAGTTATCTGTATCATTCGGAACACCGATGGATGCGCCGTCCGGAATTTCTTCCACAGAAGCATGCTTTTCGGAATAGATTCCCATCGGTTCAATATGAACGCCCGCAACAGCTGCCAGATGCAGACCGTTGTTGTCATTCTGGTCGTTCATATAACCGAGTGTCTGGAAGTAGTTGGCATCCAGTTCGCCTTCTTCCAGGGATGTGTTGGGAAGCACATAGTCTTCAAATACAACAACTTCCAGTTCCCATCCTTCATCCGCAAGAACCTGCTTGACGGCATTTTCGAGAATTTCGGCATGCGGAACCGGATTGACGCCGACAGCGATATGCTTATCTTCGGCAGGTGCGCTTCCGGAGTTTCCACCGGCAGCGGAACCGGAACTGCATCCGGTCAGTGCAACAGCAAGTGCAGCGGCAGCGATTGTTCTGATAGTCTTCTTCATTTGTCTTTCCTCCTTTGACTTTTTCCTTGAAAAGGAACAGGCAGGACGGGGTTGAAACAAAAACTGCACCCCGTCATAAGGGCGCAGTTACTACGCGGTACCACCTTAATTTAAAATGACCTCACGATCATCTCCTCTTCAAGTACGCTGAATGAATCAGAAATACTCTATTGCGGTAACGGGCAATCCCGTCAGGCCCTACAATTCGGACCTGCAGCTCCGAGACCATGTTCATCTGTTTTCCGCATATCCCTTTTCAGCTCCCGGGACTCTCTGGAATACTTCCCACAGATTACTCTTCTCTTCGTTGCTTTTATAGATACAAGTTTATTTCATTTTGATCATTTGTCAATTATCTTTTTCTGTTAGTGATCGCCTGATTTCGGTATGGTTCTGTCCGGCAATCATTTTGTCTCAGCCGGCAGGCAACAGCTGATCCATGCTGAAACCATACCTGCGGGAAAGTTCAGAAAGAATTTCTTCCATTCTTCTGATCTGATGATCCTTCTCTGCAAGGACTCTGTCTTTCATATCCAGTTCAGTCTGCATCTTCCTTAACATATCTTCCAGAAAACTGATTTTTCCGGCTTTCAATCCTGCTTCGAATTCTGCCTGAAGTGTTTCGCTATTATTCCGCTGTCTTCTTTCTTTTGCTGCGATTTCCAGTTCTTCGTCATATTCTTTCAGCATTTTTACAAAGTCCATACATGTCTTCCTCTTTCATTTCACTGAATCGATGCAATCATTGCCATCATATCATCCGTCTCTTCTGAAGCAGGCATATCGGAAAGAAAGCGGAAGAGTTTATCCTTTACTACCTGCATCTGTTTTTTCTTTTCCGCAATGTTTCTGTCTTTCTCATCCAGCTCTGCCTGTATTTTTCTTCTTTCCCTTACTGCTCCGTTTGTAATGGTCTTCTCCACTGTTGCTTCCGTGATCTCAACATACCTTCCGAGCACTGCCGAGATCAGTTTCGAGATCAGCTTCGGCTCATCCATGACATTCCGGAACAGGATGTCATCGACCAGTCTCAGATTCTGTACTTTCGATTCATAATCACGTTCTTCTTCCGATTCCGATACTGCTTTGTCAATGAAATCCTTCATGGGCTGATGCGCCCTCCTTCCTTATAATTCCGGAAGAAGGAACATGATTATCTCTGTGAAAATACAAAAAACATCAAAAGATATTCCGTCTGGCAGTCTTCATTTGCTGGTTTATCTTCTGATGTCTTCTTTGCCTTTATTCAATTGTTTTTGATGCAGTTGCATATTAGCACAAAATGTCTGTTTTTATATCAGATTCAGATATTTAAAAGCGTTATACAAACCGTTATCATCTACATCCGTTGTGATATAATCCGCCGCTTCCTTGATCTCCGGACCGCCGTTTCCCATTGCGACATTGAATGCACACAGTTCAAACATGGACAGATCGATCTTTGCATCGCCGAAGGAAATGGTATCTTTCTGATCCGCATGCAGATAATCAAGCAGCACTTCGATCGCATGCTTTTTGGTGATTCCGGTCGGACCGAGATCACCGAATAAAGCAAGCTCACCCTTTCCGCCCCAGGTATTGGCCACAAGATCCGGGAATTCCGTTTTTGAATCCAGATGATCCTGATAAGAACTGAGGATGAAGCTGATCTTATTCACATCATCCCTGTACAGATCCTCTCCCTGCAGGTGAATGAATCCGTCGATAAAGCGGGATGCGGTAGCCTGCGCCTTTTCGGTATCGGCACCCTTTCCGGTCGCATATTTCACCATCGTCGCCGGTCCCTGCTCATACATATAGTCGTTGCAGTACATGCCGGAATTCGCCTCAAGATAGAAGCCGAGATGACGTTCATTGCACCAGTCGACAATATGCTTTACATCTGCTCTGGAAAGTCCCTGGTGCATGACAACCGTTCCGTTATCTTCCACATAGGCACCGTTTCCGCCGATCATGCCGTCAAGTTCCGGCAGATCCCTCTGTTCAATTTCCGCCTTGGAACATCCGGTGCAGATATAGACCTTATGTCCGTTTTTTCTTGCCAGATCAATCGCTTCAGCAGCACTTGCCGGTGTTTTTGCCTCGTAGTTGATCAGTGTTCCGTCTACATCCAGAAATACAATTTTGCTCATAACTTACTCCCGCTTTTCAGTGATTCTCCATCTTTCTCTTTATCTTCTTCAGCTGTGTGCTGAAGAAATATGAGATTCTTTCTGTTATTGTAGCAGGATCTCCGTCTGCTTCATATACCGGGATAAATACCGGCATATTATCTTTTCCGCTGACTGTCCAATGATCAAATCTCAGACCACCGATTTCTTCCGGCACAAGATCAATCACCGTGTCGGTATCAATGTAATATTCTTCCGCGGTATACCCGCCCTGATACCAGACAGATGCCTCAACAGGTTTCTGGCCGGTATAAGACCAGACAACTTCATCACCGCTCTTTACATCCATTGTGAATGTTTCACGTTCGGGAATGACATTGTCGCTCAGCAGAACCAGATAGACATCCGACTCGGAACCGCTTCTCAGAATTCTTCTGACTGTTCCGTTGTCCTGATTAAAATAATACAGCTGCCCGCCTTCCATGGTTCCGGACATATTGCTGGAAGATGTGGATACCAGTTCAAATTCCGTATCGCTCTCAATGATTGCATGGTCAAGCAGAATGTTGTAATCCTCATCAATTACGGTCAGTGAAGCACCGGAATGAATCTGATCCAGATAGCTCACGCCTTCGTCTGCCGTTACATTCAGAGATACCAGCGGTGATGTCATGCTGTTCTGAATCGGAGCATAACCCATGGAGACTTCCCCCCATCCGAAACGGGGACGGTCGTCCACACGCTGTGCATAGTCCGATTTAATATAAGGCAGATTGACCAATGTATCTTCATATACCATCTGGGTTGAACCGCCGCCGTCAAACCGCAACGCATCCGTTACGTTTTCGGCTTTCAGGAATTCGACAATATCCCAGTCAGAAATCGATCCGAAGAATGTCATCAGCAGATACTGCTTGTCTTCTCTCTGGGCAAGCAGCGTCACTGCTCTGCCCATGCTGCGGTAATTGAAGTCGCCGCTTCCTCCCCAGGTCAGATCAACCTGTTCGCCGTTGGCAAAGAAAGTGTATGAGCCTGACAAGGCAAACTTCGAATCGATGCCATAGGCATGCACACCGGTCTGTTCCCCATTCCAGATCCCGTCTCCGTAGGGAATCCAGGAGCTTCCGGACCAGCCGTGATATCTCAGTTCCAGATCAGTATTGTTGAAATAGGCTGTCGTATAGTCGTTGCCGTATGCCGGTGCCAGCTCCACGCCGTTCCAGCTTGCCCAGTAATTGTCCATTCTGACGGCGCCGACCGGCTTGCCGTATTCAAAATCCGTATTGGAGAAATAGCTTGCATTGATTCCCCCGACCCGGGAATAACCGGATGCGACCAGGTCCCAGTCATACAGGTCCGACAGCAGCATCGGTCCGCCGGCATAATCCACCTGCAGGAAAGTATATTCGGAAGGATCCACCCGCAGCACATCATAGATGCATCCGTTATAAATGCCTTCTTCATGAACCACCTGGGGCACGGTTCCGTTTTTCGCATAAACATTGATCGCAACAGGAATATTTCTGCGCAGATCGCGGGACCTGCCCACTTCATTGTAGGAACCCGGAATCAGCTCCGCCTGTACCGGAAGAACCGCTCCGGTGCATAAACATGCCGCAATCAGTAGTCGTTTTGTCAGATTTGCTGTTTTTTCCATAACGTATAAAGAATAACACAGCCGTCCTTTATGACAAAATGTTTTTTTGTCCGGGCATCAAAAAAACTGCGGCTTCCATAACGGAAACCGCAGTATACAGCATGCTCAGGCAGGATTGTCCTGCAGATACTGTCTGATCTTTTCCTTGACTTCAGGCTTGCTGGGCTTGCAGTTGGCAATATTGCCGCTGCCGTCCGCAAGTGCCGCAGCCATACCGGCACAGCCCGGATATCCGCAGCCGCCGCAATTATATCCCGGCAGCATTCCCAGCAGTTCTTCCGCACGGTGATCTTCCTCAACATGGAATTTCACGGACGCAAAGCCGAGAATCAGTCCGCAGAGTGCACCGAGAACAAGCATTACCAATACAGCGTTAATCATTCTGTTCTTTCTCCCTTCTGACTCATGTACTGTTCGCGCAGAGCACAGTCTCTGATGCCGCAGGCTGAGCAGTCCGGTGTCAGATCTTCACAGCCCTCCGGTACAGGAGTCGCATTATTCATTCTCAGAAGCAGAATATTGACTGCTCCGAGTGCTCCCGCGATCAGTATTGCATAGATGAAATGCATCAGTTTTTATACCAGTCCGGCAAATGCGGAGAACGCAACTGCCATGATGCCGGCAACGATGAATGCGATCGGATTGCCTTTGAATGCTTCGGGAATATCACAGCCGCTCAGACGTTCACGGATGGTGGCGAAGATCACCAGCATCAACATGAAGCCCGCAGGTACAGCAATGGAATTCACAATTGTTTCAATCAGGTTATATCCCTGTGTGATATTGTCCTGGGCGACGAAGAGAACCACGCAGTTTGTTGTGATCAGAGGCAGGAAGATACCCAGCGACTTATACAGTGCCGGCGAATTCTTCTTGATGAACATTTCAACAAACTGAACGAATGCCGCAATCAGAAGGATGAACGTGATCAGCTCCATATATTCAATATCCAGCGGATCAAGTACATAGTAATACAGCAGCCATGCCAGTACGGAGGAACCGAAGATAACGAATATTACCGCGACGCCCATACCGACAGCTGAGGAAAGCTTTGTGGACACACCCATGAACGGGCACATTCCGAGGAACTTTGTTAATACGACATTGTTGATCAGAATACCGCTGATCAGCAGTGTAAACAGACTGGACAGGCTCATGCGTTTGCCTCCTTTGCCTTGGCTGCGGCAGCTTTTGCGGCTGCAGCTTTGGCTGCTTTCGCTTCTTTCTCAGCTTTGGCAGCTTTGTCGTCATTGCTCTTCTTGTAGGCTGCTACAAGCGCCGCAAGTACAGCGAATGTCAGGAATGCACCGGTCTGGGATTTGAAGATCGGAATTTCGAATCCGGTCGGAATCAGACGGAGTGCAAAAAGTTCCGTGTTTGTAAACGGATTGGACAGGGACAGGATTCCTGTTCCGAGAATCTGACGGATCAGGGAAATTGCCATCAGGCTGAATGTATAGGAGAGACCCATCATCAGTCCGTCCTTTGCGGAAGCAGCCACACCGTTCTTGCAGGCGAATGCTTCGGCACGTCCGAGGATAATGCAGTTAACAACGATCAGGTCAACATAGGCACCCAGTGTGGAATACAGCGAAGGCGTATATGCCTGCAGCAGCATTCCTACCAGCGTAACCAGCGTTGCGATGATAACGATGTAAACCGGAATATGGATTTCATCCGGCGTGATTCTGGCAATCATGGATACCAGAATATTGGAAAGCACCAGGACGAAGATAACGGATACGCCCATACCCAGCGCATTATTCAGTGATGTTGAAATAGCCAGGGTAGAGCAGATTCCCAGATACAGTCCGAATACCGGATTGTTATAAAGCATCTCTGAGAAGAAGCTTCTTTTTTCGTTCTTTTCGCTCATGATCTTCCCCTCACTTTCCGACTTCCGTGCTCGGCAGAGTTTCAACCGGCTTCGCACTCTTTGCAAACTGATCCAGAGCCGACTGTACCATTGCCTTGACAGAGTTTGTCGTAAATGTTGCGCCGCTCACGCCGTCGACATCATCCGCATCGGAGACACCGACGAACTTCTTCAGATAATCATCTGCCGTTGCCTTGTCGCCGACATTCGGAGTATCCGCAAACTTTGTGACAGTGAATTTTGAAACCTTTCCTGTCTTCGGATCGATCTCAACTTCACCTTCATTCTTGTCTCCCTTTTCATTCAGGAAGCTGAAGCCGCCTGATTTCACACGGAAGACAGCCTTTGTGCCGTCATTGGAAACTTCTTCCGTTTCCGGTTCTGTTTCCTTAAATCTTGTGACGGAAGCTGTTTCAGCAGGCTTTTCTGCCGGCTTTTCCGCAGGAGCCGCTGTTTCAGCAGGCTTTTCTTCCGCCGGTGCTGCCGCAGCTGTCTCGCCGCCTGCACTTCTGAACTTGTCCAGCGCAGACTGGATCATTGATTTGACCGACTTTGTTGTAAATGTCGCACCGCTCACGCCGTCGACATCATCCGCATCGGAGACACCGACGAACTTCTTCAGATAATCATCTGTTGTTGCCTTGTCGCCGACATCCGGCGTATCGGAGAAGTTATCCAGAGTAATGGACTTGACGGTTCCGGTCGGAACATCGATCTCAACTGTACCTGTGTTCTTATCTCCGCCGCCGTTCAGGAAGCTGAAGCCTCCGGTCTTGATGCGGTAGACAGCGGTTGTTCCGTCATTGGATACTTCTTCCACTTCCGGCTCTGTTTCCGCAAATCTTGTATCTGTGCCTGCAGGTACGGCTGCGGTTTCACCGCTTCCGCCCTTCAGCGCATTCAGAGCATCCTTGACCATGGCGATGATGGAGCGGCTTGTGAATGTCGCGCCGCTGACGGCATCAACACTGTCACCGTCCTTCAGACCTTCAAATGTCTTCAGGAAGTCATCTGTTGTTGCCTTGTCGCCGATATCCGGTGTATCCGCAAACTTTGTTACCTTAACGGATTTAACGCTTCCGCTCGGAACATCGAGTGTGATTTCCGCTTCGTTCTTGTCTCCGCCGCCGTTCAGGAAGCTGAAGCCGCCTGCCTTTGTATGGAAGACTGCGGTTGTTCCGTCGTTGGATACTTCCTCTGTTTCCGGTTTTGTATCGGAGAAGTCTTCGGTGAAGGAGAACTTCTGGCCGGGAGCCGGCGTCGGTGTATCCGCTACGGCATTGGGATCATAGGAGATGCCCGCATCCGCATTGAAGAGTGCCTTAGCTGCATCGATACCCTGCTGGATCGCTGTGGATGTCAGGGTTGCGCCGGACAGCAGCGGTACAGGATCGGATGATGTCAGAGAATTGATGGTTGCTGTATAGTCGGGTTCGAAGCATCTTGCACCGAAGCCGTCTGTTTCACTCTGCTCGATCGGCAGGAATCCTCCGACTGTGCCGTCTTCATTGAAGGCGACCATGAATGTGAAGCCGTTGGAATTGTATCCGACATTGTGAATCTTGTAGATCGTGCCGTTTCCGGGTGATCTGTAAACGCCCTGAATCAGGCCGCTGGGATCATCGAAATCATCGACCGGTTCAAAATCAGCGCCCGGATAGATCTGTTCCAGGCTGGCAAGTTCTGTCGCAAGTCTGTTCTTGGCGATGATCGGAGCTGTGACGGCATTGACGCCGGACAGCAGCAGACCGCAGATTGCGCAGAGAATCGCGAGCAGTATTGCCTTGTAAGCTGTGGAATCCTTATTCATCTTTACGATCCCCCTTACTTCGCCGCAGCTTCGAGAGCTGCCTGTACCATGGACGCTACCGATCCGCTGGTGAACGTTGCACCGCTGACGGTGTCAACCGTATCATTCAGTGTCAGTCCGGTATATGCCGCAAGTGCTTCATCGCTCGTTGCGGTATCGCCGATGCCTGCGGTATCACCGAAATGATCCAGCACGACACTGACGACGCTTCCTTTGGAAGTATCAACTGTGATGGTTGCTTCGTTTCTGCTGTAATCAGCACCCATACCGTTGATAATACCGAATCCGTCCGCAGAGCAGGAGTAAACTGCGTTGTTTCCGTCTCTGGAGACTTCTGTCACTTCGACATTATTTGCACTGAAATCGATTCCGCCCAGCGCTCCTTCTACTGCAGGAGCTTCTGCCGGCGCAGCTTCCGGAATCTTTGCCTCAACCGTAGCACCGACCGCAATACCGATTACGGCAAGGATTGCCGAGATCAGGATTGTCTTGTTGCGGAACTGCACGGCGTTCTTAATCTGGTTGCCGTCAAAGATCTTGTCGATTGCCGGAGTCATCATGTTCATCAGAAGAATCGAGAACAGAACGCCGTCCGGGAAGTTTGCCTTCAGACGGATAATGACAGTCAGAGCCGCGCATCCGATTGCGAAGATCACACGTCCGGGAATCGGAACCGGGTTGGTAACCGGATCCGTCAGCATGAACACGCCGCCGAACATGACGCCGCCTGCCAGCACATTGAAGATGCCGTACCAGACGCCTGCGCCTTTGATGAGACCGATGATGGTTGTCATCAGGAACACGCTGCCGATATAGATGACCGGAATTCTCCAGTCAATATCTTTTCTCCAGATCAGGAATGCACAGCACAGTGCGAGCAGCAGAGCGCTTGTGGAACCGATGGAGCTCGGATACCATCCCAGCAGCATCTTTCCCAGTCCGCCGTACTGTGTGATATAGGATGCAAATGTTTCGGCGTTCATCATCCAGCCGTAGTTGGCGGCGGTGATGGTCGGTGTCGCCGCAGTAACAAAGTCGGTGGACTTTGTGGCCGCAAAGGAACTCATGATGACCGCTGCGCCGAATGCGGCAGGATTGAAGATATTCTGGCCGAATCCGCCGAATACCATCTTGCCGAATACCAGAGCGATGACCGTTGCCACACACAGTGCATACGGATTGACATCGATCTGACACATCAGCGTCAGGATCATTGCCGTAATCCAGGAATAGGAGCTCAGAATGCCGGTTTTTACATCGACCTTCTGAATCTTTGCCCAGATTGCATCAACGATGCATGCAGTAATGACTGCACTGGCCTCCAGAATTACAATTCTGAGACCGTAGGAAGCACCGTAGACAGCGCTGTAATAAGCAACCGCAAATACTGTAACCGCAAGTAAGCATACCGTCAGGTCAAACATGATCCCGGTTGTGCTCTGCGAAGTACGGTAGTTCGGTGAAGGCTTGAATGTCAGCTTCATATTTCCGTATCCCCCCTTACTTCTTTGCCTGCAGCTGCAGGTATCTCTTGGCTCTGCGGACACCCTCAGTCACATCCAGCTTGGACGGGCAGATGAATGTGCACGTTCCGCATTCGATGCAGGACATGACATCCAGTGTTTTGAGTGCTTCCAGATCCTTGAGCTTTTCATACTGATTAATGCGCACAGGCTGCAGTCCGGACGGGCATGTTTCCGTGCATCTTCCGCACCGCAGGCACTTGACCTGTTTCTCTTCCTTATGCTTGAGAACCGTCAGTCCGTTGTTTGCCGGTCCGATGACAAAGATGTCATTCGGAATCGCACGGCCCATCATCGGTCCGCCGGCAATCAGCAGTACATCCTCGGCAGTATAGCCGCCGCATGCCTGGATCAGTGTTCCGGAAGGAGTGCCGACCGGGCAGTAAACATTCTGCGGATTTGCGACGCCGTCGCCGGAAACCGTTACGAACTTATGCGTAATCGGCTTTCCGTTGAGCATTGCATCGCCTAAGGCGATACATGTGGATACATTGTTCAGAATGCATCCGGCTTCCGCAGGCAGGCGGTCATACCGCTTTCCGGTGAGCATGTAAACGAGCGTGCGCTCCCAGCCGGACGGATAAATATCCGGAACCGTCTTTACTTCGATTGCTGTGCCGGCAAATGCATCCTTCAGCACCGCAATCAGATCCGTTTTGTCTTCCTTGACGGCAATTGCGCCTTTCGGAGCTGTGCTGAGCTTCAGAAGCGCAAGTGCGCCTTCGCGCATCAGCTTCGGATTTTCCATCGCATTGCGGTAATCCGCCGTCAGATAAGGTTCGCATTCCACCGCATTGATAATGAACAGATCAATGTTTTCCGGCTTGGAATACTTCATGAATGTCGGGAATCCGGCACCGCCGAGACCCAGCATTCCTGCATTTTTTGTAAACTCCAGTACTTCTTCCCTTGTTGCGCTTTCGTGATCAAACGGCTCAAAGGCACGCACCGCCGTCTTTTTGTGATCATTCCTGATGTGCAGATGTTCTGCCGGTTTTAAAGCCGCAGACATCCTCTTTTCGACGCCGACCACTGTCCCTGACACAGGCGAAAACACCGGTACATACCAGTGATCCACAGGTTCTCCCAGCTTTGTTCCGACACAGACCTTGTCTCCCGGCTGTACAACAGGCGTGCATGTGGCGCGTCCGTTGACCAGCGGAACGTAAACGTCATCCGGTTCTTCCAGAATCAGAACGTCTTTATGGGCTGTGAGTTCCTTATGCCCTTCCAGGTGATAATGCATCGGTCCTGTTAAAAATGACATAATCTCTATCCCTTCCTTATAAATCAATGAAAATTATATCATCATTCACATGCGCTGAACATCTGAAAACACATTCATTTGTGCTATAATCGCGGTTATGAACAAGTTCGCTAAGATGATCACAGCAGCCTCCATACTGCTTCTCGGTGCGTGCGCAGGCGGCAGCGGGACACCGGCAGAGCCTTCACCGGAGCTGCATACATACAACAACATTTCCTGGGACGCTGGATTTGATACGATATTTACCTATCAGGAAGCCACTGAAACCAAAGAGGTTTTTGACGCCCGCTTCTCAGAGGCGGTATCCCTGTTTACCTATTACAACAATCTTTTTGACATCTATAACGAATACGACGGCATGAACAACCTGTATACCGTCAACGCCAATGCCGGAAAGGAAGCGGTCAAAGTTGATCCGGATCTGATTGAGATGCTGGAAAAAGCCAGGGATTTTTACAGCCTCTCAGGCGGTAAATTTGATATTACCATCGGCAGTCTGCTCTCCATATGGCATGAATACCGGACGGAAGGCATCGATCTGAATACCGAAGGAAAACCGGCTCCCGTACCCGAATACGATGCGCTTTCCGCAGCGATGCAGCATTCCGGATGGGACTGCGTGGAAATCAACAAGGAAGAAAGCACTGTCTTCATCACCGATCCGGAAGTATCTCTGGATGTCGGCGGAATCGCCAAGGGCTTCGCGGTTGAAAAGATCGCCCGGAAACTGTCTGAACAGGGTGCCGTGCACGGTGCCGTCAATGCCGGCGGGAACACCCGCACGCTCGGACAGAAATACAACGGCCAGGCGTGGCGCATCGGCATTCAGAATCCCGAGGGAGACGGCAGCCTGCTGGTGGTCCAGCAGGAAGGCGCATGTTCGTTTGTGACTTCCGGCGATTATGAACGCTTCTATATCGGTGAAGACGGGAAATCCTATCATCACATCATCGACAGCAGCACGCTCTATCCGGCGGATTACTTCCGTTCCGTATCGATTCTGACGCCGGATTCCGCCGATGCGGACGCCCTTTCCACCACGCTGTTCACCATGAGCTATGAGGATGGAATAAAATTGATTGAAGCATATAAAAAACAGCATCCCGGCACCATGCTCGAAGTCATCTGGCTTCTTGACGGACAGGGA
>SVBN01000069.1 GCA_015058875.1 Erysipelotrichaceae bacterium | reverse complement strand
TTGATCCCATACTGCTTTACAGCAATATCTGATCAGATATCTTTTCCTGTCCCAATTCTGTTTTAGAGTTTATTCTGTTCCCCGTCCAAATTTAAAGGATCTTTTATGAAACCACTGCTTATTTTTATTTGTCTGTTTTTATGCGCCGGATGGATGGAAATTCATCCCGTATCGGCCGGCCGGATCCGCAGCGACACGATCCGCGTCAGGGTGACCGGCGAAGCACGGGAAGAAGGGGAATATGAGCTGCCGCTGTATTCCACGGTCGATGATCTGATCGCCCTCTGCGGCGTTACGGATCAGGGGGATCTGAATGCACTGAATCCGGATACGGTACTGAAGGATCATGATGTGCTTCATATCCCGGAAGCGGAAACGGAAAACGGACAGCAGAAAGTATCCATCAATTCGGGAACGGCGGAGGAGCTTTGCACGCTGCCCGGCATCGGGGAAAGCACTGCCGCCAAAATCATCAGCTGGCGCGAGGAACACGGTCTGTTTCAGACTCTGGATGATCTGAAGCAGGTCAGCGGTATCGGTGATGCGAAATTTGAGAAGATTGCCGGATATATTATGCTGTAGTACCGTATATGAAAACAGCATCCTGCTGGCGGTGCTTTGCGCTGTGTGTCTTCTGCTGAAAGACAGGCTTCCGCTGATGTGCTTCTGCGGTGTTGTGACAGTCTGGTATCTGAGAACAGGAGACCGCTCCTGGATCGCTGCCGCTTTGGTGATGTCGCTGATGTTTGTGCCGCACTGGAGCAACCGGATCCCCGTATTCCGTACCGGCCGCGTTTCGGAAGTGCACAGCAGCTATATCATCGCCGTGTCCGGCAGAACAAAAGCCCTGATCTATACGGACGCCCCCATAGAACCGGATTCCGTCATCGAAGTAAACGGCGCCTGGCAGAGGATCACATCCGTTCCTTCCTTTTATGGTTTTGATTTTCAGCAATACTGCAATGAACGGGGCGTTTACTGGCAGCTGCAGGGAGATGTCCGCCAGATCAGGAAATCATACAGCATCCGCGGTTTGCTGTACCGGCGCATCCTGTCCGTACAGCAGCCGGAACAGGATATTCTTCTGCAGGTGCTGTTCTCTGTCCGCAGTGATGAAGTGCATCTTTCCAGCTATCTTGCCGAATCCGGCTTTGCCGTATCCGGACTGCTTTCACTGCTGGATCATCTGATGAAGCTGTTTCTCTATCCGGATACACGCCGCAGGCACAGACTTGGGATCACGTTCGTGCTGGCATTGGTTTTTCATTTTCCCCTGGCGCTTGGCCGCAGGCTGATCACGGCGCTGATCTGCCGTGACAGCGATATGCGGAACATGGGCATCGCCGCGGTTATGGTGATGCTGCTGTATCCGTACTGCATGCACTCCGCATCCTTTCTGTTTCCGATGATGTTTTATCTCATTTCCCGGCAGACAAAGGACAGGAAAGAGAAGACGCTGTTTTTCAGCGGCCTCATGCAGTGCCTGCTGTTTCAGCGGGTCAACCCATTGGAAGCTTTGCTGTATGGTTTTTTGCATCCGCTGAACGGTTTCTTCTGGGCACTGTCGCTGCTGTATCTTTTTGTGCCGCTGCTTTCTCCGGCAGGAATTCTGAAATATACCGATCATTGTCTTTCTCTGCTGCGCTGCATCGATCTGAACGGCAGCCTCATCGGTGCGGGTCTTCCGTTTTTTGTCCTGATCTGTCTTTCCCTCAAAGGAAAACAGCAATGGAAAAAGCGGCTCATCCTGCTGTATGCATTTCTTCTGACTGGATTGTTTCATCCGTTTCCCGAAGTCACATTCATCAATGTCGGACAGGGCGACAGCATCCTTCTGCGCCGGCCGCTGAATCTCAGCAGTATCCTGATTGATACCGGCAAACCGGAGGCCTGGAATCATCTGGATGACCTGCTGAAGGGGAAGGGGATCCGGAAGCTGGAAAGCCTGATCATCACGCACCCCGATCTGGATCACAACGGCAATCAGGAAGCGCTGACAGAAGAGTACATTCCTTCGGAAGTAATCACGGAACATTTTGATCTCCGGCAATACAGATCCGTTATCATCCGCGATCTCAGCACGATTGTATCCGGGGACAAGAATCAGAGCTCCCTGTTCCTGCATGCCGAAATAAACGGCATGAGCTTTCTCATTGCCGGGGATGCGGATCAGTATGCCGAGACGGAAGTCATCCGGAATTATCCGGGACTGCATGCGGATGTGCTCAAGGTAAATCACCACGGCAGCGCCACATCTTCCGCAGATATCTTCCTGGATACGCTGAGACCGGATCTTGCGGTCATTTCCTGCGGCGCATATAGCATTTACCATCATCCCTCACCGGAAACAGTTCAGAAGCTTCTGAAGCGCCATATTCCGTATTTTGTGACCAGGGAAAGCGGCGACATTTCCATCGTCATGATCGGTCCGCTGCATGTTCTGATCACTGCCGCAGGAGAATTCTCACTGCTTTCATCATCGGGATAAGATGCGCAGAAACAGCCGTGTAATGGTACAATAGTTGCATGATTTATCTTCTGGACGGAAGCGAAACATACCACCTGGCGGAAAAGAAGCACCAGCTGCTTTCCAAAGATGATGTCCTGCCGGAAAATATTCTGACCATCGACGGTTCGGGAAAGGATTATTCTGTTTCCGATGCCGTCATTTTCTGCAATACCTTTTCGCTGTTCAACGATAAGCGGATCGTGGTGGTTCAGGATCCTTCCTTCCTGAATCCCTCCGTCAAAAGAGGATCCGGGAAACAGACATCTTCGAAGAAAAAGAAAGACACGGAAGACAACGCATCTTTGCTGGAAGGATATATTGAGCATTGCAATCCCGACGCCGATCTGATCCTGTACTGCTTCGGATTCGACGCGGATAAGCGCACCCGGGAATATAAGGTGCTGGAAAAGTGGTTCCAAAAGCGCGTAACCCATGTGCATTTCGGCAATCTCAGTCCGAAGGAGCTGGAGCTGAAAGCGGACGAAACACTGCGGAAAAACGGCATCCGGATGAACCGGGACGCCAGGGCGGAATTCATGCTGAGAATCAACGGCAGCGCCACCGAGTTCTACCGGGCCATGGATAAGATTCTGCTCTATGACAAAAAGGATCTGAACCTCGAGGATATCGAGCATCTGGTGCCGGTGAATATGGAAATCAATATGTGGAAGATGGCGGATGCATTCCTGGCCGGAAACACTGCCCAGACATTCCGCTCGGTCTATGAGATGACTTCCATTGCCAGAAATACATACCAGAGTCTTGTCATGATGCTGGCGTATCGGCTCAGAACAGTGTACAATGCTGTGCGCTGCAGCGAATGCGGCATGAGCACCGAACGCATTGCGGCCGTCACCGGAAAGCGTTATCCGGATCTGGATATCCGCTCCGCCCACGGACGCTCGTCGCGGGAAATCCTGGCGCTGCTTGCCCAGCTGGCGGATCTGGATCAGGGGATCAAAAGCGGCAGGATGAATGACAGAGAAGGCTTTGAAGCCTTCCTTCTGAGGAATCTGAATACATATGCAGGCAATACGGGAACTATATAAAGTCGGCAGAGGTCCGAGCAGTTCACATACACTGGCACCCGAAAGGGCGTGCCGGCTTTTCGTGCAGATCTTCGGAAAATATCCGTATTATGAAGCGGAGCTGTTCGGCTCGCTTTCCCTGACGGGCAAAGGACACCGGACCGACGGGGTCATCGAAGATACGCTGCCAGGGAAAACCGATGTCATATTTTCTGCGGACTGGGATGAGGAATTCCCGAACGGTTTCTATCTGCGCGCCTTTGATGGTGAACATGTGCTGCAGCACAGCTGGACCGTATTTTCCACCGGCGGCGGAAGTATCCGGATCAAGGAATTCCCGGTGCCGTTCAACGATGAAGTCTATGAAGAAAAAAGCTTTTCTGAAATCCGTGCGCTTCTGAAAAAGGAACATCTGAATATTCCCGATTATCTGTACCGGAAAGAGCCGGGACTGCAGGAATATCTCAGGCATATCGTGCATGCGGAAATCCAGTGCGTGGAGCAGGGGCTTGCCGCAAAGGGGATGCTGCCGGGGAAGCTGCAGATGAAGCGCAGCGCCCATGATCTGTACCGGACGGCGCTCTCGGCGAATGTCGCCGAACGGCAGAGACTGCAGATGATGTCCTACGCCTATGCCGCAAGCGAGGAAAATGCGGACGGAAAGACGGTGGTCACGGCACCGACGCTCGGTGCCTGCGGCGTTATCGCATCCATGGTTTATCACTATTACAATGATCTGCATTACGATGATACCATGCTGGCGGATGCGCTTGCGGTGGGCGGACTGTTCGGCAACCTGGTCAAGACCAATGCGACCATCAGCGGTGCCGTCGGCGGATGCCAGGCGGAAGTCGGCACAGCCGTTTCCATGGCTTCTGCGGCAATTGCTTTCCTCGACGGGCAGACAATCGATCAGATTGAATATGCCGCTGAGATCGGCATGGAACACAATCTGGGGCTGACCTGCGATCCGGTCATGGGCTATGTCATGATCCCGTGCATCGAGCGCAACGCGGTCGGCATCCTGAGAGCGATGGACTGCGCACTGCTGTCCAGAACGATGTCGATGATCAAGCCGCACCGGATCAGCTTTGATATGGTTGTGGATACGATGAACGAAACCGGCAAGCAGATCCCGATCACGCTGAAGGAGACTTCGGCGGGCGGTCTTGCCCTGGAATATGAAGAGGCCGCCAATGAGCAGAATCAGTCATCCCTTTGAACCGCTGTATGACCATGAATCAAGGATCCTGATACTCGGATCCTTTCCTTCGGTTGTCTCAAGGGAACAGAACTTCTATTATGCCAATAAGACCAACCGGTTCTGGAAGGTGATGGAGAAGCTGTTTCGTGAAGAGATTTCTGACAGAAGAGAATTCTGTCATCGCCGTCATATTGCCCTGTGGGATGTGATTGCATCATGCTCCATCAGGGGCAGCTCCGACGCCAGCATCACCGATGTCATTCCCAATGACATCGCTTCGCTGATTCATCAGACAGACATTCATACGGTTTTTACAACCGGAAACACAGCTTCCAGGCTGTACAGGAAATATATCCATCTCGAAACGGAACACATCGCTCTGCCGAGCACATCGGCAGCCAACGCCTCCATGCGTCTGGATGATCTGGTCCGTGCCTATCAGGAGGTTTATGAGAAAAGCAGAACGGAAAATTGAACTGCTGGCACCGGCCGGCAATATGGACGCCCTGAAGGCCGCGGTGGCCGGCGGATGCGACGCCGTATATCTCGGCGGCACGCTGTTTTCGGCGCGCGCTTTTGCCGGCAATTTCAATCATGAGGAACTGATTGAAGCGGTGCGCTACTGCCATGTGCGCGGCGTCTGCGTCTATGTCACATTGAATACGCTGTTATTTGAGACCGAAGTCGAAAATGCGATGAAGGAAGTGGAGTTTCTGTATGAGCATGACGTCGATGCGCTGCTGGTGCAGGATCTCGGACTGTTCCGTCTGGTCCGTCAGTGCTTTCCGGATTTCCCGGTCCATTGTTCCACCCAGATGCATATCCACAATCTCTCCGGCGTCCGCATGATGCAGAAGCTCGGTGCCGAGCGTGTCGTGCTGGCCAGGGAAACACCGCTGGAACTGATCCGGGAATGCTGCAGGGAAGATATTGATATCGAAGTTTTTGTATACGGTGCGCTTTGCATCAGCTACAGCGGTCAGTGCCTGATGAGCGAATCATTGAAAAACCGGTCCGGCAACCGCGGCATGTGCGCCCAGTGCTGCCGGCTGAAATACTTTGAGGATGACGTGCCCGAAGGAAAAAGCGGGCAGGGAGACTATCTGCTTTCCCCGAAGGATCTCAATACGCTGGAAAGGCTTCCCGAGCTGCTGGATGCCGGCGTCAGAAGCCTGAAGATTGAAGGACGGATGAAGCGTCCCGAATATGTATACCTCGTTACATCCGCATTCCGTGAAGCGATCGATGCCTGGAAGGAAGGCAGACAATTCCGGCTGAATGAAGACAGAATGAATGATCTGAAGCTGATGTTCAACCGCGGATTTACAGAAGGACATGTATTCCATGCGGACACGAAGTCACGGATGAATCCGTTCCGGCCGAATCATCAGGGTCTTAAGATCGGTGGAGTCATTGAATTCCGGAAAGGAAAGGTATGCGTGAAGCTGAGTGCTCCGCTTTATCAGCATGACGGACTGCGCATCCTGAATGAACCTTCGGATACCGGACTGACCGCGGTGCGGATCGAAAAAAACGGACTGCTTGTACCTGAGGCAGAGGCGGGAGATACCGTATGGCTGGACTGCCGGTCCAAACCGGCACCGAAACCCGGACAGCCGCTGCATAAAACCAGCGACGCCCGGCTGATTGAGGAAACCGACCGGAGAATCGGAATACAGCGCCTGATTCCTGTCACAGTGGATTATCAGGCGGAACCGGGCTTCCCGCTGATCCTGCAGGCAAGGGACGTCGAGGGACACGAAGCCTATGCGGAAAGCGATTATATCATTGAACCGGCAAAGAAAGCCCCGGTCACAAAGGAGCGGATTGAAGCAGCGCTGGCCAAATCTTCGGATGAACCGTATGACATATCCTTCGGCAGCGGAGCAATCGGAAATGTATTCCTGCCGGTTTCGGTGATCAATGAGACAAGAAGACAGCTGCTTTCGTCTCTGTCGGATCTGCGTGCCGTTCACCGCGTCAATGCCGGAAGAAAACCGTATGTTCCTTATAAACTGAGCGGACCCTCTGATCTGCCGCGTCTTTTGAGCATTGCGGAAAATGAAACAGCATCATATCCCTGCGAAGCTGTCGTTTCAAAGCAGGGGACATACCGTCTCAGGGATACGGTCAACGAGGCGGATGAGGGCAGCGGGAAGCTGGAAAATTGCATCCTGGCTTCCGCCGGCGATCTGTATCACGAAAAAGAGAATTGCATCTGCGGTTATACAATGAACTGCGCCAACAGCTATGCGCTGGAGTTCCTTCTTTCCCAAACAGGAGTGGAAGGTGTAATATTAAGTACGGAACTGCAGAACACACAGATCCGGATGATGCTTGAAGCTTTTGCGGATCGCTTCGGGTTTGTTCCGTTCACATACCGACTTGTATACGGAAGACGCGTTCTGATGTATATCAAGGACGGTGTGATGATTTCCCCGGATACGGAAGAAATCCGTGATATCCACGGAAACCGTTTCCCGCTGAAGCGGAAGGGAAACCTTCTGGAAATCCTGGAACAGGAACCATACCGGTCTGACAATCCGTTCTGCAGCGGTTCCTGCCTGATTTTTACAGATGAAAGTAAAAGGGATAGACAGGCTGTAAAGGAGGAAGCATATGAAGAACTTTATCAAAGAATTTAAAGAATTCGCACTCAAGGGCAACGTCATGGACCTGGCTGTAGGCATGATGATCGGTTCCGCATTCGGAAAGATCGTCTCCTCGCTGGTCGCTGACGTACTGATGCCGCTGATCTCTGCCATTTTCCGTTTCAACGATTTCAGCGGACTGAAAGTCCTGCTCATCGACAAGGGTGATCCCGAAGTGAATGTATATCTGAATTACGGACAGTTCATTCAGAATATTGTTGATTTCCTGATCGTTGCGCTCTGCATTTTCTGGCTCGTGAAATTCATCAACAAACTGAAGAAAAAGCCCGAACCGGAACCGGAGCCTGCCGCACCGGAAAAGAGCGATGAGCTCAAGGCGCTGGAAGAAATCGTTGAACTTCTGAAAAACAAATAAAGGGTGAATGAAACCGCAGAAATGCGGTTTTCATTATGCCTGCTTCATTCCTGCGGGCAGATGTAAAACCGCCGTATTTTCATTGGCTGAAGGACGCCCGTTTTGTTCACACGGAACAGCTATTTTGGTATAATATCCGAGGTATCTGAGGAGAGAAGATGTTTTTAAAGCGTATTGAAATGCAGGGATTTAAGTCCTTTGCGGATAAAACAGTAATATCCTTTGAATATCCGATCACCGGAATCGTCGGCCCGAACGGCTGCGGAAAGTCCAATATTTCCGACTCCGTACGGTGGGTTCTCGGTGAGCAGAGTGCAAGGCAGATGCGCGGTGAGAAGATGAACGACGTCATCTTTTCCGGAAGCGCAGACCGCCGTCAGCTGAACATGGCTGAAGTGACACTTGTTTTTGATAATTCCAATCACATTCTCAACAGTGAAAAAGACGAGCTGGAAGTAACCCGCAGACTTTACCGTGACTCGGGAGATGCGCAGTATCTGATCAACCGCAATGCGGTCAGACTGAAGGATGTCGTCGATCTGTTCCTGGATACGGGACTCGGCAAGGATTCCCTCAGCATCATTTCCCAGGGCAATGTCATCACGTTTGCGGAAAGCAAGCCGAGAGACCGCCGCGGCATATTCGAAGAAGCGGCCGGCGTTGCCAAGTATAAGAAACGCAAGCTGGAATCGCTGAGCCGTCTGGAAAGAACCAGAGTCAATCTGGAGAGAAGCACCGACATCCTCAATGAACTTGAGAAACAGGTATCTCCTCTGAAGCGGCAGGCGCATAAGGCCGAGATCTACCGTGAGAAGAAGAAGCGGCTGGAAGAAATTGAAATCAGTGTTCTTGTACAGGATATTCAGGATCTGAACGCCAGCATCGAAGAGAGCAGAAAAGCTCTGTTCGATGTCGAAACGAAGGCACAGATGTGCTCGACCAGCATCCAGATCGGTGAGAACCGGATTCAGGAAGAACGGAAACAGAATTCCGCACTGGAACGCGAGATTTCCGCGCTTCAGGATGAACTGATGCACACAGTCGATGCGATCTCATCCCTTGAAGCAAGAAAAGCGGAGATGGATGAGCGCAGAAAGTATATTATCGAAACCGGCAGCCGCGAGCAGAAGGCGAAGGAAACAAGAGGCCTGCTTGCCGAGGCGAAGGAAGAATATGAGGACAGAAAGAACAGACTGGATGCGATCAACAGAGAGATCCGTCTGGATTCCGAACGCCTGTCCCAGACAGCCCAGAAGGTCTTTGATCTGAACAACGAGCTTTCCCAGGCGGAAGGCATGCTCAGAAGCATGGAGAACCAGAAGGCGTATCTGGAGAACCTGCTGAGGGACCCGCTTTCTTCCGCCCGTCAGAGCGGTGCCAAGTCCATTATGGACAACCGCAGCGCCCTCAAGGGAATCATGGGCGTCATCGGTCAGGTCATTAAGGCGAAGGCCGGATATGAGCAGGCCGTCTCGGAAGCGCTCGGCGGAGCAATGTACAACATTGTCACCAGCGATGAAGCTGCCGCCCGTGATGCAATCCGTTTCCTGAACCGGAATATGAGCGGACGTGCTACATTCCTGCCGCTGACTGTCTGCCAGCCGCGATGGATTTCCAAAGAAGCATCAGTCATTGCCGGCAATACGAAAGGCTACTGCGGTGCGGCAAGTGATTTTGTCGAATACGACAGCCGGTTTGAACCGGTAGTTGCCTCGCTGCTCAGGAATGTCATGGTGGCAGAAGATATGGAAAGCGGCAATGAGCTTTCCTCACTGACCGGCAGACAGTATAAGATCGTGACGCTGAACGGCGAAGTGATTCACCGCGGCGGTTCCATGACCGGCGGCAAGCTGCGCCACAACACGACGATCGTTACTGCCGAAAAGGAACTGCAGGATATCCGCGGGAAAATCGACGCCCAGAGAGCAAGGGTTGAAATTGCCCGCAGGGAATCTTCCCAGACGGAACGTCTGAAGGATGAAATCACCAGAAGCATGCAGCAGCACCGCGTCGATGCGGCTTCCCTGGAACCTGTGGTAGATGCAAAAAAGGCAAAGTACGATAAGCTGAGAAACGATCTTTCGCTGCTGTCCGGTTCTGCCGATATCGAAGAATCCGCGGATCTGCCGGAAACCGACGACATGATCACAAGGCTGAACGAGGCGTATTCCCGCCGTGATGAAGTGACTTCATCCATCCGCTCCAAGCGTGAACAGCGCATCCAGCTCTCCCAGGAGACGGAGCGCAAGGAAATGCAGATGAAGCAGCTGCGGAAGGATATGCAGCGCTATCAGGACAATGCCGGCGCAATTAAAATCGATCAGACACGTCTGGAAACAAAGATCGAAAACGCTCTGAACCGTCTGGCTTCCGAATACAAGCTGACATTCGAATTTGCCAGCACAAGGGTGTCCGAAGTATCTTCGGAAAACGCCCGTGAGGAAGTCCTCCAGCTCAGAGCGGATATCGAGCGCCTCGGCAACATCAACATGAACGCCCCGGAAGAGTACAACGAAGTCAACCAGCGCTATGAACTGCTGAAAAAATCCATTGAGGAACTGACCCAGAGCCGTGACAAGATTCTTGCGGCAATTGATGAAATGGACCGCGTGATGATTCGTCAGTTCAAGGAAATGTTTGATAAGATAAATACGGAATTCAACGACATTTTCCGCAATCTGTACGGCGGCGGAAAAGCAAGGCTGATACTGGAAGATCCTTCCGACATCCTCAACACCGGAATTGATATCGACGCCCAGCCTCCGGGAAAGGCAGTCCAGAACAACATGCTGTTCAGCGGCGGCGAGAAATCGCTGATCGCCCTGTGCGTTCTGTTCGCCATCCTGAAGGTCAAGCCGGTACCGCTGGTTATTCTGGACGAGGTCGAGGCAGCGCTGGATCAGAGCAACGTCGAGCGTTTTGCCCAGTATCTGCATAACTATACTGACAGAACCCAGTTCATTGTTGTCACGCACCGTCCCGGCACCATGCAGAATGCGGACGTGCTGTACGGCGTCACCATGCAGCATCAGGGCGTTTCCCAGATGCTGAGAGTGGAACTGAAAGATGCGATGGACATGGCTGATCAGGGAGAGGAGAGCAAATGAGTTTCCTTCAGGCACTGAAAGAAAAATTCCAGAAGAAGGACGACAGAGCCGTCTATCTGAGCGGCTTTGCCAAGTCGAAAAACAAATTCAGCGATTCCCTGAATGAGATTTCCTACAAATACAAAGGCTATATTGACGAGGATTTTCTGGAAGAGCTGACCATCGTTCTTCTGGAAAGTGACGTCGGCATCGATACGGCCGATCTGATCTGTGAGAATCTCAGGAAAAAGGGACAGGAATACGGAAAGATTCCGTTCCCGTGGCTGATGGATTTCCTTCTGGAAACAATGAAGAATATCTATGAGGAATATCCGGATGAGCCCGAGGTATTTGCCGAAAGCGGCCCGACCGTGATCCTGCTGGAGGGCGTCAACGGATCCGGCAAGACAACCACTGCCGCAAAACTTGCCCGGATGTATACGAAAAAGGGGAAGAGTGTTGCCTTTGTCGCTGCGGATACATTCCGCGCCGGCGCGATCGGCCAGCTTGCCGAATGGGGCGAGAGGCTGAATATTCCCTGCATCAAAGGCATTGAAAACGGTGATCCGAGCGCGGCGATTGTCGACGGATGCCGCTACGCGAAGGAAAACAATATTGACATCCTGCTGTGCGATACAGCCGGACGTCTGCAGAATAAAGCCGGTCTGATGAACGAACTGTCCAAAATGAACCGTGTCGCCGCCAAGGAAATACCCGGTGCGCCGCACAATACCTGGCTTGTTCTTGATGCCACGACCGGACAGAACGGTCTGTCGCAGGCAAAGATCTTCTCGGAAGCAACCGATCTCTCCGGGATTATCCTGACCAAGATGGACGGTACCGCCAAGGGCGGCATCATCATCGCCATCAAGCACCAGCTTCATCTTCCGGTCCGCTATATCGGTCTGGGAGAACAGCCGAAGGATCTGAGACCGTTTGATCTCGATTCCTATCTGGCAAGCATCTCGGAAGGTATCCGGGATGTCCGATGATCTGTTCCTGATGAACAGTCTGCTGGATTTCTACGGCAGTCTGCTCACTGATAAACAGCAGGAAATATGCACGTATTATTACCGCGAGGATATGTCGCTTCAGGAAATCGCCGAAGAGATGAATATCTCGCGTTCCGCCGTCCATGATACAGTCCGCCGCTGCCGTGATGAGCTCATGAACTATGAAAAGAAGCTCGGCATGGCAAAGGGGTTTGAGACCCGGAGGAAACTGTATGCTGAGATCAAATCATCCACACCGGACCCGGTCATCCATGACCTGGTTGACAGGTGTCTGAATTCGGAGACAGAGGGAGGTCAAAATGAGTAAGGTAATTTCTGTAAATTCCGGTTCATCATCTTTAAAGTTTCAGCTTTTTGATATGCCCAGCGAGACTGTGCTGACATCCGGCCAGGCTGAGCGTATCGGTCAGGACATGGGAGCGTTCACCATCAAAGTCAACGGTGAAAAGCACACAGAGCAGCTTCCGCTTCCTGATCATCAGAGAGCAGTCGATGTTCTCCTCAAGGCATTAATCGACTGGAAGATCGTTGATTCCCTGGAAGAAATCCAGGGTGCCGGCCACCGTATCGTCCAGGGCGGCCCGTACTTCGATCAGTCCGTTGTTGTAACACCGGATGTTGTCGAAAAGGTCGATGAGCTCTGCGAACTCGCTCCGCTGCACAACCATGCACATCTCGTCTGCTACAACGCATTCGTCAAGGCGCTTCCGCATATCCGCCACGTATTCGTATTCGATACCGCATTCCATCAGACAATGGGACCGGAATCCTATCTCTTCCCGGTACCGTATGACTGGTATACACAGTACAAGATCCGCAGATACGGTGCACACGGCACATCCCACTGGTATGTCAACAGAAGAGCTGCCGAACTGATGGGCAAAGATGTCAATACACTCAACATGATCACATGCCATCTCGGCAACGGCGCATCCATCTCCGCAATCAGAAACGGAAAGTGCATCAACACCTCCATGGGTCTGACACCTCTGGGCGGCGTCATGATGGGAACACGTTCCGGCGATATCGACCCGACCGTCGTATTCTACATGATGAAGAAACTGGAATGCACACCGGATGAAATGGATACATTCCTGAACAAGCGTTCCGGCATGCTGGGCGTATCCGGCATCTCCAGTGACGCCCGTGACATCCAGGCTGCTCTGGAAGAAGGCAATGAACGCGCAAAGCTGACTGTTGACCTGTATCAGAACCGTGCCGTCAACGTCATCGGCGGCTACTACCTGCAGCTGGGTCATACCGATGCTCTGGTATTCACAGCCGGCCTCGGTGAAAACGATGCACATACACGCGAGCGTATCCTGAAGCACATCGAAGAGGGCATGGGATTAAGCATTGACTATGATCTGAACATGAAGATCCACGGCAAGGAATGCCTGATCTCCAAACCGGATTCCAAGGTTGCCGTATACGTTATCCCGACAAACGAAGAGCTTGTCATCGCACGTGACACCTGCCGTCTGCTCGGCCTGTAATGCAGTCGTGGGATCAGCTTCTTCAGTCCATTGAAGAAGCAGATATTATCACAATATTCCGTCATACACATCCGGACTGCGATGCCGTCGGCTCGCAGTTCGGCATGAAGGAATGGCTTCGGTACTGGTGGCCCGATAAGCAGGTATATGCGCTCGGCGCAGAATCCTGTTCACAGGGCCATTGGCCTGAATCTGATCAGGCAGATGATGAAACAGTCAGAAAGTCTCTGGCAATTGTGCTCGATACGGCGAATGTCCCGAGAATTGATGATGAAAGAAGCATGAGCGCTTCAAAAGTGATCAAGATCGATCATCATCCCGACAGGGATCCGTACGGTGATGTGCGGTATGTGTTTGAAACATCTGCTGCGACATGCGAGATCCTGACACAGATGATGTGCGATACCGGAAAGATGCCGGATGATCTTTGCGCAAAGTATCTGTACAGCGGACTCCTGACGGATACGCTGTGCTTCCGGACATCCAACACAACGGCACATACGCTGAAAATGGCTTCTGTACTCGCAGAGTTCAATGTGCCGATTCCGGAACTGAACAGAGAACTGTTTGACCGGTCGATGCATGAGTTCCGGTTTGCGTGTGAAGTGCGCTCCCGGCTTCAGATCAATGATGCAGGTACGGTCGGCATTGTCCGGCTTGACCTTGAAACATTGGCTGAATACGGCCTGACGCCGTCGGAAGGACGCAACTACATTGATGAAATCGGTCATATCCATGAGCTGGAAATCTGGTGTATCTTTACCGTGCATCCGGAGCATCCTGAGCTCTGGAACGGATCGCTCCGTTCCAAGACCGTGCCCGTCAATGACATCGCCGAACATTTCGGCGGAGGCGGTCACAAAAACGCAAGCGGCGTAAAGGATCTGACGGACAGTGCTCTGCAGGAGCTGATTCATCAGCTTTATCAGCGGGCGGAAAAACGTTAAAAAACGTTTTGTAAAGTATTGAACGTCAAATACGAATCATGTAAGATAGTTACTACGGAGGTAAAGAACATGACTACATTAAATAAAAAAAGTATTGCAGATATTATTGCTGAAAAGCACGATCTGACAAAAAAAGAAGCTTCTGAGATCGTAGATCTGGTATTTGATACGATCGCTGATACTCTGAAAGACGGCGGAAAGGCAGAAATCACAGGTTTCGGCAAGTTCGAAGTCAAGACAAGAGCTTCCAGAATTGGCATCAATCCTCAGACAAAGGAATCCATTGAAATTCCTTCTTCCAAACTCCCGGGCTTCAAAGCTTCCAAGGGTCTGAAAGATCTCGTTAAATAAGGCCTGATTATATTCCGACACGAACTGTCCTGAGAACGGACAGTTTTTGTTTCGCCTGAAATATGTTATATTCGAATCAGAAAACAGAGTTGCAGGAGGATTATCATTATGGGATTGTTTGATGCCAAATACTGTGCAATCTGCGGCAGCAAGGTCGGTCTGCTCGGTACAATGAAGCTGGATGACGGCCATCTCTGCAAGGACTGCACGGCAAAGCTTTCTCCGTATTTCAGCCGCAGACATCAGAACCTCGCCTCTGTTCAGAAGCATCTTGCTTACCGTGAACAGAACCGCATCAATCTGCAGAATTTCAGCGAAACCGCCGTATACGGAACCACCCAAAAAATCCATCTGGATGAGAATCACCGTACGTTTGTCATCAGCCGGTCATCTGATCTGATCAAAGCAAACGCCGATCTGATTTCATTTGACGATGTACAGTCACTGAACAAGGAAATCCGGGAAGACCGCGATGAGCTCAGACAGGAAGAGGAAGACGGCAAAAAAGTCAGCTATGATCCGCCGAGATATGAGTATGAATACTCTTTCCTGGTAAAAATGAAGTTTGCGAATGAGAATATCGATTCATCTGTTTCAGTGGATATCAGCGACGGCGATCATCCCGAAATCGAATTCGGTGAAGACTATCTGAAATACAATTATCTGGCAAATGAGCTGATCAATACCATTGCGCCGGGAACAATCGATGAAGTCATTGAAACGCCGGCTGCCGAACCGCTGCAGACCGCGGAGCCGGTAAAGTTCTACAAGATGATCCGCTGCACAAACTGCGGCTGGACATCGGACGGACCGGACATTCCGAATTTCTGTCCGAACTGTGCAGATCCGATTACGCTGGATGACATTGCGGTCATCGACGTATCATCGATTCTCGAATAAAAAAGGAAGAGCCTCTGAAGAAGGCTCTTTTAATGATCCTTTAAATTTGGACGGGGAACAGAATAAACTCTAAAACAGAATTGGGACAGGAAAAGATATCTGATCAGATATTGCTGTAAAGCAGTATGGGATCAATATCTTTTTATATTTATGAACTAAT
>SVBN01000068.1 GCA_015058875.1 Erysipelotrichaceae bacterium | reverse complement strand
ACGGAAACAGGGATACATACAGCGTGCATCCCCGGACCGGACGCGGACTGTTCAGAATGGCATTCAGTTCGGCATGCACGACATAGGCGTATTTGCTTTCGAGCATGGTGCCTTCCCGCTGCCACGGGAATTCATCGTCGCTGCATCCCCGCGGGAAGCCGTTGTATCCGACGGATACGACCCGGTTGTTTTCATCGATGATAGCGGCTCCGACCTGCGTATTCGGGTCTTTGGAGCGCTTTGCGGAAAGATGGGCAAGTCCCATGAAATACTCATCCCAGCTGAGCGTATCCTCTCTTTTTCCCATTGTGTCCTCCTATTTCAGGATCTCTTCCAGATATTCTATATCATACAATGCATCAAGCTTTTCCGCCATGTGCACTGCGTGACCTTTCAGACCGAGCGATTCCTCGGCAAGCAGCACCCTGGCATCGGTTGCGGCATAGGTTTCCGAACGGCGGATTTCCGCCCTCTGCAGGCACACAAATACCAGCACACCCGCAAGCAGGACGCTGCCGATCAGCGCGTTGATCCGATCGGAGCGGTTTTCCGCCTTCATCACGACCGCGCACATCAGTCCGCCGAATGCACCGCCGATATGCGCCTGCCAGGCAATGCCCGGCACAAAGTTGATCAGCAGGTTGATCAGGATCATGTTCGTCATTGAGTTCCTGACGCCCTGATTCTTCCATCCGCCCCGCCGTATGATCTCAAAGAGCACTGCGGCCATCAGTCCGTACAGTCCTCCCGAAAGTCCCACCGCCACGGTATTGCCGGCAAGGGCAAACAGAAACAGACTGCCGGAGATAACGGAAACGCACAGGATCAGCAGATATCTGCGCACGCCGAACATCTTTTCGGAAACCGTGCCCAGATTCATCAGGCTGTACATATTTACAAACAGATGGTAGAAGCTCACATGCAGAAGTCCGCAGCTGATGAGCCGCCAGTATTCTCCGGCGATAATCATCGGTTTGTAGTAAGCTCCCAGCAGAATTGCCTTTTCGGTGGCATTCAGCCCCACCGGCAGGAAATTCACCGCCAGGCACATCAGCGTACACAGAAGCAGAATGATCAGGGTGGCTTTCGGAAGTTGCGCCATCCGTTTCATCTCTGCGATTCCTCTTCCAGCATCTGAAGCAGCTGTCCGAAATATTCCGGGAGCGGCGCTTCAAATGTCATTTCTTCCCCGGTGCGGGGATGCACCAGGCTCAGCTTATATGCATGGAGCACCTGTCCCTGGGTATCCATATACCGGCACGGCTTTCCGTATTTCACATCACCCATGACCGGATGATTGATGTATTTCATATGCACGCGGATCTGATGGGTGCGTCCGGTTTCCAGCGTGCATTCCACCAGCGTGCTGCTTTTGAATCTGCGCACGACATGGAAGTGCGTTCTTGCCTCACGCGAGTTTTTATCCGTCACGCACATTCTCTGCCGGTCCTTCGGATCCCTGCCGATCGGGGCGTCGATCAGTCCGTCGTCATGAACAATATTTCCGGTGACAACCGCCATGTATTCCCGGTGGCATGTCTTGCTTTCCAGCTGCGCCGAAATCGCCTCATGGGCAAAGTCATTCTTGCAGGCAACGATGCAGCCGGTAGTATCCTTGTCAATCCGGTGCACGATGCCCGGACGGATCACGCCGTTGATGCCGGAAAGATCCTGACAATGGTACAGAAGCGCATTGACCAGCGTTCCGGTATACACGCCCGGGGCGGGATGGACAATCATGCCCTTGGGCTTGTTGATCACGATAATATCCTCATCTTCATAAAGGATGTCCAGCGGAATATCCTCCGGCTTCAGATCCAGCGGCACATCTTCCGGCACATCCGCTTCAATCACATCACCGCTTTCAACGATATAGGAACTGCGTACCTGTTCCCCGTTGACTTTCACGGCGCCGGCCTTCACGAGCGCCTGCACGCGGCTGCGGGAAAGATCGCTGCAGTCCGCAAGCCACCGGTCGATCCGGATTCCGGCTTCATCTTCCGCTTCAAACACCAGAATTGCCATCCGCCTTCTCCTTTCTTTCTTCCAGAATCATTTCAATGATCATCAGACCGACGCCGATGCACAGCGCCGAATCGGCGATATTGAAGATCGGAAAATCATATCCGAAGATATAAAAATCGAGAAAATCCCGTACATAGCCGAGCATCAGCCGGTCAATCAGATTCCCGAGGGCGCCGCTGGCCATCAGGGCAAATACAATTGTCTGCAGTTTCTGATGATTCCGGTATGCTTTTTCCATCAGATACAGCAGTACGATTGAGGCGGTGCCGGCAACGACGCAAAGCGCCGCGGTGGCCTGTCCGCCGGAAAACATGCTCCAGGCGACACCGGTATTCTTCGCATAGGTCAGATAGAAGAATCCCGGGATGATTTCCATATGTGTAAACTGTGCCGGTGAAGCAGCCACAAAGCTTTTTGTCAGCTGATCCAGCACGAGCACGGCAATCAAAATCAGATAGCGCATAATCTCTCCTGTTCAATATCAAATATATTAACGGCATTCACTGACAGAGTCAAAAAAAGTCTGCCGCATCAGACAGACAATTTTACTGATTTGAAGCAAGATAGCTCTTCAGCGCCCTGGAAATCTGATCGGGACAGGATGTCGGGCGGGGTCCGCACGTTGTGCCTTCCAGACGTCCGATGACATCTTCCACCTTCATGCCCTTCAGCAGCGATCCGATTCCTTTCAGATTGCCGTTGCAGCCGCCGACTACCTTGAAGGATTCAATTGTTCCGTCCTGAATATCAAATTCCATCAGTCTGGAACAAACACCTTCCGGTTTATATGTAAAATGCTCACTCATTGTACTCATTCCTCCACATCCGGTATTTTAGCATGCTTCAGAGTTCTGAAAAGCATTATGCTTTCAGAGCAGATTTATCATTCCTGTTCCTTCAGCACGCTCAGCACATATTCTTCCGACACATCAAGAAGTTCGGCTGTCTCATGTACCGCTTCGTCTTTATCCATTCCTCTGGCAATAAAGCGGCTGAATACTTTGATGATATTTGCGCAGCGTTCCTTTGCACTGCCTTCTGCCAGTCCTTCGGCTCTTCCTACGGCAAGTCCTTCCGTTAGTCCTTCGGCTCTTCCTACGGCAAGTCCTTCCGTTAGTCCTTCGGCTTTGCCTTCCTCATAACCGTCTTCACGGATGGATTCTTCTGTCGCATTTGTGATAAACATATTCGCCACTTCCTCCGCATTTGCTGCTGTATAGTACGGTTTTCACATTTCGGATTCTTTGTTTTGTTCCATCAGTACATTTGAAACATATTCTTCCGTCACTTCCAGCAGTTCGGCTGTCTCATGTACCGCTTCGTCTTTATCCATTCCTCTGGCAATAAAGCGGCTGAATACTTTGATGATACTTGAATTGATGCCTTCTTCCAGTCCTTCGGCTCTTCCTACGGCAAGTCCTTCGGCTTTGCCTTCTTCAAGTCCCTGTGCAAGTCCTTCGGCTTTGCCTTCCTCATAACCGTCTTCACGGATGGATTCTTCTGTCGCATTTGTGATAAACATATTCGCCACTTCCTCCGCATTTGCCCCCAGCAGCCTCTTTAAGACAAAGTCATCTGACATTTCAGCGATCGTATCCATGACTGCACGCGTCAGTATTTCCTTCTGATCCCCCTGCACACCTCTGCTTCTTTTGCGTACACGGTCCTCAAACCATGCGTATTCATACAAAGGTCTGCACCGCTTCATGAGCTCGTTATTCTCTCCGAAATTGATGTTGATCATTCGGACTGCCGCTTCCAGATCTCCTTTGGCTTCGGAGATAAACATATCAGAAAGCTTCATTTCCGAGATTGCAGGAGCTTTTCTGACACCATTATACAGTACGAAAAAATGCGGTGCGGGAATTTTCTGCACAGCAGAACGGTTCATTTTCAGATTGTTTGAAATACAGTATTCTTTTACAGATTCCACATAATATTCCAGACACCGGAACGGCATGTTCTGATTGATTGTGCTCTGATGTTCCAGGAAATTCATTGTGTCATTGATTAATATGGACACATCGTTTCTGACTGTGACATACAGACTGTTTTCCAGGGTGATCAGCTGAAGATCATCCGTATTCGTGTAGTTCGTATTGTTGATGGCGTTGTAAAGATCAAGCGTAAACTGTTTCTCATTCGGATTTCCGAAGATAAAGCGGAAGAGGGAATCCTTGTGATTCCGTCTTACATATTTTTCCATAATTAATTTGTGTCCTCCTGTTAATCATTTACGCTTTTTTTCTTCAATCCCCGTTTTTTTCAACGAATATTTTTCTTTTTCTTCATTCATTTTCTTCCGGGTTTAGAAAATCGATGAAAAAACACAAATTATGATCAATATGGAGGCTGTATGCTCTGCTTCTGTTGACAGAAGCATATAATCTGATATTATATAGTCAAAATGACTATATCGGAGGACCCATGGAAAAAAGAAACAGAGACGGACTGACTGAATCGGAGTTTCTTGCAAAGTATGATGATTCCATGTTCCGCCATCCGTCCAATACGGTGGACATGGTACTGATGACAGTCAGCCAGGGAAAACTGAAGCTGCTGCTGATACGGAGGGGAAACCATCCGTGGATCGGACAGTGGGCACTGCCGGGCGGTTTTGTGGAATTTGATGAGGATCTGGATCATGCCGTACTCAGAGAACTGAAGGAAGAAACATCAGTCAGCGATGACTTCTATTTCACGCAGCTGTATACCTTCGGCAGTACGGACCGGGATCCGAGAACCCGTGTGATCAGCACAATGTATCTGGCACTGACCCCGGAGGAAAACATCATGAAGGCGAAAGCGGGAGATGATGCGGCGGAAACCGGATGGTTTACCGTTACCAGAACAGTGGTTTCCCAGGATGATAATCATCAGACATCAAAGCTCTGCCTGGATATGGATAATGTGCATATGGCATATGAAATTACGGACCGGGCCAAGCGGAACTACGTTGAAACGGATTCCAGGCTGCTGGAGGAAAGCACGGAGGAGCTTGCGGCAGATCATATCAAAGCGATCAATATGGCGCTTGATCTGCTGCGGAACAGAGCTGCTTCCACCGGTATTCTCTTCAATGTTCTGCCCCAGGAAATGACGCTGCGGGAAATACAGAATGCCTATGAGGCAGTAACGGGGCATAAAACCGATACCGGCAACTTCCGCAGGGATATCAAGAAAATGCTGATATGCACCGGAAATACAAGAAAGGTATCCGGAAAGGATACCGCACTGTACCGGTTTAATCCGATGTTTCGCTATCTGGAGGAAAATCTATGAAACATGTACTGATTGCAGTGGATCTGCAGAATGACTTTGTATCTCAGGCATTGGGAACTCCCGAGGCACAGGCAATCATTCCTGCCGCTGCGGAAATGATCCGTGACGGCAGATATGATACGGTAATTGCGACAATGGATACACACGGGGAAAACTATATGGAGACAGCGGAAGGGAAACATCTTCCCGTCGTCCATTGCGTCAGAGGAACGGAAGGATGGCAGTTTGATCCGGTCATTGCGGAAGCGCTGAAAGAGCGGAATGCACGCATCATTGAGAAGCCGACTTTCGGAAGCACCGAACTTGCGGACCTGCTGGAAAAGGAACAGCCGGAAAGCGTGACGCTGATCGGACTGTGCACGGATATCTGCGTGATTTCCAACGCCCTGCTTGTTAAGAGCAGACTGTATGAAACGCCTGTCATGTGCGCTGAGAAAGCATGTGCAGGCGTGACGCCGGCGCTTCATAACCAGGCGCTCGCCGTCATGAAGAGCTGTCAGATTGATATCATCTGAGAAAAGGGGGAGAAGAAGATGAGCAATATTAAAGCAGAAGTATACATTCCGGATGAAGATTATGACAATCCGGCAATGATCACGGACTTTTATGAATTCACGATGGCAAACTGCCTGTTCATGCACGGTTATAAGGATACCGTCATGGTATTCGATATGTTCTACCGGGAGAATCCGGACGGACAGGGATATGCCATCAGCTGCGGACAGCATAAGCTAATCCGCTTCCTGCAGAACTATCATTTCAATGAACAGGATCTGATCTGGCTTCGTTCCAAGGGCATGGCGCAGGAATTCTGCGATTATCTGAGAACTTACCGCTGGAAGGGTGATATCTATGCGCTGAGGGAAGGTACCGTCTGCTATCCGCAGGTGCCGATGGTCAGAGTGGAATGCGATATGGTCGGCGCCATTCTGATTGAGACCTATCTGCTTCAGACAATGAACTTCCATTCGCTGATCGCGACAAAGGCGACAAAGATTTCCGGGCTGTCCACCCATCGTCCAAGAAATGTCATGGAATTCGGAACAAGACGCGCCCAGGGGGCTTCAGCCGGAAATGACGGCGCATATGCATCCATTCTCGGCGGATGCGTCGGAACGGCAAACTGCCTTGCAGAGATGAAATTCGGACCGGAAGTGAAGGCGGTCGGGACAATTGCCCATTCGTTTATCGAATTCTTCCCGGACGAACTTTCCGCATTCCGTGCCTATGCCGATACCTATCCGGAGAATGTATCCCTGCTTCTGGATACGTACAATATTCTGGAATCCGGTCTGCCGAATCTGATCCGTCTGGATGACGAGCTCATTGCGAAGTATCCGGGTGATATGAACCGGCGCGTCAAGAGCGCGAGAATCGATTCCGGTGACCTGGCAAGAGGATACAAGAAACTGAGAAAGGCACTGGATGCGGCCGGAAAATCCTATGTCAAACTGGTTGCCTCCAACTCCCTGGATGAGAAAAAGATGGCAAATATGGAAATGTATGAAGGCGCGAAGTTTGACTCCTACGGTGTGGGCGAAAAACTGATCACTTCCGCGACTGATCCGGTATTCGGCGGCGTATATAAACTGGTTGCCGTAAAGAATGAAGACGGCACCTATACACCGAAGATGAAGTGCTCCGATTCCGCCTCCAAGGCAATTATTCCCGGCAAGCTGATGGCATGGCGCGTGTTTGATGAAGAAGGAAAAGGCCAGTGCGATATCATTTCCATGGATGACGAGGTACTTGAATCCGGACAGCCTGTTCAGGTATATGACCTTGATCCGGATGCCTACAATCCGATCCGCACAATCGTTCCGGTACATGTCGAGCGGCTTCTGGTGCCGCATCTGATCGGCGGTGAACTGGCAATCGATCTGCCGGATATCCGGGCGAAGAAGGAATATATCAGAGAACAGCTGGAATGCCGTGTCTGGGAATCGGAACTGAGGCCGGAAATGCCGCACAAGCATTATGTCGATCTGACCATGAAGGTCAAGCAGTGCCGTGATGATATGTACCATCAGCTCCACGGAGGAAAGATCTGATCCGGGCTCTGGCCTGCGGCGGAGCCTTCAATCCGCCGACCAGAGCGCATATCGAACTTGCGGATTATGCCCGGCAGTATCTCGGCTTTGACAAAGTCATCTTCATTCCCAGCAAGATGTCATATATTACGGAAGAGCAGGGAAAGGATTTTGCGTTTGACAATGAAACCAGACTGGGCATGCTCAGAAAGATTGCAGGAAACCGGGACTGGATGGAAGTGACGGATTATGAGATCCGGGCGGATCATCAGCCGCGGACATATGAAACCCTCTGCTTTCTGAAAGAACAGGGATATGAAGTCAGGCTGCTGTTCGGGTCCGACAAACTTCCGGAACTGGAGCACGGATGGAGGCATATCCCGGAATTATGCCGGGAATTCGGCATTGCGGTTATGTCCAGAAACAACGAGGATGTACATGCTCTGATTGACCGGGATCCGTACCTTTCCGGACTGAAGGAATTTATTTCGGTCATACCGACCCCGGATACCTACCAGGATGTTTCCAGTACAAAAGTCAGACAGCAGATCGCTTTATACCGGCAGGCCAGGAAGTATATAGTCCGGACGCTGCCGGAGGAACTCGGCGATCTCAGCGAATATATAAACGAGGAGTGACAGTATGAAAAACCAGCTGATTCAGGTGGCAGCGGCAGTACCTTCCCTGAAGGTTGCCCAGGTGGAATACAATACCGCACAGATCATCTCAATGATCCGTGAACATGCGGAATGCGGCGTGATTGTTTTCCCGGAACTCTGCATTACCGGCTATACATGTGCGGATCTGTTCGGCAGTGATCTGCTTCTGAACAGAGCGGAGGAAGCGCTGTTCGAGATTGCGGAGGCGACCGAATACCTGCAGGGACTGACCGCGGTCGTCGGCGTCCCGATCCGTTTTGAAAACAGTCTGTACAACTGTGCGGCAATGATATCGTCGGGAGAAGTACAGGCACTGATCCCGAAGGAGTTCATTCCGACCTATTCCGAATTCTATGAGGGAAGATGGTTCGCGTCCGGGAAAAGCCTGATCGGCAGAACCGTGATGCTTCAGGGAAAGGAAATTCCGATCGGCATAGACCTGCTCGGAGAAGATCCGGAAACCGGAGCGGTCCTCGGTGCGGAGATCTGCGAGGACCTCTGGGTACCAGATAAGCCTGGCACGCATGCGGCCATGGCGGGAGCCAATATCATCGTCAATCCTTCCGCCTCCGATGAACTGATCGGCAAGCAGGAATACCGCACCCAGCTGGTAACCCAGCAGAGCGGCGCCTGCTATTGCGCATATGTGTATACTTCCGCCGGCATGGACGAAAGCAGTACGGATCTGGTGTTCTCGGGTCATACGATCATCGCCCAGAACGGCAGTCTTCTGCGCGAGGAAATATTCCCGGAGCGTCCGTATGTGCTGAAGGCGGTCGTGGATCTCGGCAGGATCATGCATGACCGGCGGCATCAGAATACGTTCGAAGACAGTGACAATGCCTGGTTCCGCCGCGTGCCGGTGCAGATCGGTGCGATCGGCGCAAATACAATGAATATTGAGGAAATGGCCGAAACACTGCGCAGATATGACTATCCGGTCGCCAGAAATCCGTTTGTGCCGGCGGATGACAGTGAACGCGGCATCCGCTGCCGCAAAATTCTGCGGATTCAGGCAAACGGCCTGGCCACAAGGGTACGTGCCACCGGCATCAATAACCTTGTAATCGGTATATCCGGAGGCCTTGATTCCACCCTGGCGCTTCTGGTATGCGCGGAAGCAAAGAAACTTGTTCCTGCAATTCATATCATTGCCTATACGATGCCGAACGAGGGGAACACCTCCGGCCTTACCTACGGCAATGCGAATAAGCTGATGAAGCTGCTTGCGGATGAAATATACGAAGTACCGATTGCAGAAGGGGTGAAGCTGCATCTGGAACAGATCGGGCATGCGCAGGAATATCAGGGCGAAGGGGATACGGCTTATGAAAACGCTCAGGCCAGAATGCGTACCTATATCCTGATGGATGCTGCGAATATGAGAAACGGACTGGTAGTCGGAACGGGCGATCTGTCGGAACTGGCTCTCGGATGGTGCACATACAACGGTGATCATATGTCGATGTACGCGGTGAACGCATCGGTCCCGAAAACACTGGTCCAGTACATCTGCCGTTCCTATGCCGATACCTGTGGCGATGATGAACTGAGAGATGTGCTGATTTCCATCTGTGACACGCCGATCACACCGGAGCTGACACCGAGCGCCGACGGGCAGATTGCCCAGAAAACCGAGGAAAAAATCGGCAAGTATGATCTCAACGACTTCTTCCTGTTCTACACGCTCCGTTACGGATTTGAGCCCTCGAAGACAGCGGCGCTGGCGATGCGGGCTTATCCGGAACTGACGAAGCAGGAGGTCATAACAGCCGCGAAACGCTTCTTTACCAGATTCTTTACCCAGCAGTTCAAGCGCAGCTGTCTGCCGGACGGCCCGAAAGTAGGGTCTGTGACGCTGTCGCCGAGAGGTGACTGGCGGATGCCGAGCGATGCGGCGTGGAAGATCTGGCTGGACGATCTCGATCAATAATCTGTGATATCCGACATCCCTCCGGGGATGTCTTTTTTATGCGTGCAAGTGCTTCGGATGGGACGAAGATCATGAGAATCTGAGGATAACAGCGTTATAACAAGGGGTACGCAAAAATGAAAAGAAGATAAACAGGATGATTTTCGGAGAATCACATAATGTTATGCCGGAATCACAAATATAATCACAATTACAATCACAAATCGTACTTTTACAGTCACAGAAAATCCTTCTTTTCGGATTTGATGTGACTCTTTGTTTGATTGTGAAATTTCTATTATTTGGGTGGCCGATGGGAAGACTGTCGGTAAAGAAAGAAGGAGGGGTAAAAAGATGAATCTCTACAAGAAAAGTATCAAGATGATTCTGTCAGCATTCATGACATTGCAGATGCTGCCGACCTCAATCGTTCATGCCGAGGAAGCGGAAGAAGCGGAAGCTCCCGTACAGGAAGCTGTGGAAGCCGCTGAAGCTCCGGCTGAAGAAGAACAGGTAATCGTGGAAGAGCCTTCGCAGCCCAAACCCGAACCTTATGTCGAAGAAGCACCTCAGGAAGAATCCTGGGAAGCTCCGGCACAGGAAGAGCCTGTTTACGAGGAGCCTGCATACGTGAATCCTGAACCGGCGCAGCCGCCGGTTGAAGCAGAAGTTACCCTTCCGGCTGAGCCCGAACCGGAAACTCCCGTACAGGAGTCACCGGAACCTTTGGCGGAAACAGTGCCAAAAGAGGAAGCGGATCCAGCGGAAGGCATGGAATCACCCGAAATGACTGCCGGAGAAGAAATGACCGAAGCAGCTGAAGAAGCAGAAGAACCTGCAGAAGAACCGGAAACGGCTGAAGAAAACGCAGAGGAGCAGGAAGAGGATGAAGAAGTATACGTTCTGACATTTACAGCTTCTGAAGGCGGACTGGTTGTTTTTGAAGGCGATGAAGCGCAGAGTGAAATCCGGATTGAAATCAGCAAATCCGAAGAACTCAGAGCAGTCACGGCAATTCCGGAAGAAGGCTATGAATTAGCCGGATGGCAGAAGAATGAGCAGGAATTCCGGAACGCAGAACAGGCAAGAATTGAAGCAAACGAAATCGAACTGGCAAACAACGACAAGTATCTGGCGATATTCAGACAGATGCAGTCAGAGGAAGAGGAAGAGGAAGAGACAGAAGAACTGTCGTATGTTCTTACTTTCCAGGCAGCTGAAGGCGGTCTGATCGAATCAGAAGGAAACCGGACATCTGAATTAACACTGACAGTTGAAACTGCAGAAGAACTGAAAGATGTAGCGGCAGCTGCCGAAGAAGGATATGAGTTCCTCGGCTGGAAGAAAAACGGACAGGACTTCTCAGCAGAAACAGTTATCTCTGCAGTACAGATGGAACTGAACGACGGCGATATCTATACAGCAGAATTCGCTGAAATCATTGAAGAAGAAGTCATCAAGCCGAAGAAACTGACAGGATACGGTGCAGGACTGATCGTAACTGTATATGACGATAACGGAGCGCTTCCCGAAAAGGTGAGCATGTCTGTATCGGCAGTACCTGAGGAAAGTGTCATCAATTCCGTAGAGTCTGCAGTAGAAGGAACAGTTACCAGAGTCAGAGCAGTCGATATCACATTCCGTGATGAAAACGGAAATGAAATCGAGCCGACAAAACCGGTCAGAGTCACGATCACAGCATCTGACATCGATGACGCAAACACATCCGTTGTACATATCGAAGACAACGGCAATGCGACAGATGTCGGAGCAAGCGTACAGGGATCTACAGCTTCATTCGAAACTGACGGATTCTCGATCTATGTTGTCGTCGAAACAGGTGAGGACGCGAGACTGAATGTCAATTTCGTAAATGGTTCCGATACTGTATCAATGATGATCAACAAGCGTCAGATTTCCGCCATAGCGGAATACGTCTATGATCCGGGAGTCGGCAGCCTTGAAGAGAGTGAAATCTTCAAAGGATGGTCAGATGATCCGAATTACACGGCGGAATCTTCATCCAAAACGATTTCCGATGTCAGAAATGATGTCATCAGTGCTTTGAATGCAGGAGTAGAAGACGGTGATTCACTGACTTATTATGCAATGAGATTCAAAGCATACAATATCATCTACCTGGATGAGCATGGTGTTACAGTGAAAACAGACCATGTGATCTACCGCTCGGATGATACTTCCGGAAATCATTCCTATACAGTCAACCAGACATATACACCGTATGCTGCTTCGGAGGAAGCGGAAGGTGCCGCAGCTGAATTCCTGGGCTGGCAGAAAATTGAAAGTTCTGAAACCGGAGAACTTGTCATCTATCAGAATGGTGAAACAATTGAATCGGTAAATCAGGATATCAACCTGAAGGCATATGTGAAGAATGGTTACTGGCTCAGCTTTAATGAAAATCTGACAAATGCTTCATTTACACCTCCGCAGTTTATCTACAATGAAAAAAAGGCAGAAAAACCGGAAGATCCGGTCCGTACGGGCTACAGATTTGATGGCTGGTATACAGAAGATGCATCTGAAGAAAGAGACGGAGAAGTTGCCGGTGAACTGTTCAACTTCAGCAGTCCTGTAACGAAGAACACTACAGTACATGCAAAGTGGACGAAAAACGATTCCGCTGAATACAGCGTAATCATATGGAAACAGAATGTATCCGGTGAAGGATATGATTTTGGTGAATCCATCACTGTAAAAAACGCTGAGGTTGGCTCAACAATTAACGCTATAACAGCAACGGGAACTGGTAATAACCGTTCTGTAAGAATCAACAACAGTACTTATTCCTATACCGGATTCCATCTGAGCACCAATGCCGGTACCGGTGGAAATGGCTTTGACACCGGTGTGGTTGTAGAAGCTGAAGGAAATACGGTTGTAAATGTGTATTTTGACAGAAATGAATACACTTTAACTTTCCGCAGAAGTTGGAATGGAACTGTTTACAAAACAATTACAGCTCTGTACGGTCAGGCGATCGGTGACAACTTCCCGATTACTGAAAACGGCGCAAGCAGCGAATGGAGATGGGAACCGCAGGACAGTGAAACATTCAATCAGGTTCTGGTATTCATAGACATTATGCCCGCTGAAAATGTAACGTTCTATAGAAATACATCTAATGCTGGTACAAAGTATATGGAGTTCTATGTCGAAGCGCTTCCCGGCCAGTCTGCAGACAGAACATGGAGCGGAAAAAGCTTTATAAAGTATGGAAATACCATTACCGCTAAGTACAATTTCTTTACAGAAGATGAGGACTTCATTGATCTGGAAGGATTTAACAAATATGGATCGGATCCTAAGTTTACTAACGGAAGAGCAGATGTAAGTTCTGGTGGGACGATACGTTTCTACTATACTCGTAAAGAATATGAGATTGACTACAGAGACGGCGTATATGTCGATGGAAACGATAATCCTATAACAGATATTGCAAAGCTGCCGGATTCATATTTTACGAAGGCAACCGGCATAAAGTACGGTGAAAGCATTTCCGATAAGCAGAACTACAAGCCTTCCCGCGATGGATTTGTATTCCTTGGATGGTATAAAGATGATACGTGTACTGAACCGGCAGAATTTGGCACGATGCCTGCGAATAATGTTGATGTATATGCTAAATGGGTTTCAAGAGAATACAATATCGTGCTTCACGCTAATGACAGCGAAGCAGATCCGATCAGATATACAAATGAAGGACAGGCAACATCTTTCTATGTAGATAGCGGAGAAAAGATCGGAAACGTCGGCGGCGAAAGAGTCAATTATGACCTGGTAGGCTGGTATACAGATGAAAATCTGACACAGTCATATGACTTCGAAGTATTTGTCATCAATGACAGCATCATTTCCCAGTACGGCGATGCATCATATCGTGAAGAAGGATGGCCTTCAGTCGTCGGTCAGCTCAATCTTTACGCAAAATGGCGCAGCAAACTGGACGGTGCGGAAGGCATTAATGTAGTCTATGATGCAACTGATAAAGGAACAAATCCCCCGTCAGATTCAAATCAGTACACAGATCTTGCTGAAGCAATCGCCGGAGCAGCAGCTGTATCAACAGATCCTGACCTTGTCTTCAGCAACTGGGTAGTTCAGAAATGGAATGGATCCGCTTATGAGGATACAGACATCAGAGTATTCCCGGGCGATACATTCGTCGTCAGAGCATCTGATGCAAAGATTATGGACAACGACAATCCGAACAGCACAGCAACAAAAAAATACATTGTACAGCTGAAAGCGGAGTATACCAATAAGGAAGAAAAGATTCCTACACATATCACCTGGTATGATAATTTCGGCAATATCGTCGAAAATTATGAGAATCTCGACATCAATGAGGCAGTCGGTATTCCCAAAGCTCCGACACATGATGGATACAGATTCCTGGGATGGGCAAGAGAAGTAGAAGCAGGAAGTACAACAGAATCTACAGATCTCTTCATCGAATACACTGAAGGAAAATATATCTACAATGGAAACGAGGCGGCTCAGGTTGCTGCAGATGAGATTCTTGTCGGAGATGGTACACAGTATCACGCAATGTATGCAGTATGGGAAGCAGTTGAAGCACCATATACAATACATCATTATCTGAAGGGAACGACAGTAAAAGTCGCTGAGGATCAGACAGGATCTGAATTGATCGGAAAGGATGTAACAGCCGGAACAGCTGAAGAATTCCTGGAAGAATACGGCGGACTGGATCTCGAAGCAGAAAGCTATGCACCTTCTCAGGCAATTACAATATCTGAAGAAGGGACAAACGAGATCACAGTATACTATGTAATCTCAGTAACAATTACAACCGGAAGTGATTCCAAAGCATATGATGGAACACCTCTTACAAACGAAGAAGCTTCTATTACAGGACTCATCAGTGAAGATGAGGCAACAGTAATCGCATCCGGAAGTCAGACAGAAGTCGGATCAAGTGATAATACATACAGTATTGAATGGAAATCCGAAAAACCTGATTATTACACAATCAAAGAAAATCTCGGAACACTGACAGTTACCAAAAACAGTTCCGAAATCAAACTCACAGCCGCATCCGACAGTAAGACATATGACGGAACAGCACTGACAAATGCGACAGTCACAGCATCCGGTCTGCCGGAAGGATTCACGGTTGAAGCCACAGCTTCCGGAAGCCAGACAGACGCAGGCGAAAGCGCAAACGTCGTCAATGACGGATATGTGATCAAAGACGCAGAAAGCAATGACAAGACAGCGAACTTCACCAATATTCAGAAGGTGGATGGCAAACTGACAGTCAATAAAGCATCTGTAACTATCACAACCGGAAGCGATTCCAAAGCATACGACGGAACAGCCCTGACAAAGGATGATGCGACGATCGAAGGACTCGTAAACAACGAAACAGCGACAGCTACAGCAACCGGAAGTCAGACAGAAGTCGGATCCAGCGACAACACCTACAGCATTGACTGGGGTAAAACGAACAAAGACAACTACACAATCAAAGAAAATCTCGGAACACTGACAGTAACATCGAGTGATGCCGAGGTTGTACTCACAGCTGCATCCGACAGTAAGACATATGACGGAACAGCACTGACAAATGCGACAGTCACAGCATCCGGTCTGCCGGAAGGATTCACAGTCGAAGCCACAGCTTCCGGAAGCCAGACAGATGCAGGCGAAAGCGCAAACGTCGTCAATGACGGATATGTGATCAAAGACGCAGAAGGTAACGACAAGACAGCGAACTTCACCAAAGTTGAAAAGGTAGATGGCAAGCTGACAGTCAATAAAGCCCCCGTCACAATCACAACCGGAAGTGATTCAAAAGCATATGATGGAACACCTCTTACAAATGAAGAAGCTTCCATTACAGGACTTATCAATGGTGAAAGCGTAACACTGAAAGCCATCGGAACAATCACTGATCCTGATACAGTACCGAACTCATATTCCATCACATGGGATAACGCGAAGAGAAGCAACTACGATGTTACAGAAAATCTCGGAACACTGACAGTTACCAAAAACAGTTCCGAAATCAAACTCACAGCCGCATCCGACAGTAAGACATATGACGGAACAGCACTGACAAATGCGACAGTCACAGCATCCGGTCTGCCG
>SVBN01000067.1 GCA_015058875.1 Erysipelotrichaceae bacterium | reverse complement strand
AAGCGCTAGAGGAGAAATAAAATCCGAACCTTTTCATTCATAAAACCCAGTGTTTAAGCCAAATATGAGAAAAGGTTCGGATTTATCAAAGGTTCGGATAACAGAAAAAGCCGGATTCACCGGCTCTCTCATACATTTTTCTGAATGCTTCAGATTACTTCTTTACGGATGTGATATGCGGGTTGACGCCTTCATACCAGTACAGGAAGCCTTCCAGGTCGACGACATCGCCGATCGCCAGTTCCTTGACTGCCTTGTAGACATCTGTATCCGGACCGCAGAGATAGGATTCAACTGTGAAGGAATATGTCTGGCCGTCTTTGGAGACATTGAAGTACAGGTCGCTTCCTTCTTCACCGGAACCGTCCCAGTTGTACAGGAAAGCAACATCATTTCCGGCGTCATCCTTGCCGGCAGCTTCAACTGTCATGCCCTTGAAGGAAACGAGCTGATTCTGATGATTGATCAGTTCTTCCTTGCCAAGCAGATCAGTGACATCAACCGGTTCAGCAACATAATTGCCGTCTTCGATTTCGAATGTTGCGTCGACAATTTCAACTTCGCCTGACCATTCGGACTTGTAACCTGTAACCTTGATCTTCTGGCCTGTTACGAGCTTGTCATAATCAGCTTCGGAGCATGCCATGTTGTACAGGAAGTAAGCACCGTCCGCATCCTGTGTGTAGACAGTTGCCTTGTCTTCCCACCAGGACTGCTTGGCCTGAACATATGCTTCAATTGTGACTTCTGTATCCAGTTCAGCCGCAGCATATTCTTCATATGTCATGACGCCTTCGGACTTTTCATCTGCGGCAGGTGCTGCCGGCGCAGGTGAATCGGAACCCTGGTTCTGGGAACTGCAGCCTGCAGCCAGAACGAGAAGGGATGCAAGTAATACCTTATTCAGATTCTTCATTTCTTTGTTCCCCCTTTCATCGGAACACAATTATTATAACTGAATTCAAAAGAAAACCATCGGATAATGTTCAAACTTAAGGAAAATGACAGAAAAACCGCCGGAGCGGTTTCACTGTTTTACTTCTGCTTTTCTGCATTTCTCAGCTTCAGATAATATGCGATGATGCCTGCCCAGGCAATGCCGAGCACGGTAAGCAGCGCTTTGGATGTTCCGGGCAGCGGACCGAGATCCTGCTTTCCGGCGGAAGCCGATGCACTTCCCTGGCCGAGACGGTAGAGCGCGGAGACATCGGAGAACAGCTTCTCCATATATGCTTCATCAATGGTCTCTTTGCGCCTGACGGACTTTGCCACATTTTCAATCATCTGTCCGGCAGCGTCTCTCAATGATGTGGAGCCGTTGAATACCGGCGTGACGAACGTATGTTCAATATTGTTCAGCAGCAGCTCGGAAGCCTGAATCTTGACCTCATAGTGCTCATTGTTGTCTTCACCGCTTCTGGAAAGATAATCCTGATACTCCGCAGAATTCTGCGCCTTGGAGGTAACCGGTACATATCCTTCCGTTTCGGAATAGGCAATCTGCACGTCGTTTGTCAGAAGATACTGGGCAAACAGCCAGGATGCCAGAACTTCCTGGGGATCATTCTTGTTGAAGACACAGACCGAAGGGCCCTGGGAAATCATATACGGATCATTGACATCAAACTGCGGAACGGTTCTGACCGCCGTCTCAAATTCAACGAATTTGTCGGCACTGATATCCGACAGAGGCGCATAGGTTCCCATCCATGTGGCGCCGGCTGTCGAGTCAATCGCGAAGATGCACTGTCCCGCATCCAGGAAGTTCGCCGGATAGCTGGAAATCTTGAAGGTTGAGAACGCGCCTGTTTTCGCATGTTTTGCGACTTCATACAGGAGTTCTTTTGTCGTATCGTTGAAGATCTCGATGTTTCCGGCATCGTCCGAATACCCGGCACCCTTCTGCTTCAGCATCTGGATCATCATATTGTCGGTGGACTTGTAGATAATCGGAATCATGACCTTCTGGCCGTTGATCAGATAATTGCCTTCCGCATCTTTTTTTACAGCGGCTTCCGCCACCTCAAACATGAAATCCCATGTCAGTACATCCGGGAGCTCGTATCCGAGTTCCTCCACATAGGTTTTATTGACATAGACCGCTTCCGTGGAGCGCATGTAGGGAATGGCGTAGTATGCACCTTCCACAATGCACTCATTCAGGAATTCCGGGATAACCTCTTCATAGGCCGGTCCGTCATATTTCAGCTCACTGCCGCCGAACCCGTATTTTTCATCCGAGAAAAGTTCCTCCAGCGGTGCAATGACATTCGAACCGCTCAGATATGTTGCAATATGGTCCGGATAGGTAATGCATACATTCGGCGTGGTATTGGTTGCGATATTGGTGATGACATCGTTGTAGATTCTGCCGTAGTCCGTATACAGACGCATATTGACGGTGATATTCGGATACAGCTGTTCAAAATCGCTGATTGCCTTTTCGTAGATTCTGGTCTGCGTCTTGTTTGTATCGTTCTTTGCCCAGAATGTGATCTCATAGGTCTTGGATTCATCAAATGTTTCCGGAACCGTGAAAGCACTGATCCCCTGGGAGCCGTGACACCCGCAGAGACTGATCACGCAGGCACTCAGCAGAAATCCTTTCAGAAACAGTTTTCTCATGCGCCTTTGGTACCTCCTCTTGAGACACCCGCCATGATCTTCTTATGGAAGATCAGGAAGATGATGATCAGCGGGATGGAAATGACGACCACCGCAGCCATCATGGCCGGAATATTTTCTCTTCCGAAGCCGTTTTCCCTGATCTCCTGAATACCGTTGGAAACAAGGAAATAAGCGGCGTTGTCGGTAATGAGTCTCGGCCAGACGTAGGAATTCCAGCACTCGATCACTTTCAGGATTGTTATGGTTACAATCGTCGGCTGGCAGATCGGCAGCATCACCTTGAACAGATATTTCAGATCCGATGTTCCGTCCACCTTGGCCGCCTTGTACAGTTCCTCCGGTATCCCCTCGAAGTTTTCCTTCAGCAGGTAGATATAGAAGATCGATGTCACCGACGGCAGGATCAGTCCGGCAAAGGTATTGCGCAGACCGGCATTCGTGATGGTAACGAAATTGGTGATGATGACCAGTTCATTCGGGATCATCATCAGGGCAAGGAACGCCGTGAAAAGCAGGTTCTTTCCTCTGAATTCCAGTCTCGAGAAGGCAAATGCCGCAAGCACCGTCACCACCAGCATCAGCGCTGTCGTGATCAGGGTGAAGATAATCGTATTGCCGAAATATCTCCCGAGCGATACGGTCGTGAATGCATCCTTATAGTTCTGCAGCGTCGGAGCCAGTGTATAAAGCTTCGGAATATATTCGGAGTTGTAGGAGCTGTAGCTCTTTACGGATGTCAGCAGCATCCAGTAGAACGGGAACAGAACGATAAACGCCCACAGCACCAGCAGGATGTAGGTCACCCATGTCCGGATTCTGTAGTTCCGCTTCGCAATGCGCTCTTCTCTCTGTATTTCATTCATCATGCTCATGGCGCACCTCACGAATAATGGACATTCTTCCGGCTGACCAGCAGGTTGATGCAGGTAATGGTCAGCACAATCACGAACAGAATCAGGGCTGCCGCACTGGCGTAGGACGGATAACCGCCGCTGTCGCCGTACAGCATGTCATAGACATACCCGACAATCGTATTCATACCGGCCGCATTCAGATTGGTTCCGAAGATCGCAACTTCATCCGAATAAGCCTTGAAGGCACCGATGAAGCCGGTGATGATCAGATAGAAGATCATCGGTGAGATCATCGGCAGCGTGATCTTTGTAAAGATGCGCATCCGGCTTGTGCCGTCCACCTTTGCGGCCTTGTACAGATCCTGGTCCACCGACGCCAGGGCACTGGTGAGAATCAGGATCTTGAACGGCAGCACAACCCAGACCGTATAGAAGCACATGACAAACATCTTTGCCCAGTACGGACCTTCGATGAAGTCGATGCTGGAGAAACCGAGGCTGTTGATAATCAGATTGATGAATCCGTCGGTATACGGGGTCTTCTTGAACAGGATCATGAATACCAGACCGACTGCCAGCGTATTTGTGACATACGGCAGGAAGAAGATCGTCTGGAACAGATCCCGGAACTTCGTAATCGAATTCAGTCCGAGTGATATGAGCAGCGCGATTCCGGTGGATACCGGAACGGTAATGATAACGAGAATAAATGTATTTTTCACCGCCTGCAGGAAATAGGGATCCCTGAGCACATAGGCATAGTTGTATCCGCCGACGCCGAAGAATGTCTGGGAAGCGGAATTATATCCTTCCTCCACGGAATAGATCAGGACATCAAACAGCGGATACACCATGAACACGCTCAGAAATGCCAGTGCCGGCAGAAGATACAGCCAGGCCTTTGCATTGTTCTTATACATGGTCAGTCTCCGAACGGAATCCTTTCTTCCGTTTCAACATTAAAGATATGCACCTTGAACGGTTTCAGACTGAAGCTGACCGTTTCCGTCATCTCCTTCATTCTGCTTTCGGAAGGAATGATGGAACGGACATCCTCGCTCTGGCATGCCGGATGCGAGGTAATTACCGAAGTGTCCCTTCCCATGACTTCCACGCGCTTCAGCGTGCATGTCAGCGGTCCGTTTTCATCCAGAACAAATCCTTCCGGACGGATGCCGACCCATACTTCCTGATCCTGCACATTCTTTACCGGCAGAACCGCCTGATCGTCAAGATACAGCATTTCATCCTTTACCATGCCTTTGAATACATTGATGGCCGGCGTTCCCAGGAACTTGGCGACAAACAGATTGACCGGATAATCATAGACATCCTGCGGCTTGCCCATCTGCTGGAAATTGCCGGTGGACATGACGACGATCATATCGGAGATGCTCATGGCCTCTTCCTGGTCGTGTGTGACGAATACGGTTGTAACGCCGGTTTCCTGCTGGATCCTGCGGATTTCCTCTCTGGTCTGAAGACGCAGTCTTGCGTCCAGATTCGACAGCGGTTCATCGAGCAGAAGCACGCGCGGCGTCTTGACCAATGCTCTGGCAATGGCGACACGCTGCTGCTGGCCGCCGGAAAGCTGGGACGGCTTGCGGTCCATCAGCCCTTCGATCTGAACCATCCGCGCCGCTTCCTCCGCCCGGCGGTCCATTTCATCTTTTGAAAGCTTCTGCGCCCCCTTCAGGTTTTCCAGCGGGAATGTGATATTCTGCCGGACCGTCAGATGCGGATACAGCGCGTAGCTCTGGAAAACCATGCCCACGCCTCTGTGCTCCGGAGGCAGATTTGTCACATCGTCGTCGCCGAAATAAATCTTTCCCTCCGTGGGAGTTTCCAGTCCGCAGATCATGTTCAGCGTTGTGCTCTTGCCGCAGCCGGAAGGACCGAGCAGGCCGATCAGCTTGCCGTCGGGAATCTCAAAGTTAAAATTATTGACCGCAACGACTTCCCCGCCTTCTTTTTTATTCCGATTGGGATAGCGTTTGGTCAGATGTTCCAGAACAATTTTCATGTAAACCCTTTCCTATCAGTCAAACCCTGACAAAATTCCTGAAACAATTGTACCATGACGAAAAGATGATGGATGCGCCGATTGTTCCCGTCATGAAAAAAGCAGAGACTTTACGTCTCCGCAGTTTTCAGATTTTCCTTTTCGGACGGAATCCCGTTCCACAGCCGCCAGTAGGTTCCTTTTCTTTCCAGCAGCTGTTCATGGTTCCCCTCTTCCTCAATGCCGTTTCTGCCCAGAACAATGATCCGGTCCGCATCTTTGATCGTTGTCAGGCGGTGGGCGATCGTCAGGGTCGTTCTGCCTTTGGAAAGATCCGCCAGACTCTTTTCAATCAGCAGCTCGCTTTCGTTGTCCAATGCCGAAGTCGCTTCATCCAATAACAGAATCGGCGGATTCTTCAGAAACACCCTGGCAATGGAGATGCGCTGTTTCTGACCGCCGGAAAGCTTCACGCCGCGTTCTCCGACATATGTATCATATCCGTTCTTCAGCTCATCAATGAAACTGTCCGCACCGGCAAGACGGGCCGCATGCTTTACCTCTTCCAGAGTCGCACCGGGTTTTCCGTAGGCGATATTTTCAAACACGGTGCCGGAGAACAGATAAACATCCTGCTGGACGACGCCGATCGCCTGACGCAGGCTTTTCAATGTGACATTGCGGATATCCTGACCGTCAATCAGGATTCTGCCTTCGGTCGTATCATAGAATCTCGGAATCAGCGAGGACAATGTCGTCTTTCCGCCGCCGCTTTCCCCGACCAGCGCCAGATTTTCTCCCGGTTTGATATCCAGACAGATGTCATGCAGAACCCGGTTGTGATCATCCGGATATTCGAATGTCACATGGTCAAAAACAATATGTCCTGTTTTCATCTCAAGCACTTCCGCATTCTCCCGGTCCTGAATGTCTACCGGCGTATCGATGATTTCCAGGAAGCGTTCAATACCGGTCATGCCGGACTGGAACTGTTCGGCAAATTCGACGATTCTGCGGATTGTCGCGATCAATGTCGTGACATAAAGCATATAGGCAACCAGATCACCGGCGGTAATGCAGCCGTAAACCAGAAACAGCCCGCCGGCGATAATCGTGGTGATATACATCAGTCCGTCAAACAGACGGGTGGACATGTTGTACTGGGCCATCGCATAATAGCGTTCCGTCTTGATCTCACGGAACCTGCCGTTGCCTGCGGCGAACTTTGCGATCTCCGTATCTTCCGCGGTAAACGCCTTGACCACTTTTTCTCCCAGCAGGGAATCTTCCAGCTGCGCATTCAGTTCACCGATCTGGATGCGCTGATTCTTGGAGGCTCTGCGCAGTCTTGTATTCAGTTTTACGGATACGATGAGGAGCGCGGGTACACTCGCAAAAATAATCAGTGTCAGCAGGAAGCTGGAGCGGGACAGAATCGCAAAGGATACGACGATCTTGATGGCGGCGATGAAGAATTCTTCCGGACAGTGGTGGGCAAATTCCGTCACATCAAAAAGGTCACTGGTGATTCTGCCCATCAGCGTTCCGACCTTGGTGTTGGCGTAATAGCTGTCGCTCAGTTTTTCCAGATGCACAAACGCATCCAGACGCATATCGGTTTCAATTTTCACGCCCATGATATGACCGTGGGCACACATATAATAATAGGCTGCCGCATCGATCAGCCGCAGCACCCCGTACAGAAGCGCCAGCCTGCCGATCAGTCCGACCGTCAGATCCGCCGGATGATACATGGCCGTATTGGTCAGCCGGCTCATAATCCGGGGAAGCGTAATATCACACAGCGTTGTCAGCGCCGCGCAGAACAGATCAAAGTACAGCATGCCGCGGTATTTCATCAGATACGGCGCAAACCTTCCCAGCAGTTCTTTCATGCTGTAATTCCGTGTCGCTGTTGTGCTCATAGCTGTACCTCCCGCATGCCTTTTGTGTATTATATGAAAACAGAAGTCATAACACAATCGTGAAGCCCGTGACAGAAGGATTCAGATATTCTTCACGTGAGCTTCACTCCTGTTCAGAAAAAAAAGACGTAAAATAACCGCATCAGGGAGGCAGAAAAACATGAAACTGTTCACAAAACTGATAACAGCAGGATGTCTGTTCCTGGCCGCAGGCTGTCAGGAACCTGAAGCCGCTGAGGATATGCTTTATGTACGGTACTTCAGTGCCGGCAAAGCTGACGCAATCCTTTTATATACCGATGAGAGCGCCGTCCTGATCGACACGGGACTGGACGGGTATGCTTCTCAGATTCTCAGGGAACTGAACCGGCTCGGCATCGATTCCCTGGATGCGATGATCCTGACGCACTTTGACAAGGACCATATCGGCAGCGCGGATGAAGTGCTGGAAAACATTTCCGTCGGTCATGTCTGGGTCAGCGACTCCCCTAAGGACAGCGATGAATATGAAGATCTGATGGAAGCGCTGGAACAGACCGGCATCCATGCGGAGATGGTCTTCGGGGATGAGCGGGAAACATTTGAACTCGACGGGATCACCTATACCATTGACGGTCCGGATGAGGAAGAATACGAAGACAACCCTTCCAACAATTCTTCCCTGATCGTCAGCGTGCAGTACGGCGAAACATCCTTCCTGTTTATGGGAGACGCCCAGAATGACCGGATCAGGGAATACCTGGAAGACGACGCTTCTTCTTATGATGTTCTGAAGGTTCCGTATCACGGCAATTATCAGAAACAGCTGAAGAATCTGATCGCTTCCGTACAGCCGGAAATCGCGGTTATCACCTGCTCTTCCTTTGAAGGCGGAGAAGAAAAAACCATGAATCTGCTGGAAGAAAACGGGGTGGAAACATTCCGGACGGACAAAGGAAGCGTGCTGATTGCCTCGGATGGGAAAAATATTACCGCGGATTACAATTAAGCAATTGTAGCAGAGCCTCTTTTTGGAGTATGATGACTGTAACAGGAAAAAATGCCCGAAGGCAAAATACCATCATTCAGGAGGATATTGATATGTTAAGGATCGGCATGCTCACAAGCGGAGGCGACTGTCAGGCACTGAATGCCGCAATGCGCGGTGTATTCAAAACAGTTACCCGCAACAGTAAAGAACCCGTTGAATTCTACGGCTTTGAAGAAGGATACAAGGGACTGATCTACAGCCATTTCCGCATTCTCACCGAGGCGGACTTCTCCAACATTCTGACCATCGGCGGAACCATTCTCGGTACAAGCCGTGTTCCGTTCAAGACCATTCATGAACCGGATGAAAAAGGCGTCAACAAAGTTGAAGCAATGAAGGATACTTATTACAAGCTTCAGCTGAACTGCCTGGTTGTTCTCGGCGGCAACGGATCCCACAAGACAGCGAACCTGCTGAGCGAAGAAGGACTGAATGTCGTTACACTGCCGAAGACCATCGACAATGACCTGTGGGGAACCGATATGACATTCGGCTTCCAGTCCGCAGTCGATATCGCAACAAGAGCGATCGATGAAATCCATACAACCGCCAGCTCCCACGGCCGTGTATTCATCGTTGAAATCATGGGCCATAAGGTCGGATGGCTGCCTCTGAATGCCGGTATCGCCGGCGGTGCAGATATCATCCTCCTGCCGGAAATCCCGTATGACATCGAGAAAGTCATCGAAGTCATCGAAAAGCGTGATGAAGAAGGACACCGCTTCACCATCCTGGCTGTTGCGGAAGGCGCTATCTCCAAAGAAGACGCTGCCCTGACAAAGAAGCAGTACAAGAAGAAGCTCGCGAAGTCCGAGTTCCCGTCCGTATCCTATGAGATCGCTGATCAGATCCTGAAGAGAACCGGAAGAGAAGTCAGAGTTACCGTTCCCGGACATACACAGCGCGGCGGCGCACCGTGCCCTTACGACAGAGTATTCGCAAGCAGACTCGGTGCCGAAGCAGGCAAGCTGATTCTGAATCAGGAATACGGATTCATGGTATCCTATGTCAACCGTGAGATCGTCAAGGCTCCGCTGAAGGAAGTCGCAGGCAACCTCAAGACTGTCGATCCGAACGCCGGTATCATCAAGGAAGCCAAGCTTCTCGGCATCTCATTCGGCGACGAATAATCTGTATCCAAAGCGCAGGAAACTGCGCTTTTTCTTTTCGCCTTTCTGAACAGAAGGAAAAGAAAAAGCGGAACACTGCTGTCCCGCCGCATATTATCTTATCCGTTCTGTTTCAATGATGAAGACCGTGCTCCCTTCCGTTCCTTCCGTAATTCCGGAGAAACTCCGGTATTCCGCGTCACGTCTGCGCATCCTGCGGAAAGCGGACAGCAGTCCACCGAGTTCATTCTCTCCCAGCTTTCTGATTTCCGAGATCCCTTCTCTTTCAAATTCGGCAATGCCGTCGCTCATAGCCTTCATTCCTTCGCACAGCTGTCCGTATCCTTCATTCAATGCACCGGAACCTTCCTGCAGTGTTCCGACGCCTTCATCCAGTTTTCCGGTTCCTTCATTCAGTGTCAGTATTCCTTTGCGGAACATGACAATGCCTTCGCTCAGCTGAGCGCTTCCGTCCGCCAGCTGGCCGATTCCCTTTTTCATTTCCGCAGCCTGATCCGCCAGATCCTGCAGGCTCACCATGGGAAGGCTGTCCGTATTCTGCATTGCGGATATAAGAACTCCCAGCTGTATCAGCGCATCATCCACCGTATTTTTCACGGTTTCCGCGTCAATACCCTCCGGCATTTCCAGACTGTTCATCGTCTGCACCAGTGCCTGTACATCCCCTGCCATCTTCATAAACGATCCCAGATCATTCAGCACATCCGAAGATGACGCAATCAGTGCCTGCAGCTGCTCTTTCTCTTCTTCGCTCAGATCTTCCCGCCGCATGATTCCTTCAGATACCTGTGCAATGTCATTCTGCAGCTGTGCGGCATGCATGCCGGTCTCTTCAAAGTTCATCTGTTCCGCCGATTGTATCAATGCGGCTGTCTTCTCCTGCAGGACTGCCTGATATGCCTGCAGGGAATTCAGATATGCCTGGAGCGCTTCCTTATCCTCTGTTGTTTTCTGCAGCGATGTTTCCATGTCCCTGGCATCCGCCGCCAGCTTTTCCAGTGCTTCCTTTACAGCTTTCTGTGTTTCGGGATCGAGATCCTTCATCAGCTCTTCCGGATCCAGCTTTGCAAGCGCATCGTTCAGACCTTTCAGCCCCTGCGCAAGCGCGGCAGATCCTGTTTCCAGCGCTTCCGACTGTTCATACAGCTGACCGGTTCCGTCCGCCAGCTGCGCTGTTCCGTCCTTCAAAGATCCGATGCCTTCATTCAGCGTATTCAGATATCCGCCGAATGTACTCATGCCGTCATACAGTTCTCCTGCGCCGCTGCTCAGTTCCGATACGGCGTCGCTCAGCTTTGTCATTCCGTCAATCAGATCATCGATATCATTCAGATCATCTTCTTCCATTTCCCGGAACAGTCCGTTCGTGAACACCGTTGCGGTAAAATCCAGTTCAAAGTTCCGCACATCTGCTTCCAGCGTTACATGCTCCGGCAGATCCATGTCTTCCGTCAGCTCATATGCATCCGTATTCAATGCCTGTTTCCATCCCGGGAAGGCAACGCCCGCCGCAATCATGGTATCCCCGGTGCTGATCACCTTCAGGTTTTCACCTTTCACACCGGCAAACACATCCGGGAAAAGCACAATCATGGTCAGAGCTGCCATCGGCACAATCGTATGATCCTGTGCAGTCTCATTGCGGTAATCAAAACGCATTTTCAGATGCCCCGAAGCTCCGGCAAGCTCCGACGGCGTGATGTGCTTTCCGTCCAATTCATAGGAAACAGATACGGAAACCGGAGCGGTTTTATCCGGGGTGCCCTTGTATGTTACGGCGTTTCCGTTATTTTCCCAGATGAGATCCGTATCCGAAATCCGCTCATATTCCTCATCTCCCGATGTGTTCATGACATCCGTCAGGAAGGTCACATCATGCATGTTCTTCCGGCTGTCTCCGGGATACAGCGTGACTTCCACCGACTGCGACAGCGGATTGCCGTACGCATCCGCTTTGATCTGTACGCGCTCTTCCTGTTTCTCCGGTATGCCCACATCCCCTGTTTCCAGAGGAACATTCGTTTCCGCTGCCGATACAGGCGCTTCGGTTTCCCTGATCACATCCCCGGAAGCTGCCGCGCTGTCCTGCGTACATCCCGATAACAGCAGACTTCCTGACAGAATCAGTACTGCTTTTTTCCATTTGTTCTTCATACAGCCTCACTCCGTATTCTTCAAAGCCTGATCCATCGGTATCGATGTAATCTTCCGGTATTCCAGCAATGCCACGGCGCCATAGGACGCAAATCCCAGCGCCAGCATTTTTACAAAGACATCTTTCTTCACAATCAGCGGAATCCATCCCGACATCATTTCCGCCAGCATGATTCTGAAAATGATCCTCAGCACATACCACACAGCCGGAATCGACAGCGTCAGGGAAAGGATTGTGACAACGGTTGTCGCCCGCATGTAGATCCTTGTCACTTCCCGGTCCGTATATCCCAATATCTTCGTCATGGAAATCGACTGGGCATTTTTCTCGATGATGATCCGCGAAAGAATATAGATCAGAACGACAAACATAATCACCGAGAACACATCCACCATATTCATCAGGGAACCCATGGATACATCCAGCTGCCGCGACAGCTTGGTCAGGGAGCTGAAATCGATCACCGAGCCGATGTATTCCTCCGGGATATCGGTGATCTCCGTGTCAGAGAAATATCCGGAATAGATATTCTCCCCCAGATCAAACATCCGGTTCAATGTCTTCCGGTTCATAAAGACGCAGACCGCGCTCTGATAATCATAAACGCCGGTGACTTCCAGATCATACCGCCTGTCTTCATAGGCCTCTTCCAGAGAAATGACATCTCCCGCCTGCAGGCTGTACTTTTCGGCGTAAGCGCTGGAAATATACACTTCCCCGTCCTGCGGTGACAGCGGGATATACCGGCTGTTTTCCGAAATGCCGTAGAACAGGATATCCTCCCGGCGGAAGCCTTCCGTTTCCACGGTCTTGAGGGAATATGCGCTGAATTTTTCCGCATTTGGATTGTCTGTTTCCGCATTTGCGGCATACATCATCATATGGATCATGCTGTTCAGCTTCTGATCCTCATCCAGCGCCGAAACCGGAATCTGAAGCAGATACTGATACTTTGCAATCATGTTTTCCGTTACCAGTTCCTGATAGCATTCCAGCAGGGACGGCAGCGCCAGTCCGAAGAGCAGAAGCACATTCGCAAATGTAATCCCGGCTGCAAGCACCAGGTAGCTGCCGGCATTCTGCAGGATAATGCGCATACGGAACCGGGAAAGAAACGGCAGCGCGTGCGGAAGCTTTACCGCTTTTCCTTTCTTCTTTCCGGAAATGTCATGCCTCAGGAAAGCGAGCGGTGAAAAACGCAGCTTTCTCCGTAATGAAAAATATGTGACCCCCAGCATGATGATCACCGGGATAAAGGTTGTTTTGAGAAACGCCTCGCTGTTGAAGATCGTGACATACGTCGGAAGACTGTAGCTTCCGTAATACATCCCGGCACAGACTTCCTTCATGAATGTATAACCGGCAAGATTGCCCGCAGCCGCACTGCAAAGCGTGACCAGCAGCGGCATCGTCATATAATGCCGGATAAGCTCCGCCTTTGTATATCCGGAAGCCCGCAGGGTTCCGATCACGGCGGACTCACGGGAAATCGTATCATTGATGGTCACGGCAAATACAAAGGCAAGAATGAGAATAATAATATAAAGAAGCGTTTCCATCATCGCCTTGTCGGATCCCATATCATCGCCGGTGAACATGATCGCCTGATTCTGATAACGCGGTACATAATCCTCCAGCCGGACCAGCGGACTGAGCCTTTTCAGCAGGTCATCCGCCATTTTCTTCTGCTGAACGTCATCTTCATAAGGTTCATCATATTTCCATGCATAGCAGTGTTTCATATTATCGGCCGGAAGTTTTTCAAAGGCGGAAGGTGAAACAGCCGCAGCCCCGAACTGTATGGAGTCAAACATCGTATCATTGTTGTTTTCAAACAGACAGCTGTAATCCGAGAGTGCTATCAGTCCCGAAACCGTCCATTCTTTTCCCGCACCGGAAAGCCTGTCGCCCGGCTTCAGATGATTGTTGTCCGCATACATCCGGTCAATGGCGATTTCATCTTCGGAAACAGGCATCTCTCCTTCCATCAGACAGATCAGGTTGACCTGATCCCGTACCTGAAATACCCGGATTCTGGTTCCGTTATCAAACGGAATATCGGAATAGAAATTCTCAAAGACAGAGATCCCCTCCTGTTCGATTCTGCGGATCTGCGCTTTATTCAGTTTTTTCTGCACGGTAAAATGACCGTCTTCGATATTGTATTTTTCAAAGCTGTCTGCATAGGCAAGGATCATTGAATTGTCCGCAACCAGAAAACCGCTGACAAATCCGATTGACAGCGTCATCAGTAAAAACAATGTCAGATATTTTCCCAGACTGTTCAGCAGTTCACGCTTCAGCCGTTTTCCCAGCGGATTGCGCATCATCAAAGCTCCAGCTCTGCGGCAGGCGTCCTGCGCTCATTTTTTATAATGTCCCGGATCATGCCGTCGCGCAGCCGGACAACCGTATCAGCCATATTCCGGATTTCGTTATTATGCGTGACCATAATCACGGTGTTGCCGTATTTCAGGTTCACGGTTTCGATTAGCCGGAGGATCTCCCGAGATGTCACGGAGTCCAGGGCTCCGGTCGGCTCATCGCACAGCAGGATATCCGGATTCTTGATGATTGCCCGGCCGATGGAAGTGCGCTGCTGCTGGCCGCCGGAAAGCTGCGAGGGCAGCTTGTCCTGATGATCCTTTAATCCGAGTGTCTCCAGAAGCTCATCGATATCCAGCGGGGCTTTGCTGAGGAAGGCACCGACTTCGATATTCTCTCTGACCGTCAGGTCGGGAATCAGGTTGTACATCTGAAAGATATAGCCGAGATGATTTCTGCGGTATAAGGTGAGCGCTTTGTCATTCATGGAAGACATCGGCTCTCCTTTGATCGCAATCTCACCGGAATCGGCTTCATCAATTCCGCCGATGATATTCAGCAATGTGCTTTTCCCCGAGCCGGAAGGTCCGAGCAGCACGCAGAATTCCCCCTGCTCCACGCCCAGATCAATGCCTTTCAATACTTCCACCCGGTTCTCTCCGGTTCCATAGGATTTGGTGATGCCTTTCAGTTCCAGAAACATAACGCACCTCGCAGATTAGCTTATACTAACTTACTCTCATTTGAGCAGTTGTTCAAGTGTTTTTTCATGTAGTCAAAACAGAATACGGCAAATATAATGGAAAGACAGATGAGGTGATGTTATGGCAAGACAGTTCTGGAAACCATCGAATATGCTGAATCCGGTTCCTGCGGTCATGGTGACGTGCCGGGATGAAAACGGCAGGCCGAATGTCATGACTGCCGCATGGGCAGGCACGGTCTGCTCGGATCCGGTTATGGTATCCGTTTCGATCCGCAAAGAGCGTTATTCCCATGACATCATTCAGAAAACCGGGGAATTCGTCATGTGCCTGACAAACCGGAAGCTTGCAAAAGTGACGGATTTTGTCGGCGTGCGCTCCGGACGCGACATGGATAAATTCGGTCTGCCCGGCGATCTGCACATCACCGAAACGCCGGCAAAATATGTCAGTGCCCCGCTGATCCTGGAAAGCCCGGTCTGTCTGGAATGCAGAGTCAGGCATGTATTGGAGCTCGGAAGCCATGATATGTTCGTTGCGGAAGTACTCAGCACCGACATTGACGAAATCTATCTGGATAAAGACGGCAGGCTGGATCTTGCGAAAGCGGATCTGATCGCCTACTGCCACGGCCAGTATTTTGCCCTGGGAGACCTGATCGGCAAATTCGGATACTCCGTCCGCAAACCAAGGAAAAAGAAAGCAAAGTAATCAAAACGGGAATGCTCAGCATCCCCATTTTACTTTCACCGGATTGGCTTCATTTTCTTTTGCATGTGCTCTGAGATCCTGCAGTGCATGCGCAAGCTCCTCTTCCGCAAGCTTCAGACAGGTTTCATCCTTCTGCGATAATCCTGCGTTCTCATATGCGGTGCTCATTGCACCGTACAGCAGGAAGCCGAATGCGGATGCCGGAACAGAAGGAACGGAAACTGCCGTGCAGATGGCTCTTGCGGCAATCTCTTCCTGCGGATTTCCGATCCCTTTCACAGATTCACGGCACTGTTTTATCACCGGTTTATATTCCTTCAGGGACACCTTCCCTTCCGTATAATACTTCATGTGCTTCAGATATATACTCATGATATCTGTCTGTGCATATTTCAGATATACAGGCAGATAGTTCTGTACGGTATATTCATATACCCATGCATTCAGTGTATCCGCACTCTGCGTTTCAATCAGCTTCATCAGATCAAGGCAGACAGGTGTATCCGCATGAGGATACATTTTTCTTATCTTTGCCATCAGAGAAGTCCCAGCACACCGAAGAAATAGATAAACAGGAAGACCGTCACCGCGACAGTCAGCGTCGTCACGACGATGATCTGGGCAGCCAGTTACTGTCCATGCCC
>SVBN01000066.1 GCA_015058875.1 Erysipelotrichaceae bacterium | reverse complement strand
TATGCTTCTGGCGCCTTCATGAGTCATGTCCGAAAACAGACTTACGATTCCCATCAGGGTTATAAATGTTATGGCGCCAGACAAAGCCCTTTTTTTATCCATGTTTTACTCCACTAATCCCGATTTGCTTATCTCTTTCTGTTCAGGATTGCCTGCTCTGCTTCTTTCCGAGTAGGGTAGATCCTGGATTCTCTTACATTGACTCCTCCGCCGTTCTCAAAGCGGATCGTATAGAAACCTCCGGTATACTTCAGAACGGTCGCTTCCTTAATCAGGTTTTTGTTTACTTCAGTCAGAAAGACTTTCTGCCCAGGTTGATATTTGCCGTTCATGAAATACCTCCTTGGCAATATTATACCGCTTGCAGATTCTCGTCGGTACCTGTTTGCGGTATGTAATTGGGCAAGAGAAAAGGCTCTTGGTTAAGAGCCTTGTATGCTGTGTGATTCACGGATCCCACACGGATTTCGCATGTATTTGTTTCGACGATTGGGGAAAAATTGGGGGCAGCTGGGGATTTTTGCCTTATGAAATGTACAAATCTTATCAAAAACCCTCACGGAAGCCACATGAATCGCCACTTTTCGTCTTTTTTTCGTGTTTTTTCTGGGATTTACTCACCACGCTGCTTCATTGTCGGGAACATATGAATATGTTTTTTATCGGAAATGCACTTCGGCATTGCCGTCCTCATCATAGATGACCGCATCCCTGTCCAGAACAAGCTCATTGATCGCTTCCAGATAGGCAGGGATGGAAGGGTACTGCGGCCTGTAGTCCGCGACGATCTTCTTCGCAGCCGCACCGTCATCCTTCAGCAGAGCATCGATGACAAACAGCTGTGACTTGACGGCATTGACGCAGAGTCTGTCCGGATCGGCCACGTGGAAATTGATGCCGTGGAATGTACCGGTTGCGCCGGCGGCAGAGAACTGAACACCGGGCATGACGCTGGTAATGTCGCCGAAATCACTGGATCCGGTGGAGAAAAAATCATAATCGAAACGGACGCGGTCTTTTCCGACCAGGTCCGCACAGCACTGTTCCACCAGTTCCATGAACTGACGGTCATGAAGCTCGGGGGCATACCCCGGACGGTCTGTCAGTTCCACGCCGGCTCCCATGGCAAGGGCTGCACCGGCCAGCGCGCGGTTGATCTTGGTATTTTCCCGCTTGATTGCCTCGAGGGTTCTACCGCGGACATAGCTTTCGATTTTCATCTCATCGGGAATGATATTGACTGCGCAGTTGACCCCCATCATGATCGGATGGAAGCGGATCGTGTCCTTTTCCTGGAAGGTCTCACGCAGATCGTTGACTGCCTGCAGGCCGAGCATCGCCGCATACTGGGCATTGATTCCCTTATGCGGGGAACCGCCGGCATGGGCGCTCTTTCCCTTATAGCGGATGGTCTTGGCCATGCAGCCGTTATTTCCCCGGTTGCATGAGAAGTCATACGGTTCGCCTTCACCGGCAGAAGTGCCGTGCACCATGATGGCAAGATCCACGCCGTCAAGAATGCCTCTGTGCATGAATTCCGTCTTGCCGCCCATATAGGTGATCACGCCTTTCTTTCTGAGCTCTTCACGGAAGGCAAGCTGGATCATCTCCTCGGCCGGAACCGCAATCAGACGGATCTTTCCGCACAGTCCGGACAGGGCACCTTCTTCGTTCAATGCGGCCGCAAGACCGAGCAGGGCAGCCGACTGAGCGTGATGTCCGCAGCAATGCGTCATGCCGTTCACGGATTCGGGATGATTGGCAATATCCAGGGCATCCAGTTCACCGAAGACCGCCAGGAAGGGACCTTCCTTTCCGGTCTCAAAATCGGCATAGAAACCGGGGATATCCCCGAAGCCGGGAATTTTGCCGGCCAGCACCGGATGCAGTCCGAGCTCCTCGAATTTTCCGACAAGGTAGTTATGCGCTTCCCATTCCGTATAGCCGGTCTGCGGATGTGCCCAGAGCCACCGCTCCGCATCAAGGACCATCTGTCTGTGCCGGTCGGAAATCGAAACAAGGAAAGTCTGCCGTTCATTCATACATCTGTACCTCTTTTTCACTTATGAAAAAAGTATATTACAGGTTCATGTACGGACCTGCGGGCGGATGAACCGATTCGGCAAAAAAAGGGATCCATGCTGAAAATACCGCCATCTTCTTACATTTTTCATGCCGGAAAGTTGGGCATGGAACGGAATGTCACCCTGTTTTATCCTGCAGGTGATGGAAGAAAGAGGGAAGAAATACTGTTCGGTCAGCGATGTCTGCAGGATGTATGGGATTACCCGCAAGACATTGTTTTACTATGACCGCCATGATATTCTCAAACCCTCTTTACGCCGTGGGGAACAGGCGCATAAATACTATTCCGAACAGGACCTTCTTTATCTGGAACAGATTCTGAAATACCGGAATGCAGGACTGAAGCTGGAGGAAATCACGCAGCTGATCTATGATCCGGACTGCCGGAAAAACGAGGTATTTGATCAGGCAGAGGAACGGATTCATGCCGAGATCGAAAAGAACCGGAGATACCTGGAGGAGCTGCGGAAACTGAGGGAAACGGACTGATTTCTGCGGAAATATGTGAGGGATATCACGAAGTTCACAATAGACAAATATTTCACAAGATATTTGTCCGAATCGTACAAAGATATTTTTCGTGCTGTGCTTTATAGTTCAGATACCGAATAAAAGAGAGGACAAACATGAAAAACTATCTGAGAAGTACGGTTCTGACGCTGACCGCAGCTGCTGTTCTTACGGGATGCACATCCGCACCGGCACAGCCTGCGGAAACTGCTGCGGCAGATGCCGGAGTCAGCGGTGAATTCGAATCTACCGTAAAAGGCAGAAATGCCGATCTGACTGTAAAGACCACATTTGAAAACAGCGTTATTACTAAGGTTGAAGTCACAGACCATCAGGAAACAAGCGGTGTTGCTGACGGAGCACTGGAAGGTGTTCCTGCGGCAATCGTGGAAAACAACTCCGTGGCTGTCGATTCCGTTTCCGGTGCGACAATCACATCCGAAGCAATTAAAGAAGCGGTAAGCAATCCTTATTTCATTCCTGCTGCTTTCCGGAAAAGACAGATAAGCATTAAGGAACGGCAGGGTATATAATGATGCAGGGTACGCAGAACGATGAAGGGAGGGATCATCATGTATGCGATACCGGGCATCATCAGTTTTATCTTCTGCATCCTCAGCGCAGTTCTGCTGGTTCTGAAGAAGCGCAGTGCACCTGCGGCCGCATATGCCGCACTGTTCTTTTTCGCACTGACATGCCTGGCTGAATGCCGTATGGCCGCCGGATGGGTGCGTGCCGGGGACTGGAATGCACTGGAGGATACACTGGTTTCGGATGCGGCAGGCATGACGAAACTGATGGCTGCCGTTATTGCGGTGAATGCTGCAGCGCTGATCGCGGAAGTGCCGAGACGTCGCCGCAGCATCTGACTGCGTCGGAACGCTGTCACAATCATCAGAAAAAAGGCGTATCGGAATGTACCGGTACGTCTTCTTTCTGTCAGTGGATGGATCTTGCAAGGAATTCTCTGGTCCGCTCGGAAGAGGGATCGGTAAACAGCTTTTCGGGTGTTCCCTGTTCTTCAATGACACCCTGATCCATGAATACGACCCGGTCCGCAACCTCGCGGGCAAAGTTCATTTCATGGGTAACGACGATCATGGTCAGGCCTTCTTCGGCCAGCTGCTTCATGACCTGAAGCACTTCGCCGACCATTTCCGGGTCGAGGGCGGAAGTGGGTTCATCAAACAGCATGAGCTTCGGCGACATGCACAGGGCTCTGGCAATCGCGACGCGCTGCTTCTGGCCGCCGGAAAGATTCCGGCTGTCCGCATGGGCAAATTCCTTCATGCCGACTTTATCGAGATAATACAATGCCTGCTTTTCGGCTTCTTCCTTCGGACGCTTCAGCACTTTTTCCTGAGGCACCGTGCAGTTTTTCAGAACGTTCATGTTGCTGAAGAGGTTGAACTGCTGGAAGCACATGCCGACCTTTGCCCGGTAGGCATCGACATTCCGGATGTGCAGGATGTCTTCGCCGAAGACATGGATGCTGCCGTCATCCGGCTTTTCCAGCAGATTGATGCACCGGAGCAGGGTGGACTTGCCGGAACCGGACTTGCCGATCAGACAGACGACTTCACCTTCGCCGACGCTGAAGTCGACGCCTTTGAGCACCTCCAGATTTCCGAAGCGCTTATGAATATTGCGGATTTCGACAACGTTATCCTGACTCATATCATGCCTCCTTCTTTCCGGCCAGCGCCATGCTGCTGGGGCTGGTATCCGACTGCGGCAGGCTGACGGTCTGGTTGTTCATCCGTTTTTCGATGAAATTCAGAATCACGGATGCGGCAGTGGTCAGGACAAAGTAGATGGCCGCGGTGACGAAGTATGTCTGTTCGAATTTATAGGTTGTTCCGGCAATGGATTTTGCCTGAAACATCAGATCGCTGATGGAGATAATCATCAGGACCGAGGAGTCCTTGATATTGACGATAAATTCGTTTCCGATTGCCGGGAACGCATTGCGGATTGCCTGGGGAAGCACGACATTCATCATCGTCTGGGCATTCGACATGCCGAGCGATCTTGCGGCTTCCGTCTGGCCGTGATCCACCGCCTGAATGCCGGAGCGGATGATCTCCGCCATATAGGCACCGGTATTGATGGAAATGACCGCGACTGCGGCTGTCATCTTGTCCCAGTGAATCACATTCAGCAGGGCATAATACAGGAAGACAGCCTGAACCATCATCGGGGTTCCGCGGAATACATCGATATAAAGCTTTGTCAGAAGATCAAAGATCTTTTTGACCGCCTTTGCGGCAAATGAAGCGGTATAGTCCAGGCGGACTGCCCGGAATCCGCCGATCACCAGACCGATCGCCAGACCGATCAGGGTCCCTGAGAGGGAAACAATCAGCGTTGTTCTGACACCGAGCAGAAAACTCGGAGCATAGGTGCGGAAAATATTGATGCAGATCTGCCAGAAACTCATCATTACTCACTGACTGCAGGCTGACGCTCTACAGCAGCTCCCATGATTTCCGCTCTTTCATCTTCGCTGATTGTATCCAGCACGCTCTGGATCTGTGCCTGAAGCTCTGCATTCTCCTTGGAAACAGCGATGGAGACGGTTGCGTCTTCTTCGCCGGCAAAGCCTTTGCCAGCCTCAAACTGAATGTATTTCAGATCGGGATTCGCCGATGTAACGCCGATTGCGACCGGCAGCTCGGATGTGACGGCATCGACATCCCCATGCTGGAGCGCATTGATTGCGGCAGGGAAGTCGGTTGCGGCTTCGACATGAATGACGCCTTCGATCTGATCGATGATGGTGTCATACAGCGTGCCCATCTGGCCGACGACTTTCTTTCCGGACAATTCGGAGATCGAAGTGATTCCGGCAACATCGCTGTCCCCGCGGACGATGACGACTTCCTCGGATACATAGTAGGGAGTCGTGAAGTTGACAGTTTCACGGCGTTCCGGTGTATCGGTCATGCCGGCGATAATCGCATCGATCGTATTGTTTGTCAGGGAAGGGATCAGATTGTCCCAGTCTGTCTTGACGATCTCAACTTCACGGCCGAGACCCTCGGCAATTTTCGTGGCGATGACAACATCATAACCATCGCAGTAGTCCACCGATGTGATCGGCTGGGCAGTATCGCTGTCTTCCGTCTGTGTCCAGTTGAACGGTGCATAGTTGCATTCCATTCCGACTCTGAGCACGGAGCTGTCGGAAGAAGAGGAATCAGCCGGAGTGTCGGAAGAAGCCGGTTCGGAAGATCCGCAGCCTGCGAGCAGGAGAACTGCGGCGAGAGCCATAGATGTACGTGTTGCGTTCATTTTTATATACCTCCTGTCAAAAAACAAACCGTATGCTATCACATACGGTTACTTACTCCATAAGCAATAGCGCCTCTTCATATAAATGAAGGAGTGATACGGATGTTTTCCGCATCCCCACGGAATCCCATGCCTGGCATTCCGTTCGGCGGCGATTGCCTTTCACCTGTTTCAAAGTCTGCCGACTCCGCAGGCTACTCATCTGCGCCGCTACCTCTATGATCTGTTTTTTGTACGAGTGTCATTATCAGACCCGGTTTTCATCTTGTCAACCTGAAAATCAAAAATCACATGATTATTATCAGATAACATTGTTATTCTGACTTTTTCCATATACTGAGCTGTTCTTCGTTGGATAACGAGGACAGGAAATTCTTTTCCGCGGAGGGAAACTGCGCATAAACGGATTCCAGAAGGCCATGCACACGCTGGCGCTGGGTGACACCTTCATTGGGACAGGAATTCTTTACAACCGGAATGTTTTCCTGCCTGACGGCTTCGATGATCTCCTTTTCCCGGACATAGATCATCGGACGGATCTGGGTGATATCCGGTACGGAGAGATAGGAGACCGGTTCAAATACGCTGATCCTTGATCCGTAGATCATATTCAGAAACAACGTTTCCACGGCGTCATCCCCATGGTGTCCGAGCGCCGTCTTATTGCACTGATATTGTTTTGCGGCGTTTGTCAGGGCGCCTTTGCGGAACTGCGAGCATCTCGAGCAGCTCAGCCTGCCGTCCGCTTCCGGGTAGGCTTTCAGCGCTTCATAGATATCCGTCTGAATCTCATGGAATTCCATGCCGTGTTCTGAGGCAAATGATCTGACTGGTGCGAAATCCATATTGCCGAAGCCGGGATCGAGATGAATCCCGATAACTTCAAAATCATCATGATCATAATGCCTGCGGATATGCCGGTACAGATGCAGTGCATGAAAAAGCAGAACGGAGTCTTTACCGCCGGAAACCCCGACGCAGATGCGGTCGCCGTTCTGAATCATGTGATAATCCTGATCCGCCCGGCGAATCTGTTTTAATACCTGTCTCAGCGCTTTCATCGTTTTGCCATTATATCATTAAGTTGCTATAATGACGTGCGGATATGGATAAAGTCATTTTATTGAACAAACCTGCGGGCTTCACTTCATTTGATGCGGTTGCCCGCTGCCGCAGAATTCTGCATGAAAAGAAAATCGGTCACACCGGCACGCTTGATCCGAATGCGTCCGGTCTTTTGATCATTCTGGCCGGGAAATATACAAAGCTGCTGCAGTACTGCACAGCCGATCACAAGAGATATCATGCTTCCTTTATTCTCGGAACAAAAACGGATACGGAGGATGTATGGGGTACGGTAAGGGCGGAAAAGGAATACCGGATGCACGATCCCGAAGAACTGGAACAGGCGTGCATGAGATTCACCGGCGACATCCTGCAGGTGCCCCCGATGTATTCCGCTATCAAGGTCAACGGAAAAAAGCTGTATGAACTGGCCAGACAGGGCAGGGAAATCGAACGTCAGCCCCGTCCGGTTACCGTTCATGCGCTTTCCGTGCATCATACGGGGGAAAACCGTTATGATATGGATGCAGAGGTATCTTCCGGAACCTATATCCGGACGCTGATCAGCGATTACTGTGAATCGATCGGTGAATACGGCGTCATGTCGGCCCTGGAGCGCCGGGGCATCGGCAATGTCTCACTTTCCGATGCGGTGACGCTGGAATATCTGGAAGCACATCCGGAATACAGTGCGGATGTCAGAACAGTTCTCAATCCTGAGATCGGTTTTGTGACAACGGATAAAATGGATTATGTCAGAAACGGCAGGGACCTGGAGCTGGAAAGCGAAAGGGAATATGTCTGCATTCTGGACGGGGATGATATTGCGGCCGTATACCGCCGCAGGGAGAACGGACTGTACCATTGTGAAAGGGGATTGTTCTGATGCGCATACAGCACATTGATCTGAATAAGGAACTGAAGAATCTCAGACCGGTTGCGGCATGCATCGGTTATTTTGACGGCATGCACATCGGCCATCAGGCTCTGGTAAAAAAGACCGTGGAGCTTGCGGAACAGTACGGATGCGAGAGTGCCCTGATCACATTTGATCCGGATCCCTGGGTCACGATCAAAGGCGAGCAGGACGTGCATCATATCACGACCATGCCCCAGCGGATCAATCTGGCCATGCAGTCCGGCATCAGGAATATCTATATTCTGAATTTCACAAAGGAAATGTCCCGGCTTTCCCCGCATGAGTTCGTGGAGCGGGTGCTTGTTCCCTGCAGAATTCAGGCGCTGGTATGCGGCTTTGATTTCCATTACGGATTCAAAGGACAGGGCAGCGGGGAAACATTAAAGGAAGAAGGGCTGTTCGATGTGTTTATCGTCGATGCCGTTTCGGACAGCGGGGAAAAGATCAGCAGCACCAGAATCAGCGCACTGATTGAAGCCGGAGAAGTCGATGAAGCACAGCGTCTGATGGGCCATCCTTTTGAAATCGAAGGAAAAGTCATCCACGGCCGGCATATCGGGGAATCGCTCGGTTTTCCGACCGCGAATATCGAAGTGGATCCGGAATACATCCATCCGAAGACCGGCGTCTATGCCTGCCGGGCACTGATCAGAGGGAAGCCGTATATGGCAATGGTCAATCTCGGACATAATCCGACGCTGAACTATACGCCGCTGCTGTCGCTGGAAGCACATATTCTGGACTATGAAGGGGATCTGTACGGACAGCGTCTGATCATCCAGTTCGTGAAATATATCCGTCCGGAAACAAACTTCAAAAATAAAAACAACCTGATCATGCAGCTGGAACTGGACAGACAGAATGTCCGGAAGGTTTTCAATGCGCTCGGCTGAATTTGAAAGCAGGATGAAATCTCTGCTGAAAGACAGATACCCGGAATATGAAGCCGCAATCCAGCTGGATCCGGTACGCGGATTCCGGCTGAACCGGCTGAAATGCACGGAGGAGGAACTGCGCGGCTATCTGGATTTTGACTGGAAGAAAAATCCGTATGCAAAGGACTCCTGGGTGCTGCCGGATGAAGTGAAGCTGTATGAAAGCATGGCCTATGAATGCGGTCTTTTCTATGTGCAGGAAACATCCGCTTCGCTTGCCGTGGAAGTGCTTGATCCCCGGCCCGGCATGAATATCCTCGATCTCTGTGCGGCGCCCGGTTCGAAATCAACTCAGATTGCCGAACGCATGAATCATGAGGGGACACTGATCTCCAATGAATATGACGCTTCGAGATCATTGATTCTCTGCGAAAATATGGAAAAGCACGGCGCCGCCAATGTGACCGTGCTCAACAGCACGACCGCTGAGATTGCCTCGGCATTCCCGGAGTATTTCGATGCGGTGCTTGTCGATGCGCCCTGTTCCGGAGAAGGCATGATGCGCAAGAATCCGGAAGCGGAAGCGCAGTGGAGCCTTTCGCTGGTGCACTCATGCGCCGAGCGTCAGGCATATATCATCAGCGACGCCTATCAGACCCTGCGTCCGGGCGGAACGCTTGTCTATTCCACCTGCACATTCAATGAGGAAGAAAATGAAGATACGCTGCTTGCCTTCCTGGCAGCCCATCCGGATATGCATGTCGTACCCATTGAGGAAGATTATCCGCATACGCTTCCTTCCGCAAAACTGCCGGGTGCACTGCGGGTGATTCCTTCCGATATCGGGGAAGGTCATTTCGTCTGCCGCATGATCAAAGACGGCAATTCTGCCGGAAGGATCCCGAAGCAGATGAAAAGCGGCAGGATTCCGGAATGTGCGCTGTCCTTCCTGAAAGACCAGCTTGAAGGAACGTATCCGTATCTGCTGGAGAAAAACGGCAGGGTATACGGAAGCACGGTACCGTTTTATCAGTGCGGAAAATGCCGCATCATCCGCTCCGGCGTACTGCTCGGGGAAGTCATAAAGGACCGCTTTGAGCCTTCCTGGCATTTCTATCTGTCAGCAGCACTGCCGTTCCGGCATGTGATTGAACTGAACGATGCAGACAGAAACAGCTATCTGTATGGCATGACGGTATCTCTTCCATGCGATAAAGGCTGGTATGGTGTATCATGGAATCAACATATGTTTTCCGGGACAAAAAGTGACGGAAGGATTCTCAAGAATAAATATCCGAAGCGGAAACGGAGAAGATAATAGATAAATAACGGAGCGACGCCTATGGAACTGAAGATGTTTGAATTCATCGAATCTGTTATCAGGGAATATGATCTTCATGAAGCAACCTATGTCTATGCCGAAGGGGCGGTACGGGCATATTTTGAGAATATTATCGACAGCAATGAGAATTCCGTTGTTTCACTGCATACCAGAATCAAATCACGTGAGAGTCTCAGGGAAAAGCTGCTGCGGAACAAGTTCTATCTGCACTTTGACGATCCGCATGATGCGCTGATGTATCTGTCGGATATCGTCGGCATCACGATTGAATGCCGCTTTATCCGCAATGAGGCCGAGCTTTACCGGCGCCTGTTCATTCATTTCCCGGTCAGCGGAACCGGATTCTGCCGTTCTGCCGACAATCCGAATATCTATCTGAACATGCATATGCCGCAGCCCCAGACCCAGCGCAACGGCTTTACGATCTACCGGATCGACGGCTATTATCTGTTCAATGAACAGCGGATTAATTTTGAACTTCAGATCAAATCGCTGGTCCACCGGTTCTGGAGCGAGATCGAACATGAAGTCGTCTACAAGAATCCCGACTTCGTCGTCTATGACCGCTTCATGAAGAACATGCTCGGCGCGGTCAGGGACAACCTTGACGTTGTCGACCGGCAGCTGGAAATCATCTATACGGAGATTTCCAATGAATCCAGACACAACCGGATCGGAATGAACCAGGAAAGCTTCAAGCTGATGATCGCCACCTCGATCAACGAGCTGGTCAACCGGAAGATGAAGGAATCGGTCGGCTTCAGCACGGATTTCCGGAAATGTTCCGCCATTCTCGCCCAGTATATTTATGTGCGTGATTTCCTGAATACCGATTACGGCAGGGAGCGCATGCTGGACTATCTGGAACATCTGAGCTTTCTTTCGGAGTCGGAAATCGATTTCAGCAGCGAGCTGAAGCTGGAAAAGACCTATTCCAGTCCGGATCCGTTCTGTCAGATCCTCGGCGATTACATGGCCATGATGATGAACCAGGATTTTGAATGGCATGTGTTCTTTGTGGTTCTCTTTGCAATCCAGCCGGGAAACAACCTCGAAGACTTCTCCGATTTTATCGCGGTATTGAGAACATTGCTGATAAGGAACGGATGGTACCGGGAATGCTTCACCCAGTATGAAGAAGAGCAGTCGGAAGAAGTGCGCAGTTTCTTTGCCGGGGCCCTGGCGGAAGCGCTGGTCCGGGCGGACACGATCGAAATTATCCATGAGAACCGTCTGCTTGATGTCATGAACGTATTCCGCAGCTTTATCGAGCGCATGGAACATGCCTATCCGGATTATGAATCGCTTGATGGAAGCAGGGAAGAGCTGCGCGCCCAGCTCACACATGATGTGATTCGTTTGTTCAACAGGAACTGAAATGGTATAATCTTTTGCAGGGAGTAAAAAGATATGGCACTTGATTACGTAATTCTGAATAAGGAAAATACACAGAACGGCCTGATCGCCATCAACAAATCCGTATTCCAGTCGATCGCCGAGATCACAATCGATGATCTGGAGAATGCCGAGCGTTCGGAGAAGGGTTCCTTTTCCAAGGCAGTTGTTGTGCGCATCTCGGACAACCGTCTGCTCATTGATACGGATATTCACGTCAGATACGGCGCAAATATCAACGCGACATGCGAACAGGTACAGAACAGAATCTACGAAAATATTCTGTTCATGACCGGATTCAAAGCCAGCGGAATTTCTGTCAAAGTAACCGGATTCGAAATCTGAAATTATTGTTGACAGGGATAACAATTATTGTTACTATCTATTGGTAATCAGAAAACGGAAAGCAGAAGCGCCGCTTCTCACCCGAGGTCCTCAGGATCTGGGTATACGCCGAATATGAGTATGATGTATTCATTGGCGGGTGCGGCTTCTGTGCCTGCTTTCTTTTACAGGAGGGTTGCTTGCAATACATTAAACCGAAACGGAATGTACCGGAAGAACTGGTAAATGAAAACATTCACTTCCGTGAAGTGCTGGTCATCGGACCTGATGGACAGCAGCTCGGAACGATGATGAGAAGGGAAGCTATTGAGAAGGCCTATGAGCTCGGTCTCGACCTCTATTGTGTCGCACCGAACGCAAAGCCGCCTGTCTGCAAGATTCTGGATTACGGCAAATTCAAGTTCAATGAACAGAAGAAAGCCAGAGAGTCCAAGAAAAAGCAGCAGGTCACACAGGTCAAACCGCTTCGTCTTTCTCCGGTTATCGATCAGCACGACTTTGATACCAAGCTGAAGCACGCCCGTGAATGGGTGGAGGACGGCCAGAAAGTTAAAGTTGACATGCGCTTCCGCGGACGTATGATTACCCGCAAGGAAGTCGGTGAAAAGGTAATGAATCAGTTCATCGAGCAGATCTCCGATATTGCTGTGGTGGATAAAGCACCCAGCATGGAAGGCAATACAATGTCTGTTGTACTGTCTCCCAGAAAGAAATAAGCAGAACAGGAGGAACATGTCATGAAAGCTAAGGCTAAGAAACCCAAGACAAAGATCAAGATGAAGACAAAGAAGACTTTCGCCAAGAGATCCAAGATTACAGGAACAGGCGAAATCGCTATTCATCACAACTACGTGTCACACTTCGCAGCAAACAAATCCCACAAGCAGAAGAAGCACCTCGGAAAAGCAACACTGATGAATGAAACAGATGTGAAGCGCAACAGGCAGCTTCTCCAGGGATAACGGAGGTACACTGAGATGAGAGTCAAGGGATCTACACCGACCAGAAACCGTCGTAAAAAGGTTTTGAAGCTTGCAAAGGGTTACTTCGGAAGCAAGCATCTTCTTTACAGAACTGCTCATGAGCAGGTTATGCATTCACTGCGGTATTCCTATATCGGACGCAGACAGACAAAGCGTGAAATGCGCAAGCTCTGGATTGCCCGTATCAATGCTGCAGCAAGAATGAACGACCTGAGCTATTCCAAGCTGATGCATGGTCTGAAGCTTGCCGGTGTCACCATCAACAGAAAGATGCTGAGTGAAATTGCCATTCACGACGAAAAGGCATTCACGGAACTGGCAGAAACAGCCAAGAAAGCTCTGGCAGCTTAAGTAAGGCATATTGAGGGAAGGAAACTTCCCCTGATATGGCGCGTTGGTGAAGCGGCTTAACACATCGCCCTCTCAAGGCGACATTCACGGGTTCGAATCCCGTACGCGTCACGTACAGACCGCAGAGATGCGGTCTCTTTATTTGTCAGCATATGATCGGAATGATCAATGAAGAAAAGAGGAAAGAAATCAGATGAAAAAACTATTCGCATCAATGCTTGCCGTTATCCTGATGGCAGGATGCGCGCAGCAGACACCTGCACAGCCTGCAGAAACAGCGAAACCTGAGGAAACGGCCGCAGCTGGGGAAACTGCTGTACCCGAAGAAACTGCGCTGCCTGAGGAAACAGCGCTTGCCGTGATTCCGGGCGGATGGACCGTCAATGAAGACTATCAGACACAGATGGGCGACGATGACGCGGGCCGTCTGGAAAAAGCGCTGGATGGTCTGACAGGCGTCGGCTATACGCCGGTGCAGGTGATCGCGACACAGGTTGTCAACGGCACAAACTATGCCTATCTTGCATTCGGTGAAACCGTCACTGCAGAACCTGAAGGGAATTATTATGTTCTTGCAGTAAATGAAAGTTCCTCCGGTGAGATCTCCCTTGTCAATATCAGAAAGATCGAGCTGGATGATATCCATGCAAAGGACGCGCAGGAAGCACTGCTCGGCGGATGGCAGGCTACAGGAACCGGCAAAGCGGGAATGCTGCCGGGACAGGACACACAGGCATCTTTTGATGAAGCCTGCAAAACGCTGGAAGAAGGATTCATGCTGAATCCGGTTGTGCTGCTTGGAACACAGGTGGCTGCCGGCACGAACTATGCAGCACTGTGCCGCGGCAGACATGACGGGGAAGATGAATACGCCCTCTATGTAACGAAATGGTTCAGCAGTGCCGAGGGTACATCGGAAATGACTTCCAATGAATTGTTTGACCTGGAATACTATACATCCGGAGGCGCTGATGCCGAATAAGTCTGATCAGGCAGATCTGTCAGACCCGTATTGTATCAGGAGCCGTTCCTTCCGATGAGGAGCGGTTTTTTTATGTTTCCGGCATTCCCTGAATTGTGTATGATGAATATATGGAAAGAAATGAACATATCATTCATGAAAACGAGGAGGGAATGCGCGTCAAGGATATCCTTTCTTCCGCTATGAGGCTTTCAAGAAGAACAATCTCAAGGCTCAATGCACAGCGCAGCATCCTCCTGAACAATGAACCATGCCGGCTGAGCGGGACAGTAAAAACGGGAGACAGATTAACCGTCAGGGAAGACAGTGATATAGAAATATTGTATGAAGACGATGATCTTGTCATAGTAAACAAACCGGCAGGCATTGCGGCGCATCCCCAGGCGGAGGACGTCAGGAATATGGGAACCTTCCTGAAGCAGAGATACGGCAAAGACTTTGCGGTACGGACATGCGGCAGACTGGATAAGCCGGTTTCCGGCATTATGGTATATGCAAAGAATAAGGAAACAGCTTCCGCATTGTCCCAAGAGCGGCAGCCGGAAGTGCTGAAGAAAGAATATCTGGCATTGATTCAGGGATCTTTTGAACAGGATCGGGGCAGGCTGGAATACAGGCTTGCAAAGGAAAAAGGAAAACGCGGAAAGCGGATTGCGGAAGACGGGCAGCTGTGCATTACCGATTATGAGACGGAGAAAAAATACAGCGGGTTCTCGCTCGTACGCGTTTCAATTGTGACCGGACGCACCCATCAGATCCGCTCCGGCATGTCCGCATACGGACATCCGCTGCTTGGTGATTCACTGTACGGAGGCAGTACGGCACTGATCAGAAGGCCGGCACTGCATTGTGAACATGTGACATTGCTGCAACCCGGAAACGGCAGGAAGATTGATCTGCACTGTCCGCTTCCTGCAGATATGAAAAAAATACTGGACACGGAGGAGGAACATTATGAACATCAGGACTGAACTCAGAGAAGTATCCATCTACCGCAGAGGCTGCACGGTCCGCAGATATGGAGAAGCACAGCTGGAAGCCGGCAGGCATCAGCTCAGAATCGAAGGACTGACTGCCGGAACCGATGCATCCAGCGTCAGGATCATGCTTTCACAGCCGCTGCGCGGATCCAATGTGCAGGTCAGATGGCCGGACGAAGAGGAACAGAAAGCACTCTGTGAGGAGATTGATCAGAAGATTGCCCTGTGCGAAGCCAGAATTCTTGCCTGCAGTGCACAGGAGGAAGTGTGGAAAACAAATACAGATCTCAGTGCGAACACCAATGCCTCCCTGGAAACAATCAGTGCCTATGCCGATGCGCTGCCGGCAAAGCTGGAAGAGATTTTCCTGAAGAAAGCCGAACTGGAGAAAGAGAAGGAAAAGCTTCTCAAAGAACGTCAGAAGATTCAGAAAGAGATTGCCCGTCCGTATGTTTCGATGTTTGCGGAATGTGATAAAGCCGGAACATACCAGATCATTGCGGAGTATTATGAACCGCACGCCTCATGGAATCCGGTCTATGAAATCCGTGCTGAGGAAGACAGACCGCTGAACATCCGCCTGCGTGCCGCAATGCGTCAGAGTACAGGCGAAGACTGGAAGGATGCGAAGCTGACGCTGTTTACCGGCAATCCTTCCATGTCGGCTGAGATTCCGCAGCTGACGCCCGTACATCTCGGCTTTTACCAGCCGCCGGTATTCAATGCCAGGGCAAAGAATGCCCTGATGTCCGGCAAGGCAGCGCCGATGATGATGGCAATGGCAGACACCAATGCTGTGGAAGATACCATGGAGATGGCGTTTGACGTCGTTGAGGAAGAAACGGCGGAAATCAGAGAAGGCGAAACCATGACCGAATACCAGCTTGCCGGAACATGGAGCCTTGTATCCGGTGCACCGGAAGAAAGGGCGGATCTTTCTTCTTCGGAAATCCCGTGCGCATTCCATGCGGTATCCGTACCCGGAAGATCCGGAAGTGCTTATCTTGCGGCGGAAATCAGAACTGCGGATATTGCGGATCTGATCAATACCAATGCTTCTCTGTATCTGAACGGCACCTATACCGGGGATATTGTTCTGAATGCAGATCCTTT
>SVBN01000065.1 GCA_015058875.1 Erysipelotrichaceae bacterium | reverse complement strand
TCTGAAGGGCTGCTTTTTCTGTTTTGTGTACACGCAGTCCGGTATAGGAGAAAGCTGTGATAAAAGCTGCCGCAGGAAACATTGATTGCAGAAGACAGCACAGATGTCACGGATACAGTCTCCCGGACTTTTTATGTGCAGCAGAAGACCCGGAGCTTATGGGGGACGGAAGACAGTCAGAAAACACTGGATTTCTGCCGGAGATATCTGCTACATTAGAATCAGGAAAACGATATTGAAACGATCATTCATACAGGCAGAGCTGCGGAAGACTCTGATGAAAAAACACCGGACAAGGGAGGAGAACGTATATGAAACCGGAGAATCTGCATCGGCTGATTGAGTGTTATGAGAATCATCTGGAAGATCTGAACAATGAAGAGCATCATGAGCTGTTCAAGTGGAAGGCTGTCGGTACATGGCAGCGGGAATGGAACAGACCGGAGAATGCGAACCGTCCGTTTGCGGAACGCTATGCGGCCGCCACAAAGGATTTTAATGTGTTTATTGATAACGCCCGCATGCATCCGAGTGCCGGCGTCTGCGCGCTCGCGGAGTATGATGAAGCACGGATAAAGACGCTCTTCTGCAATGTGCTTCTGTCGGAAGCGGAAGACGCCAATGAAGCACAGCTGCGGATCGATCAGTTCCTGAACGGATATGAACAGATGCGTCTGGAATGCTGTCCGGGGAACTGGTCCTACAAGCAGGACAGGCATACAGCAAGTGTTTATCTTGCGGCAAATTCTCCGGAAACGGCATATATATACAAGAGCAGTGAAGCCCAGCACATGGCTGACTTTATTGAATTCGATGAGAAGCTCGGTTCCGGCAATTCCTTCAGTCTGGAGCGCTATTACCGGATGTGCGATCTGATTGCAGAAGCATTGAAGGAACATCCTTCCCTGATTGAAAAACACAAAGCAATGCTGGGGGATGGTTATTACAAAGATGAAAGCCTGCATCTGATGGTTTTTGATCTGATTTACTGCTTCCATACCTATTCTTTTTTCCGTCATCTGATGCCGGAAGCGCCTGCTTCAAAACCGGTCAGAACAGCTCCGGCAAAAGCTGCAGCAAAACCGAAAACAACGCGCGCTCCGAAAAAAGATGAGTCAATGGAGCGGGAGAAGAAGAGAAGGGAAAAGATACAGAAACTGCAGAGCGAACTGGCAGAACTGGAGGGGAAAGCGGAGGCCTGCGAAGAAATCTCCCTGCTGAATGTGGAAGTCACTTCCGCGCAGTACGGAAAGGGCATCATTACCGCTCAGGATAAGAATAAGATCACCGTGCAGTTCGGCTCGGAAGAAAAGAAATACATTCTGGATGAAAAATATACGGCAAGACCGGCGTTTGAAAATGATGCGGAGCTGATCCGTACATTTACGGAATACGGAAGAATCCAGGATGAGATCCGGAATGTGAAAAGGGAGATCCAGAAAATTCATTTCTGATGAAATCCATTGTGCACAAAACTCTGAAAGATCATCTGCTGTGTCAGACAATGTAAAAAGGGTCAGCCGCTGTCCTTCAGCCAATACGAAGCTGATCACTATTATTTTCCAGGCAGTGAGCTGTCGGCTTTTGTGTTGCTGCAGGATTGATATGCATTCAATCAAATATAATGATCTGCTGCTGTGAACAGACGGCCTGTCATTGAACATAACGCCGCGGACAATCAGAAAGGCTTCCGGTTCATTGTTGTAAACACATTGAATCAGAAGCCTTTTTTATTGCGGACTAAACTCTTTGATCTTGAAATGAAGCATAATCTGGAACAGGTCTTCACCGCTGTCAAAACTGATTCCGGTGATCTCCTGAATTCTTTTCAGACGGTACAGGAGCGAATTCCGGTGGATGTTCAGCTCTTTGACTGATGCAGAAATACTTTTCCCGCTGAATACATATATTTTCAGCGTCTCCATCAGTTCGGTATGTTCTTCCGCGTCATAAGCTTCAAGCTGAAGCAGCGGAGGATACAGGAACTCTTTTCCGGCGCTGTCCTTGATGATCTGTTTCACCAGATAATAGATTTTAACTTCTGAAAAGAATCTGACAGGTTCTGTACGGGAGGAAGGAAGTATTGTCCTGCAGGCATGAAGCGCCTGTAAATAATAAGAGGGTATTTCTGATGGGTTATGGAACATTTCGGATACCCCTATGTTAAGTCTGTTTTCCTGTACAAAATAGCGCAGCTGATTCAGAGAATGCTCCGAAAAACAGGTGCTGACGGCTGACGTGATGAGGGCGGCACCTTTTCCCTTATATACGATCCATCTGCATTCCGGAACTATTCTTGAAAGCTGCGACACCAGATAATTCAAGTCGGCACGTGAAGAGACGGGATCACTGAAGTCAATTGCCGCACACCACAGGTTATCTTTCAGCGTGATGCCTGTCGCCTGAAATCTTTCCGTGATGATTTCCTGTCTGGACAGACTGCCTTCAAGAATCAGATTCATAAGGTAACTGAATGCGGAGTCTTCGCTGGTTTTGAAAAAATCTATTTTCTGCATATAGATGGAAAGGATTTTGGAAAGCTGATCGATTGTAATCAGATCAATATAGCGGAATGGACGATTATCGCTGATTACAGCAATATCTGCAGCCGGAATATGATTAATATGCACTGATCTGAACAGCCAGTTTTTGTCCGCACTTTTCTGGTACGAAAACAAATATTTGTCTGAATCGCGTATCTGCATGAAGATATTTGAATAGCGCATCTCATCTACTGTATCCATCCGGATATATCCAAGTCCGGTAATCTTTTCCAGAATATCATTTCCTTCCTGTGTCTTATATACCTTTGCAATAACATTGAAAGTAACATCGTTCAGAAGAACAGAATTTTCAAATATATTGGAAGCGGTGCTTAATATGTGATGAAGGTTCCTGTTTTCATACAGTTCATTCAGAAGAATCTGTGTGACTTCAGGTGCTCTTTTTTCGTCTTTGAAAACAGAACGGATTGTTCCGAAGAGTGTGTATGCATTATATCCCTGACGGAATATGAAAATATGCAGAGGCAGGCCGTGAACCGGAGAAGGATCTGAATTATCTTTTAAGGCCAGAAAAATAATGCTGTGCTTATTGAAGATGCCACCTTGAAGGCAGTATTTTTTGACACGTTTCGGATCGGAACAGATGTATATATTTCCGGGTCTGTCAAAAGGAACTCCGTTGTGCCACAGGGTGCAGGAAAAGACGTCCGATTCCAATTCTCCGGATGTATATTCTCTGCCTTTCAGCCCGCGCAGTTCTTCAAGTAATCCGATCAGTTTTGATAATTTCATAGCGTATCTGAAGCCATTATACATGATTTATGCAAATGCACAAATAAACAGTGATTATTCGCTTTGAAGTTTGTGTATTTCAACATTTAGCAAGCTTGATATTTTTGTAACAATATGATCATAAAAAAGATTTAAGTTGAAAAACTGTAAAAAAGAAAGGAGTAATTCGGTTGAAAACGGTAATTGTTTTTAAGTTGTGCAAAGATCCAAGAGATGCAAATATCGGGCCGGACGGAACGGTTGACTTCGGCATGGCGTCATTAAAAGCAAGTGATGATGATTTCAGATCAACAGAAATTGCAAAGCTGCTCAGTACGGAAACCGCCGGCCTGACAATCGGCAGCGGTGATACCGCATGGGCGGCAGCCAGAGGTGCATCTGAAACAACAGTAATCACTGATGCAGATGAATCGGAGGATAAAACAGGTACGGCAAGATTGCTTGCTTCTGCAGTCAGAGATATGGACGCTGATCTGGTTCTGATCGGCGACAGCACCTGGGAACCCTCGGTACCGGTGCTGCTTGGCGCTGAACTCGGATGGACATCTCTTGCCGGTATCGTTGATGTAAAACAGAACGAAAACGGATATACGGCTGTCAGACGTACATCCTCCGGAGAAAAGGAAATCAGGTTTGCTGCACCTGCAGTCCTCGGAATTGTAGCGAAAAGCGGAGAAGAAACACCTCCCGGACTGAAGCAGGTCCTGATGGCAAGAAAGAAGCCGGTCAGAAAAGTGCTGAAGGCAGATCTCTGCAAAGAGATATCTGAACATGCTGATCATATCGGATATGAGCTGCCTGAAACAACGGATGCAGTCATGATCAGCGCTCAGACACCGGAGGAAACAGTGAAAAAACTGTTTGCTGTGCTGAAGGAAGATGGGGTGCTGCAATGAATAAGACAATATGGTTGATTGCAGGTGACTTCGGTCATATCTGCGGAATGAAGGAAGCGGCCGCAAAAACTGCGGATACCGTAAAAATGATTGCGGCTGGAGGAAAACAGCTGGCTGAAGAAGCCTCGAAAGCAAATCCGGATGAACTCTGGTGGTATGACGACAGTGATGTTCCGGCTGAGTGCTTTGCCGGAGATATTGCTGAGCGGATTGCTTCCGATAGGCCTCAGGCAATTCTCTGCCTGGACGATCCTGTTTCAAGAACTCTCTGGGCAGCTGCAGCCGTGAAAGCAGGAGCAGTTGCGGTAGGGACACTATTCGCCCTGGAATGCGGGGAGACTAACCGTGCAAAGCGTCTGACTGCAGACGGCAGATCGGTTGAAACGGTTGAGACTGTCGGAATACTGGCAGGTATATATGACGGAAATGATGCTGAACCGGAGGGAGAAACTGCTGAAATCATTCGTGCGGTAGCGAACGCGAATGCGGCGCTGCAGTATCCTGCAGACGCAGCGGAAACAGTTACGGAAGAGAACGGACTGAAAAATGCAAAGCGCGTTGTCGGCGTCGGGTACGGCGTTGGTTCAAAAAGTGAACTGGATGCTGTGCGTGAATTTGCAGAACTGATTGATGCACAGATTGGATGTTCGCTTCCGGTCGCCAATCAGTTGCAGTGGTTTGACGAGCATCAAGTTGTCGGAATTACACATAACCGGATTGCACCGGAACTGTATGTTGCGCTTGGAATTTCAGGTCAGCCGCAGCATATGTCCGGAGTACGCGATGCAAAGTGCATTGTCGGAATCAACATTGATCCGGATGCTCCTATCTTCAAAAAATGTGATTACGGAATTGTCGGAGATGTAAATACACTTCTCCCGCTGCTGAGTGAGGAAGCAAAGAAGCTTCAGAAAGGGAAATAATATGTCCAATATTGAATTTGATGTCAGTTATGACGTTGTCGTTGTCGGCGGCGGTGCTGCAGGAAAATCTGCAGCTCTGACAGCAGCCAGAGGCGGACTCAGTGTTGTCATTCTGGAAAAAATGGGATCGGCAATGGGATCAGCACAGCATGCAGAAGGATGCGCAGGATTTGAATCCAGTGAACAGAAGCTGCGTGAAGGCGGCGAACAGCATATGCCGAGCAAAGAGGAAGGCTTTAAGGAGTACATGCGTTACAGCCATTACCGTGCGGACGCCAGAGTTGTCAGAATGTTCGTGGAGAATTCTGCGGAAGCAGTGGAAATGCTGAAAGGCGTCGGCGTGAAATTTGAAAACGTTGTGAAATATCTGCCTGATATGGAAGAAGAACTTGCCAGCATGCATATTCCGGAAGGAATGGGTATGAGATGTCAGGAGTTGCTTCTGAAGGCAGTAGAAGAGGCAGGAGTTGATATTTTCGTCAATACCCGTGTCCAGCATCTGATTTTGGAAGAAGGAAGAGTTATCGGCGTTGAAGCAAAAGACGTTGACGGAAATGTTCTGAACATCGGTGGAAAGGCAGTCCTGATCGCTACCGGCGGTTACGGCTTCAGCCCGGAAAAGATGAAGAAATACAACTTCCTCGGCGGTGATACATCCGTCTGGACAACTCTGCCTCCTGTGCTCGGCGTCAATAATACCGGTGACGGATTTGATCTGGCAGAGGAAGCCGGTGCAGATATCAATGGCGGCGGTGTTATTCAGCTGTTTGCCGGCGGAATCGGTAAGATTGCCGGTTCGGAATCAAGCGCTGCCGCAACATCTCCTGTTCTCTGGGTTGACCGGAAAGGGAAGCGCTTCATCAATGAAGATATTGCGACAAAGGGAACTTATGCCGGGACAATTCTAGCGACACAGCAGGGTTCGATGGCATACGGCATTCTTGATCAGGCCTATATGGATTACCTGATGACGGTCGGACCGGATATCAGTTTCGGTGCATTCCTGCCGTATCATAAGCCGATGCTTCATCTGATGGATGAAGTGGAAGGTGATATTGCCGCGGGAAATGCATGGAAGAGAGACACGATTGAAGAGATCGCGGACTGCATCGGTGTTCCGAAGGAGACGTTCCTTGAGACATTCGAAGAATATAACCGGATGTGCGATGAAGGTGAAGACAGACAGTTCTTTAAGGACAGTTTCTTTTTGAAGCCTCTGCGTCAGGCACCGTTCTATGCTCTTCGGATTGCTCCGAACTATCCTACAACCTGCGGCGGAATTCGTGTCAATGAGAACCTGCAGGTGCTGGATAAAGAAACATTTGAACCTGTGCCGGGACTGTATGCTGCAGGCAATGATGCGTCCGGCCTGTACGGCGATTCCTATGCAATGACCGTGCCGGGATCCACAAACGGATTTGCTCATACATCCGGAATGACAGCAGCGAAGCACATTCTTAAAACACTGAAATAACAGAAAAAAGAATAACAGCCAAAAAATAATATAAGGAGGAATTATGGCAGGAAGACTTGAAGGAAAAGTGTGTATCGTAACAGGAGGAACTTCCGGTATCGGAAGAGCATGCGTGGAAGCGTTCGTACGTGAAGGCGCAAAGGTCGTGTTCTGCGGCAGGCGTGAAGCACGCGGACAGGAAATCGTTGAAGAACTGACAGCGAAAGGCGGAGATGTCTGGTTTGTGAAGGCAGATCTGCAGAATCCGGATGAGTGCAGAAATGTCGTCAGGGAATGTGTCGAACATTATGGAACAGTTGATGTTCTGATGAATAATGCAGGTTTCGGAACAATCACACCGCTGACAGAATATGATCTGGAAAAGGATTATGAAGCGGTGATGAACCTGAATCTCCGAGCATATTTCATTCTCTGCCAGGAAGCAATCAAGGTCATGGTGAAGAACAACAAGGGCAACATCATCAACCTCAGCTCCATCGGCGGTATTACTGCTATGCCGATGCAGGCTTCATATGCAGCGTCCAAGGGCGGTGTTACACAGCTGACAAGAACCATTGCCATGGAATATGCCAAGAACGGTATCCGGGCCAATACCATCTCTCCGGGTCTGACAATTACAGAACTCGTTCCTGCAGGATCCGAAGCTGAAAAGATGCTCGGAGCGCTTGTGCCGAGTCACACATCCGGTACAGCAGAAGGCGTTGCCAATTGTGCAGTATTCTGTGCAAGCGATGAAACACCGTTTATGACAGGCGCTGAAATCACGATCGACGGCGGCGTAGCACTTGGTGCATGCATGGGCTATGCATACGTTGCATAACCATCAGAAACAAAAGCAGTGAGGGAAGAACGGTAACCCCTTCCGGGGCTGCCGTTTTCCCGGTATTTAATACAAGGAGTAGCAGTATGTCTGAAGATAAATTTGAATGTATCGTTGTCGGAGGCGGTCTTGCCGGACTGACTGCGGCATATATGCTCGCAAATGCGGGCAGGGAAGTCATGCTGGTGGAGAGAGGCAATTATTGCGGATCCAAGAATGTGACCGGTGGAAGGATGTATGGCCACAGTATGGAAAAAATCATACCCGGTTTTGCAGAAAGCGCACCTGTGGAACGGCGTATTGTCAGGGAGCGTCTGTCCCATGACGAAAACGGAAGCTTTGTGACAGAAGAGTGCGAGAGCAGGGATCCGCTGATTGAAAACGGAGAAAGCTTTTCCATTCTGCGCAGCCGATTTGACCGCTGGTTTGCCGACCAGTGCGAGGAGGCAGGCGTCATGCTGATTAATGATATTCTCGTTGATGATCTTTATGTCAGTGACGGAAAAGTCTGCGGCATTGTTGCGGCAGATGAAGTGATGGAATCGGATCTGGTTATCCTGGCGGAAGGCGTCAACGGTCTGCTGGCTCAGAAATACGGCATGAAGGAAGCTTTGAAACAGGAAGAGACGGAAGTCGGTGTGAAAGAAGTTATCCGTCTTTCTCCGGAAATTATCAATGAACGCTTTGGCGTTGCGGACGGAGAAGGTGTTGCCTGGATGGTCAACGGATTTGAAGGTGTCGCAGACGGCTTCCTGTATACAAACAGGGACAGTATATCCGTCGGTATTTCCATGCCGATCGCAAAAGTCAGAGAAACAGAGAAGTCTGTACCTGAGATTCTGAATGATTTCATGAATCATCCGGAGATTGCTCCTCTGCTGGAAGGCGGTGTACTGCAGGAGCATTCCGCACATCTGTTCCCGGAAGGAAGGGCATCTTCCGTTTCAAAGACTTACGGAAACGGAATTCTTGTTGCCGGAGACACCGCCGGATTCTGTGTCAATTTCGGAGATACGCTGAGAGGTATGGATCTTGCCGTGGAATCCGGAAGACTTGCGGCGGAAACAGCAGTCAAAGCACTGGAACAGAATGATTTCTCTGAGGAGTATCTTTCCGCATATCAGAAAGCGCTTGAAGAAAGCAGTGTTTACAGCATTCTCAGAGCTGTGGAGGTATAAGAAATGGCTGGAAAATTAAATGTTGCGGATAGACTGAGCGCAAATTTGTATCATGCGGATGAAACGCATTCCCATATTATCGTGAACAAGGAAAATATCGATCCGAAAGAACTGGATGCAGTCATCCGGGCATGTCCGGCAGCGCTGTATTCCACCGACGAAAACGGAAACGTATTCTTTGAACATCTCGGATGCCTGGAATGCGGAACCTGCAAAGTGTTGAGCGAAGGGAAAATCGTCAAGGACTGGCAGTATCCGTACGGAGGAAAAGGCGTTCAATACCGTCATGGATAATACGAAGGTGAAACAGATGAATATACTGGTATGTGTGAAACAAGTACCGGATACAACGGAAATCCGTATTGATCCGGTAAAAAATACTCTGATTCGTGAAGGTGTTCCTTCCATACTGAATCCGTTTGACAGCTATGCGCTGGAGGCGGCAGCCAGAATCAGGGATAACGATCCGGATACAAAAATCATAGTTATATCCATGGGACCGCCGCAGGCAGAGACCATGCTGAGAGAATGCATCGGTATTGCGGCAGACCGTGCATATCTTGTTTCAGGAAGAAAATTCGGGGGATCAGATACTCTGGCGACAAGCTATATTCTGTCCCAGGCAATCAGGAAAGTCGAAGAGACGGAAGGCCGGTTTGATCTGATCTTCTGCGGAAAGCAGGCAATCGACGGAGATACGGCGCAGGTCGGACCGGAAATCGGAGAACATCTCGGTCTTCCACAGGTAACCTATGCTCTGGAAGCATCTGTCAGCGGTGAAGAGCTGGAAGTAAGGAAAGAAGTGGATGAAGGAGTGGAAGTAATCGGAATTAAATATCCATGCCTTGTCACATTTACGAAACCTTCTTTTGAACCGAGAACTGCGACAATTAAGCGTAAGATGGCGGCAAAACGGGCACAGATCACAGTGTTAAGTGAAGCTGATTTCCCGGATATGGATTGGAACAGATGCGGATTGGCCGGTTCTCCGACGAGAGTTAAGAAAACGTTTGTTCCGCCGGTTAAAACCGGAGGCGTAAAGATTCAGGAAGAAACGGATACGATGTCTGCGAAAAAACTGTTTTCAGTGCTTACTGAAAAAGGGATTATCTGAGAGGTACGATGATGGAAGCAAAAACGAAAGATGTCTGGGTACTGATAGAAACAAAGGATGACGGCACCCCGAAAAATGTCGGACTGGAGCTTCTGAATCCCGGAAGAATCATTGCCGGAAAACAGGATGGGAAACTGACTGCACTTGTGATCGGTAATCATATCGGAGATTCAATTGAAGCTGCGGGAGTTTACGGAGCAGACAGGGTCATTGCTGTGGAAGGTGAGGTATTCGCCCACTATACAACGGAAGCTTATCAGAAAGCAGTAGTTGAACTGTGCGAAAAATACGGTCCGGCAACACTGATGATCGGAGCTACCAATAACGGAAGAGATCTTGCACCGCGTGTTTCCAGCAGACTTCAGACAGGTCTGACAGCTGACTGTACTCAGGTGGATGTGGAAGAAGAAACAGGTAATGTCGCCTGGACAAGACCGGCATTCGGCGGCAATCTGATGGCAACAATTATCTGCGCTGATACACGACCGCAGATGGGAACCGTACGCCCGGGTGTTTTCCAGAAGCCTGAGCCAGCGGAAAATCATGCCGAAGTGATCCGTGAAACAGTGGATGTTGCTCCGGAGGATATTCATACCCGGGTGATCAAACTGATCAGGGATATGGATGCTGATAATGTCAACCTTGAAGGGGCTGAAATCATTGTTTCCGGAGGAAGAGGCGTAGGCGGCAAAGCCGGATTCAAGGTGATTGAAGAAGCAGCTGAAGCGCTGGATGCGGCGGTCGGCGCATCCCGTGCGGCTGTTGATGCGGGATGGATCAGCCATGCGCATCAGGTCGGACAAACCGGAAAAACGGTAGCTCCGAAGCTGTACATTGCATGCGGCATATCCGGTGCAATTCAGCATGCGGCCGGCATCAGCAACGCTGAAGTGATCGTTGCGATCAATAAAGATCCGGATGCTCCGATTTTCAATATTGCTGATTACGGAGTGGTAGGAGACCTGTTTGAGGTACTGCCTGTACTGACACAGGAGATACTTGAACATAAGCAGAAATAAAAAAAGAAAAGAATCTGTCATACTGAAGTCTGGGTAATTGAATACTCAGACTTTTTCAGCGGAATGACAGTAACAAAAACACATGTTTTACAATAATGATCAGCCTTGAAATGATCATCTGCTGTGCTATGATTACAATGTAAAAAGGGTCACCGCATGACGGTTGTCCTTGAAACATTGCGAAGTCGATCGCTATTGTTTGTCAGACGTTGAGCGGTCGACTTTTTGTATTGATATAAGACACAATCTGCAGTCCCAGGCCCACAGCCGCAATCACAGCTGCAGTGAATGCAATTACCGTATCAATACTGATCAAAGCGGAATACCTCCTCAAAACAGACTGTCTCAGAGAATACCGCTTCCCCCCCTTGAAGCCGCAGGGGACAACCGCCACCGTTCAGATGACCCTTAAAACAAAACGCAGGGTTACCCTGCAATATGAATATATGCATTTTTTCAATGGATTTCCGTAATTTCCTTGAAAAATGCAGGATCCCGGAGACACTGTTATAATAATTTATGTTAGCTTTAACTAACGGCTGTTTGTACGGGAGGTCTGCCATGAAGATCCATGAATACGGAGAGAATCACAGTGATATTGCAGTATTGATCCATCCTTCCGCCGTCCGGTGGGATTACTTTGAATATGTTATACCGTATCTGCAGGAGAGGTTTCATCTGATCATACCGGCGCTTCCAGGGTATGATGAAACGGAAGACAGTTCCTATACGAGTGTGGAGAAGATTGCGGCAGAACTGGAAGAATGGCTGATCGTGCATGGCTGCCGCAGGATTGCATGTGCGTATGGATGTTCCATGGGTGGGTCTATTGTGACAAGGATGCTGGCGGACGGCAGGCTGGATATCGGATCTGCTGTCATCGACGGAGGAATCACACCGTATCAGCTGCCCTGGATTGTGACAAGACTGATTGCATTGCGTGATTCCGGTCTCATGTACATCGGAAAACTCGGCGGGATCCGGCTGCTGGAGAAGGCGTTTGATACGGATGAGTATTCCGAAGAGGACCTGAAATATGCCGCGGATGTGCTGAAGCATATGAGTACGAAGACAATCTGGAATACATTTGAATCATGCAACAACTATGAGCTTCCCGCACCGATACGCACGGAGTGCCGCCATATTGAATACTGGTATGCGGAAAAGGAAGAAAAAAGCCGGAAATGGGATATCCGCTTTATGCGGAAGACATTTCCGGAGATTGTTCTGAAACCGTTTGAAGATCTCGGACACGGCGGACTTGCCGTGAAGCAGCCCGAGATATTTGCCTCTGAGATCGTGCGGGCATGTGTATCATCTGACTTCGACAATCAATGAGCTGGTATACTTCCAGTTCTCAATGATACGTGCCCTGCAGTCTTCGCTCAGTCTGTCCAATGATCTGAGCTGAAGGGTATCCGTATACAGAGGGACTTTTGTGACTTTGAATCCGTTTGTTTCCAGGGCGCTGACGATTTCATCGAGAGACTGCCATCCGTTGGCGGAGCGGTCTCTCTGTATGATTGCATCGAGCATGCCGATCACCTGATTGTAAATGGCGAGGGCATTTCTTCCGAGGACCGCTTCAAATACCTCCGGCAGAAGCCGGTCGGGTTCTGCGTCCGGAATAATCCAGCATCCGCCGCTTTTTGCCAGCAGTTCTTTCAGCTGATCCATCAGGAGTTCTTTCTGTTCCAGGGTAAGGTAGGTAAGCAGCGCCTGGGTAATGATGGTTTCCGGAGAATTCATGGAGGAAATGAGTTCTTCCAGCTCGTCGTACTTTGTCAGATCCGCACTGTAATAATGATTGTGCATATATGCTTTGGATCCCACAAGATGATGGATGTGATGCCTCAGATGTTCCGCAACATCGGGAAGGTCCACGCCGATATAAACGTGGTCGGGATCGCAGAAGCGCAGCACGCGGGGTGAATACCCGCAGGCAAGATCCAGGATCAGGGGATTATCCTGTTCCGCAATCAGCTGGTTGGTGCGCTCATACAGCACTTCCGAGATCAGTGCGATGCACTCCGGCAGAAGATCTGCCATCGGGATATGCGAAAGCACATTCAGCAGTGTCCGCGGAAATCCCAGAACACTCTGGAACGCGACTGCTTCTTCGATGCCGAGATCCGCCAGCATTAACAGGTTGACCTGGGCGGTATTGGAGACTCTGGATTTCTTCATAACGATTTACCTCATATCATTCACTCATGACAAGTTCAAACTGCGCTTCCGCTCCGTTCATGGAAAGCAGATATTCTCCGGGATCCAGCGGTTCAAGACCGCTGATATCCCGGCGCAGGATGATTTCTTCTCCGTCATTCAGCTCATATGCGATTTCAATCCATGCTTTCCCGTCCGGCCAGTCAAGCCTGTGCCAGGCGCCGGCTTCCTTCATGGAAAGATCGAAGGCTTCCCCGTAATACCAGGTATTGCCGCTGTGATTCTGCAGTGTGATTTCCAGCTGTCCTTCGCTGTAACCGGTGACTTCCGTCACGATGCCCTCAGTTTCTGCGGGGCTGTGACGGTCCAGCATCAGAACCGGCTGAATAAACTGTGCCCATGATTCCGTCGGACCCTTCCAGTCCGTGATTCCGCCGAACTCCTTTACATTGGTGTAACCGAGATCCGCCAGTTTTTGTGCGGCCTGCTTTGCCCGCACGCCGGTGCGGCAGTATACCAGGATGATCTGATCGCGATCGGGAAGCAGGGCAGGGGGCTGGCTGCCGATGGATTCATTCGGCAGATTGACGGCGTTCAGGATATGCTCTCCGGCGTATTCTTCCTCTGTCCGCACATCGAGAATGATGATGTCGCGGCGGTTTTCCATGATCTCCATCGCCTGGGATTGTGAGATGGACTGCCATGCATTGTTCCTGTTTGTGCAGGCGGAAAGAAACAGAGTGAAAAGAACGGATGAGATTCTGCGGATCAATGAAGGTTCATGATGTTTCATAAAGCGGCTCCGTATATACCTTTATCGTAACAGATTTCCTCATGCTCTGCACAGTCCGTGCAATTATAAAAGAGTCATGATCCGGCGTCTGATTTCAGAAAACTGTTTCAGTTTCTTTGCCATGAAATTCCGCTTTTTCCTTTTCCGGACAGGGAAGCTCTGATATAAACATCGATGCATTTCCATGATTCAGTGCCGGACCGGATATATATGTCCGGGCTGAGCGGTACTTTCATTCCGCTGCTGTTTGACAGAAAAAATCATTCTCCATATATGTAATTTGCTGTTGAGTTTTCGAAGATTAGCGGATAGCATATGCATTATGAGCAAAAAGAAAAAGAAATTTTCCAAGCAGCCGAAATCAAGACCGCCAAGGGAAATGACATTGAAAAAGCCGGTCCATGAGGCGCCTGTTTCTGTCATGACGCAGAGTACACAGGATGAATCCCGTCTGCTGCATCCGGCAGTGATCTGCACTGCATTCTTTTTCTGGTATGAGCTTGTTCTGAAGTTCAGCATCGGCAATCCCCAGTGGTGGCCTTCCCTGATCCATGTCCTGTTCTTCTCAGTTTTCTGCGGGAGCCTTCTCTGGATTCTGACGTCCTTTTCCAAAAAGGAAAGAGTGAACAGACTGTGCAGGGGAACGGTATTCGTCCTGATCGCGGTGCTGTTTCTGGTGAATTACTTCGTGTTCTGTCAGTTCAAGGTATTCTATGATATCCGGACGGTGACAGCCGGGGCGGCGGATGCGCTCGGGGAATTCCGTGATCTTGTCATGTCGCTGATTTTCAGCCGCCACGGGATTCTGCATATCCTGCTGTATCTGACGCCGTGCGTACTTTACTTCCTGTACGGAAAGAAGATTGACCGGGGAGAACCGATCCGAGCAAAGTCTGCTGTAAAGGGCGTTCTTGCCGCATGTATTGCGGTCTGTGCGTCGCTGGGCACGATTGCTTTGTCTCCGTTTTCACGGACCGCATATTACCGGCAGTTTCATTTCCCGGCCGCGGTCTCTTCCTTCGGTCTGCTGAATTCACTCAGCCGCGATCTTGTGCATATTGCTTCCGGAGATGAAATCGTCTTTGAAGAAACGGAAGAAGCAGAAGTGCCGGAGGAACAGGAGAACCGGTTTATGATCTATCAGTCCAATCAGCTGGAGATTGATTTTGAAGCAATATCGGCTTCGGGCAATGCTCTTCAGCAGCGCATGGACCAGTATGTGCAGTCCCAGAAAGCTTCGATGAAGAATAAATATACCGGCATGTTTCAGGGAAAGAATCTGATTCTGATTACCGCCGAGGCATTCTCCGGATATCTGATTGATGAAACACTGACGCCGACATTATACCGGCTGGCGAACAACGGATTCCGCTTTACCGATTTCACCCAGCCATCCTCTGCCGGAACAACCGGCGGGGAGTATGAAGTGCTCTTCGGCACACTGCCGACCAGCGGCGGACTGGCCATGAAGCGGACAAAGGATTATCACAATCTGATGACGATCGGCGCCCAGCTGGACCGGCTCGGCTATGAAGGATGGGCGTTCCACAACAACAACTATACGTTCTATGACCGGCATCTGACCCATAACAATCTCGGCTATTCCAACGGCTTCATGGGATACGGGAGCGGAATGGAGGCGTATGTTACCGATCAGTGGCCGCAGAGCGACCTGGAGATGTTTCAGGGAACGATGCCGCTGTATCTGGAACAGGACAAACCGTTCAGCGTTTATTACATGACGGTGAGCGGTCATAACGGCTATCTGCGCACCAGCAACGCCATGACATGGAAGAACTGGGACAGGGTAAAGAACCTGCCGTATTCCGAACCGGTCAGGGGATATATCGCCGCCAATCTGGAACTGGAAGACGGCCTGACCTATATGGTGCAGCAGCTGGAAGAAAAGGGAATCGCCGATGATACGGTGATCGTGCTGTGCGGAGATCATTTCCCGTATGGACTGGACGACGGCGCGGGTCTCGGACAGATGCCGTATCTTTCGGAACTGTACGGGCATTATGTGCGTGATCTTCTGGACCGTGACAGCAGCCGCATGATTCTCTGGTCCGGATGTCTGGAAAAAGAAGAACCGGTCACGATCAGCGATCCGGTATCTTCCCTGGATATCCTGCCGACATTATCCAATCTCTTCGGTACGGCGTTTGATTCCCGCCTGTTTCCGGGCAGGGACGTGTTTGCGCCGGAGGCTTTGCCGCTGGTATTTGATCTTGCCGGAGACTGGAAGACGGACAAGGGCAGCTACAATGGTCTGACCGGCGTGTTTACGCCGGATGAGGAAAATATTTCCGCGGATTATATCAGCCGGATCAGCACAATTGTCCGCAATAAGATTACTTATTGCGACGGACTGAACAGCACAGACTATTTTGCCCATGTGCTGCCGGGATTGGCGGAAGAGCGGAAAAACAATCAATGATCAAGAGAGGCTGCGGCGAGGCTGCTGAAAATGCATGCCTCTGAAAGAGACAATTGAAGAGAATGGAGGAGATATCGAGTCAGATCTCGGAATACTCCTCCGTTTTTTTGAAAGAATGAGAAAAAGTCCTGTTCATTTGGCCAC
>SVBN01000064.1 GCA_015058875.1 Erysipelotrichaceae bacterium | reverse complement strand
GGAAGCATACATAGAGGAAGGAGAACTTGATATGAAACGATACCCGATGGGACCCGTTGAAAAAGCAAAAAAGGAAATGCAGAAACAGATGGAAGAAGAGCGGGCAAAGATGGAAACCGAGCGGGCACAGATGGAAACCGAACTGGAAAATGAGCGGGCAAAGATGGAATTCAAGCTGGAGAATGAGCGGACACAGATGACCACAGAACTGGCAAAGATGGAAACCAAACTGGCAAAGATGGAAAAGAAACAGGCAAAATTCGAAACACTGATTCAGAAAATCACCGAGAAGTTCGGAGAAGAAGGAATCCGCCTGCTGAAAGAATCCGGATTGATGGACAGTGAAATCAGCAGTGTTCCGAGTTTCAGCACAGGAACAGGAAGCTGAACCCGCAGACATGCAGAGACCTGCAGCACTTGCCGCAGGTCCCTTTTGTTTCTGTGTATGTATGGATCAGAAAAGACTGCCGGAAAGAAATACTTCAGAGCTCTTCCCCGTTGGATTCGATGACCTTCTGATACCAATAGAAGGAATCCTTGCGGAAGCGCCGGAATGTGCCCTTTCCTTCATCGTCCAGATCGACATAGATGAATCCGTAGCGCTTGCTCATCTCTCCGGTACCGGCAGAGATCAGATCAATGCAGCCCCATGGCGTATAGCCGAGCACATTGACGCCGTCGGTTTCCACCGCCTTTTTCAGCTCTCTGATATGTTCCCTGAGATAATCGATCCGGTATGCATCATGTACTGTGCCGTCTTCAAACACATCTTCCGCCCCGAGTCCGTTTTCCACGATCCACAGCGGCTTCTGATAGCGGTCATACAGCTCATTGCAGGCAACCCGGATGCCGACCGGATCCAGCGACCATCCCCAGTCCGTCTTTTTCAGGTACGGATTCTCGACCGCATGGGACTGGTCCCCGGTCATTTCCACGTTCGCATCCGCCCTTGTGACATTGGAGAAATAGTAGCTGAAGGCTATGAAGTCCACGGTTCCCTGTTTCAGGACCGCATCATCCGTTTCTTCCTTTCTGATCACGACGTGACTGCGCTCAAATTCCTTCAGCTTGTATTCCGGATAATATCCGCGGCACTGCACATCGCAGAAGAACTGAATCTTGTGCAGTGACACGATATTGTTCATATAGTTGTCCGGCGCGCAGTCATACGGATACATGGAACCGTAGGCGCACATCATGCCGATCATGTTGCCGGGATTGACTTCGTGTCCGATGATGACTGCATGAGCACTGCCCAGGAACATATGGTGCATGGCCTGGTAAACCGTCTGATCGGACATATCCTTGTTTCCCAGCTTTGTCCAGTCACGGATCGTATTGATCTCATTGAAGGTGATCCAGTAATGCACGAGATCACGGAATTCTTCAAAGCACGTCCGGGCAAACCGGCTGAAATACCCGATTGTCCGGCGGTCGCACCACCCGTCGATTTCATCCGCAAGATATAACGGCAGATCGAAATGATTCAGCGTTACCAGCGGTTCGATGCCGTTTTTCTGCAGCTCCGAGAATACATCACGGTAGAAGGCAACTCCTTCCGGATTCGGTGTTTCTTCCGTACCGGACGGATAGAGTCTTGTCCAGGAAACGGACATCCGGAAACAGCGGAAACCCATTTCCGCAAATAAAGCAATGTCTTCCTTCCAGTGATGATAGAAGTCCACGGCATTGTGGCTGGGATAATAGCGGTCTTCGAGAATCGTTCCGCGGGCACCCTCTCCCACGGCTTCATATCTGGAAGCATAGCCGACGGACCCATCGGGCCGTGTGAATGAAACTTTGCGGTATTCGTGACGGTTTCCGGGCAGACGGCAGTCCATGGTGGAAAGGCCTCTTCCTCCCTCCAGATATCCGCCTTCATACTGATTTGCGGCGGTCGCGCCGCCCCACATGAAATTCTTTGCAAAAGGCATGGAAAAGTTCCCCCTGTTCTTCAATTGTACATGATTCTGCGGATTGCAAACACGAAACTCTGAGCATACAATAGCGGATATATCAATCCGGAGGTATCCTATGACAAAACCGCTGATCTGCCTGAGCGCAAGAGAGTCCTTCATCAACCAGACACGCATTTTCTACGACAATGAAAGCTATTTTGAATATGTCAGAGCCGGCGGCGGCATTCCCGTGATGGCCGGATGCCTGAGTGATGAGGATGCGGAAAGGATCGCCGCGCAGTGCGACGGGCTGATCGTGACCGGCGGCGAGGATTGTGATCCGGCATACTACGGCGAAGAGAATACATACAGCGCCGTCATTGCCCACGACATTGAGGAAGCCGATCTGCGTCTGTACCGCGCTTTTGCAAAGGCAGGAAAACCGGTGCTCGGGATCTGCCGGGGCATCCAGCTGATCAATATCGCCGAGGGCGGCACGCTGATCCAGGATATTCCGAAGGAAACGGAACATACCATGAATCACAACCAGCGGAATATGGATCCGCCCCTGCCGGTCGGAACAACCGCCCATAAAGTGAAGTTTGCGCCGGGAAGCGTTCTGCATTCCATCTTCTCCGATGAATATGAAGTCAACACCTACCACCATCAGGCAATTAAAGATACTGCCCCGGGATTCACAGTCACGGCACTCAGTACCGACGGCATCATTGAAGGCATTGAAAAAGAAAATGTCACTGCAGTGCAGTGGCATCCCGAACGTCTGCTTCATTATCCCGGCCATAAAGGCCTGATTGAATGGTTTGTCTCACAGTGCTCAGCGCAGCAGAGCTGAGAGATCTTCCGCAACATAATCCGGATGAATGCGCCTCAGAAGCGCATTTTCTTTTTCATCCATCGCCGGGGCAAACAGGACTGTACGGATCCCGGCGTTGTTGCCGCAGACAATCTCCGTCTCCGGATGCGACGCGATCAGGACCGCGTCATCGATTTCGCGTCTGAGATATTTCAGCGCCCGGGAAACAATCAGCGGTGCGGGTATCCCCGCTTTGATGGCCCGCGTGCCGCTGGCATATTCGAGCATTTTCACAACGGAACCGCTGCCGATCAGGGTACCGGAGAGAGAGCGCTCGGTGGGACTCGGATCGACGGAAACAATATAGGCTCCGCGTTCCACCAGCTTCAGGCAATAGGAATAGTCATTGTATGTGGAACTGTGGTCGCTGCCGACAAACACCCAGTCCGCACGGTCCATATTCAGGGCAAAACCGCCGATCCTGAGCAGCTCCAGCATTCCCTTTCCGCCGATATATCCGGCGTTTTTCTTATCGGGATATTTTTTGACAATGGCATCGACGGCGGCCATTGTGGAAGTATAGAACATTTCCGCAGCGACATTATGAAAGCCTGCCCGGTTCATCCCCTCGGCCATGGCAGTCCGCAGCTGGGCCGACCGGTTGGTCAGGATGACAAACGGAACCCTGTTCTGAATCAGGGCGTCAAGAAAACGGACAGCTCCCGGCTGGGGACGCTGACGTTCATTGATCAGACAGCTTTCCATAATCAGAAAACATTGCGCAAACATAATATCTCCACCTTCATGAATTATATCACAGCAGATTTTCTCTTGTGGTATGATTACGTGGTATGGAGGAAAGCGCATGAAGGTTCTGGAGAAAATTCTTCTGATACTATGCATACTCTGCCTGATGGCGGGGGCGATGGCATATGATGCATTCTATGCCGCACCGAAGCGCTTTACCCCAAGGTATGAAACCCTGTCTTCCGAAGCAATTCCCGCCCAGCTGGATGATGTCACGATCCTGTTCTTCTCGGACCTGGATTACAACCGCTTCATGAACAAAGACCGTCTGGAAAAGCTGGTGAAGGCCGTCAATAATGTCTCGCCCGATGTGATTATTTTCGGCGGCGATCTGTTTGATGCGGATACCGGCCCGGTTTCCGAGCAGGTTCTGCTGGATCTGACGGACGGGCTGAAGCGGATGGAAGCGCCGCTCGGAAAGTTTGCGGTGCTCGGGGACACGGATCATATGAATGACACGATGCTGGACTTTGTCCGCCGGGTTCTGTACGATGCGGACTTTGAACTGCTGGAGAACAAGAGCATTCCGATCCGCAATACCGGCTCCCAGTCGGTAACGCTGGTCGGACTGGACAACGGGCTGAACGGAAGCCTGAGCACAAGACTTGCCTACGCCAGCGTATCCCCTTCCACCTATGCAATCACGGTATGCCATACGCCCGATACCGCCGACCGGGTGCCTGCCGATCTGACCGATTATTTCCTGGCGGGACACAGCCACGGCGGACAGATCTTCTACGGATTCGGCGCCTATTATATGCCGGAACAGGCATTCAATTATCTGCGCGGCAAGCATTCCGTCTCCGGCGCATTCACACTGGATATTACCAGCGGCGTCGGAACGACCGGCCAGGATGTGCGCTTCCTGGCAAATGCGGAAATCGTCCTGTACCGTCTGAAGCACATTGAATCGCAGACGCCTCAGCAGCCTCAGGCGCCGCAGGTACAGCAGCCGCAGGATACGCAGGAACAGCAGGTAGAGCCGTAACGCAAAAAGCTCCTTCATATCGGGAGCTTTTCTTGTGCATGGCTGATCAGCGGATCAGATTCCAGTTTTCATCGTGAAAAAGCACTTTCACATGGAAGTGCTTCCGGAAGATATGGATTATGCCGTCCGCTCGCATGCCTATGCATGCATCGGCCTGACCTTTGAGTGGCTTCAGGGAGAACTGGATTATACCCCTGATCAGTTTGCCCGCCTCCAGTACCGCTTCATGCCGGACCGGCTGAAGGAAGCCTACGGCATTGAAGGAGACTTCTGATCAGTCAAACAGCCCTTCTTCCCGCATGGAATATGTGACTTCTCCGTCCGCATATTCCACAATCACCGTAAAGTCATAGCTGTCTGAGGGGGCCTGTCCGTTTTCAATCGAATAGCCCCACGTAAAACTGCCGGGATTGGCATGCAGCAGCGGTGCACGTCTGAGATGAATTCTCCGGCCGGATACCAAAGACTCCTCATCCTCTGAGGGAATACCGGCAGGTTCCGTCCAGGCATACAGGCTTCTTCCGTCTTTCGTTTCAAAATGAATCACCCATTCCGGATTTCCGGTTTCATTGTTCTGAATCTCCGTGCGGACAAGGATCTGATCCTGCTTTGCGGGAAATCCGACAACCGTCAGCAGGATTACCAGCCCCGCCATTGCGGCACATGCCAGCACCGTCGTCACGATCCATCGGAGCATATGTTTTCTTCTCTGTCTGACGGACTCCTCGATTACGGAAATAACTGCCGTTTCCTGTGCTTCTGTTTTCATAGGTTCTGCATTCCTTTCTCCGATCACTATTTCGGATATGGAGATGCCGAGCACGGCGGAAAGATCCTCCAGCAGTGAGATATCGGGCAGGCTGTGTCCGTTTTCCCATTTGGATACAGCGGTCGGGGATACATGCAGAAGCTCCGCCAGTGCCTGCTGGCTCATTCCCCTCTCTGTTCTGATCTCACGGATCAGCTGTCCTGTTTTCAATGCGTCCATGTGTGCACCTCCTGATAAACCGACCATAGCACCGGAAGAAAGAATATGGTATTGAGCGGTATTCAACCCGCCTGTTTTCATTCATATTGAGTCTTTTTCAATATCTTTTTCATGAAGAAAGGATGCTCCGGGCATCCTTTCTTCGCTTACTGTGCATTTTCCTTCAGGAATGCCGTCAGTTCCGCTTCATCCTCTTCATCAAATTCGATGCGGTAATACCGGCGCTGACCGTCATCCATTCCGTTCCATTCGATGCGGAAGTATTTCTCTCCTCCGTCAAGTTCATGAATATCCGGATCCATGACATGCCGGCGGTACAGCTTTCCTCTTCCGATATATTCCCTGAGCCGGTCACAGAAGTCCTGCGAGACTTCCTTTTCGTCTTCCGTGTATCCGTTTGCTGAGAAATAAGAATATGAATACAATGCCGGTTCTGAACTCATATCGGCATAGAACGAGAAGATATTCTCCATGGACGAGCCGCTGCTGTTCCACTTAAACAGAACGATATCCTCCAACGCAATGTCTTCCTTCAGCACAGGTGCTTCCGACGGAGGGAAGAAGTACTTCAGCGAGAGGAGATCGCTGAGACCGGAAGCTACGGTAAGGTTATCTTTTACAGCCTTTACCCCGACGACCAGATCGATCGGATTCCGTACGGTATCCGTATTGTATTCCTGGCAGTAATATGCAATTCTGTCGGAAATCGCTTCCGAAGTGCCTCCTGTTTCAAAGGAAGAAAGTGCGGACATTGCGACTTCGCCTTCCGTCGATTCTGCCCGGCTGTACAGTGTCACTTCATAGGTACACTCTTCCTCAGCACTGTCCCATTGGGCAAAGATCCATGCCTGGTCCATGCTCAGCGTGACGTCCAGCTGTTTCTGCGGATGGGCATGCAGCACGCTGCGGAATGCTGTGATCAGCGGACGCATGCCTTCATTGCCGAATTCAATCCGGTAATTTCCGGATACACGCTTCCCCCAGGAGATGCCCGCCGATTCGGAATAACCGTCCATGACCTGCGTGTCCGGTTTGTATTCCGCATACTTCAGTCCTTCGACGGACTTCAGAATGCTTTCGTATTCTTCTGCGGTGATTTCGGTGTTTACTTCCTTCATGTCCGCAATCTCTTCGTCATACATCCGGGCACTCATCGTACATCTGCCGGAACTCAGAGATTTTGAGGCACTGTAATTCCATGATGAGAAGTAGTCCATGCCTCCGCCGCCGGCATGGATGTATGTGATTTCTTCCAGTTTCGGATCTGTGCCGATGATGTATTTCCTTGCCGTACATGCTGAAAATAATCCGAGTGCCATGAGTATCAGTCCTCCGGTTTTTACAAGCTTCCCGATCATGTGAGTAACTCCTCCATCCGGACGATCCGGATGTCTGTATAAACAAAGTATATCAGATTCATGCAGGGGTGCTGTACACATCCGGAACTGATATGAGTTTTTTCCATGGTACGTCCGGATTTCCGTTTTGTTAAGTTACACCTGTTTGTTCATTGCCTCTGAATCAGAGTATAATAAAACGCTGAGAGGTAAATCATATGCTTTCAACAATCATTGCAATTTCAGTTTCGACTGCACTTCTGATATGGATTCTGAACATGAAGAAAGACGATCCGTTTCCGAAATGGACCGTCGTGCGTCTGCTCATCGCCGGGTTTCTGAGCTATGCCATCTCCGGGTTTCTGACCGTTACCGCGGCGCTCGTGAACTTTTTCATGCAGTATGGGACCGGCATCATCCAGCAGCTCCAGACGGATCAGGAAGGTGCTGTTGCGGCACTGACGGAGCTTGCTGAAAAGGTCAGCAGTGCGCCTTACAATCCGGTTTCTTCCTTTATCAGAACATTTCTCATCGTCGGCTTTGTGGAAGAAATCTGCAAATTCCTGCTGGCGAGATCCGTCATCCGGAAAAAGCTTCCGCGTCCGACATGGAAGGATGTCATGCTGTGCTTCCTGATCACCGCCCTCGGCTTCCAGATCAGCGAAGACATCGGCTATTCGGAAGGAAGCGTTCTGACAGCCATCATCCGTGCGCTGACGCCGTTCCATTTCACCTTTGCGGCGGTCATGGGATATTATTGGGGAAGAGCGAAGCAGACCGGAAACGGGATTTACTATTTCCTGGCAATCTTCATTCCTTCCCTGCTGCATACGCTGTTTGACTTCTCCATCAAGGCAATGTTCCATATGGATATCTTCCTGATGGTCTTCCTCGGCACAGCGCTGTTCCTGTTTGTTCTGACGATTGTCATGATTCTGAAGATCCGGAGATGGAACAGAACAGGAATACTGGATATCGAAGTCGAAATATAAGTTCCATGCAGATCCTTACGGATCTGTTTTTTTTCTCCTGCGCAAAAAAAAGCATGCACATCACATGCACGCTGTCATTCAGTCAGGCCTTTTGTCTGTTCAGAACACCCATTCTTTTGCGATCCCGAATACTTCCCGCAGTATGGATACCGGAAACAGCCACCAGGTGGTTCCGGCGGGAATGGAACTGCAGTCATATCCCTGTTTGCGGGCGATCATGGCGGCCCGGCAGGAATGGAAATTGTTCGTGACAATGATGATTTTCTCCGGAAGATGATTCTGTTCCAGAACCTTCCGCGAGAAATGCAGATTTTCATATGTGGAGGAAGACTGATCCTCCGTATATATCCGTCCCTCTTCGATTCCGTGATCCGCCAGCCAGTTTTTCATGCACAGTGCTTCGGGCATAATTTCATCCGGTCCCTGCCCGCCGGAAACAATCACCGGAATTTCCGGATGCCGCTTCAGATATGCTTCGGCTGCGGTAAGTCTGCGCCACAGCATCTGACTCGGTCTGTCCCCTTCCAGGCCGCATCCCAGCACGATCATGGTCTGATCCGGATCTTCCGTGGGAAGATTCCGTGTTTCGCGGTACATCATCATACAGGCGGCAGCCGCAATAACCAGAAAGAGAACATACCCTGTCTGGATCAGCCGTATCAGCATATGCAGGGCAGTGCTTCCCGATGCATATGCCTGCAGCTGCTTCTGCATCAGGCATCCGGCAAACAGACCAGCGGAAAGCAGCGTTCCGGCAAAGACGCCGAAATTAAAGATCCCCGCACAGACGGGAAAGAAAAAGATCAGGAAGCCGATGGCACTGGCTGTGATACCGATTATTCTGAGCATATCTGCATTATCTCACCGGGAGACAGCGGAAGAAATACGGTTCACGAAATCTTAAAGATATCTGAAGATGGAAAAAGGGACAGAACCGGTGTCCTGTCCCCATGAGAAATAGGATTACAGCTTCAGGCCGGCCTGATAGCCTTCGCGGATCGCAACAAGTGCGTTGCCTGCCTTTACCGCACTGCCGATCGTGTATACTTCACTGCAGTTTTCTTCCGCAATCTTCTGCAGCGGATTATATGCTTTGTATCCGAATGCGGAGACAACGGTATCCGCCGGAATCGTGACATCCTTCCCCTCCGCATCGGTGAATGTCACGCTGTTTTCCGTGATCGCCTTTACCGTCGCATTGGTCATGACCTTGATTCCCTGCTTGTAGATGCGGTTGATCAGGGAAATCATATTGACCACGAACATATCCGCAAGAATTGCCGGCTTCATTTCCAGGATGGTAACATCCCTGTTTGTCTGGGCAATGAATTCCGCGGTTTCGCCGCCGACTTCACCGCCACCGCAGACAACAACCGGTCCGTTTCCGACTTCTGCATTTCCGTAGAGCACATCTTCGGCCGTGACGACATTCTTCCCGTCAATGCCCGGGATCGGCGGAGTGAGCGGTCTGGATCCGGTCGCGACAACAATTGCGTCCGGTTTCGCTGTTCTGATGAGATCTTCGGTTACTTCCGTACCCATCCGGAAGGTGACGCCGAGCTTTTCGCACTGGGCGCGGTATCCGGAGACAACGGTGGAGAGAATGCCCTTTCCCATCGGATAGGATGCGGAACGGAAGGCACCGCCGAAGTGTGTGTCTTTGTCATATACCGTAACGGTATGACCGCGTCCTGCGGCAGTTCTTGCGGCCATCAGACCGGCAGGACCGGCACCGATCACCATGACATTTTTCTTCACTTCCGCTGCCGACATATCATGCTCGCATTCATTGACGCATCTCGGATTGACCAGGCATGTGACATGGTCTGTGAGTACGCCGGCTTCGCATCCCTGCAGGCAGCCGATGCAGTAATTGATTTCATCGAATCTGCCTTCTTTTACCTTAGCCGGGAAGTACGGATCCGCCAGGGATTCTCTGCCCATGGCGATGAAGTCCGCCTTGCCCATTTTGATCATGGTATCGGCCATGTGCGGATCATGGATCTTGTTTACGGTAATTACCGGGCAGGATACGAGTTCCTTAATCTGTTTTGCGGCATCGGTATTGAAGGCGTTGTCCGCAAACATGTTGGAAATGACATGATGCTCGCCATCGGACGCATAGGCACCGTTGGATACATGGATCGCGTCGACCCCGAGCTCATCGAAGTGTCTGGCCAGCGTATAGCTTTCCGCTTCGGTTCTGCCGCCGGTAACGTATTCGTTGACCGACATGCGGACGGTAACCGGGAAGTCCGGACCGACGTTCTTTCGGATCTCCGCATAAATCTCGTCGAAGAAGCGGCAGCGGTTGTCGAAGCATCCGCCGTATTCATCCGTGCGCTTGTTGATGAAGAATGAGAGGAACTGGGCAATCAGATATCCATGTGCCGCATGGATCTCCACGCCGTCAAATCCCGCTTCCTTTGCGCGTCTTGCGGTGGAGCCGAAGTCCTTGACGATTTCATGTATTTCTTCCTTTGTCAGCTCCCGCGGCATGTTCATTGCCAGCGGATCCTTGATGGCGGACGGTGCGACTGCCTGACCCGGGACATTGGGCATCTTCTGCTTGCCGGCGTGGTAGATCTGGCACCAGATCTTTGAACCGTAAGAATGGATCAGATCGGTGAATTCCTTATTCTTCGCGATCTGTTCATCCTTCCAGAGTCCCGGAATGTTTGTATAGCCTCTGCCGTCGGCACTGACGCCGTAGTCTTCCGTAATGATCATGCCCCAGCCGCCTTTGGCTTTTTCTTCATGATATTTGATAAAGCGGTCGGTCAGGAATCCGTCATCCGTGCATACATTGACGACCATGGCCGGAACGATCAGTCTGTTGGGAATGGTGCAGCTGCCGATATTCATCGGCTTGAACAGTTCTGTAATCATATTGTTCTCCTTCACTTTTTTCTCTGATTACAGTTTAGGAAATATGATCATTACAGAGTCAAGACCGTTTTTTCAGCCTGTTTTCATGCGCCTGAAATCATTTCTGCATGAGAAAAGAAGCCCGCAGATGCGGAAACCTCCTGTAATCATTACAGAGTTTTGATCGGAACCGCGACCTGCATCAGCCGGCGGAAGTGATCTCCCTCATTTCCTCTTCCGACGATAATGCCGGAAAGAGGCCCGGTGATCTCATACCCGTTCTCTTCCGCATATTTCTGCAGAGGCGTATATTTCCCGGAAGTAAACTCTCCGATCTCCCCCATATCGATAAATGTAGTCAGTACCGGCTGTTCTTCCAGATGCCTGTGCCGGCCGTGCTCCGGCAGTTCCAGCGTCCCGGCAAGATCGGAATGGATCAGATACCACCATGTACCGTGCTCGCCGTCATACTCGGCATATGGATCAAAGAACGGAATGAATTCCGAAGAATATACAACGGCTGCCATCTCGGAATCCATATTGTAAATATCATATGATTCCCCGTCTGACTCCCCCAGATAGAACAGCTCGCATTCCGGCAGGATATCCACGGCGATATGCCCGATGTTGTAGCGGCTCAGCTTCAGCTTTCTTCTGACTCTGGCAACCCGCTGCGCCATGGCACTGCGGTGCCTGGCTTCCCTGGACAGTTTTTCCTCATACATTCCCAGCCGTTCGATCAGCGTGGAGTAATAGTCGTTGGAGATCATGTCGTTGATCTCGGGGATGCTGATATCCCATTCCTTGTATTTCATCGCTTCAAACAGCAGGAAAATATCCATCTCGGTATACAGACGGTACTGGCCGTCTCCGGAACGTTCCGGATGGATGACGCCGTTTTTCTCATAATACCGGATCATCTGATCCGATATATGCAGCATTTTTGATACATCGCCGATTCTGTATTTCATATCCATTACCTGTTTTCATTGTACCAGAGTACCCCGGAATCCTGACGGAAATGATATAAAGCAGGAGATGCACTGCACCCCCCGCCTGTCATTCAGTCAAGATCTTCGCCGTCGCTGGCGATGCACTTTTTGTACCAGAAGAAGGAATCCTTCCGGGAGCGTTCCAGCGTTCCGTTTCCTTCATCGTCACGGTCCACATACACAAAGCCGTAGCGCTTTCTCATTTCACCGGTTCCGGCGGATACCAGATCAATGCATCCCCACATGGTATAGCCCATGAGCGGAATGTGATCGAGATTGACGGCGTCGCGCATGGATTTGATATTCGCCCGCAGATAATCGATGCGGTAGGTATCGTGGACGCTGCCGTCCGCTTCCTTCACATCGGCCCAGCCGATACCGTTTTCAACCACCCACAGCGGCTTGTGATAACGGTTGTACAGCTGGTTGAGTGCGATGCGCAGCACCTGCGGATCGGTTGCCCATCCCCATGCATTGGTCTGCAGATAAGGATTCCGCACGGCATTCGGGAACATGTTTCCTTCTCCGTGGTCCACATCGGTATGGGTTGTAACCGTCGTGGAGCCATAGCAGCTGAAGGAAAGGAAGTCGCACGGATAGGTCTTCAGAATCTCAAAGTCATCCGGTTCCGTCTGCAGCTGAACTCCCTTCTGCTCATATTCCGCAAGTTTGTAGTCCGGATATCTGCCGGCCATCTGCACATCCGAGAAGAACATGGTATTGTCCATCTGCTTCATTGCAAACAGCTGATCCGCCGGATCCGCGGTCAGCGCATATACCGGCTGGTATGCCAGCATCATACCGACCTTTACATCAGGATCCATTTCATGCGCAGCCTTCACGGTCAGTGCGCTTGCCATAAACTGATGATGGGCTGCCTGGGCTTTGACCCGGTCATCATAGTACATGACGCCCCCGCCGATGAACGGAATCACATCAATCGCATTGATTTCATTGAAGGTCAGATAATACTTTACCTTGCCGCGGAATGCTTCAAAACAGGTACGGGCATAACGGACAAAGAAATCAATTACCCTGCGGTCTGCCCAGCCGTTGTATTTCACGGACAGGGACAGCGGCGTTTCATAATGGCTGAGTGTCACCAGCGGTTCAATGCCGTATTTCCGGCATTCATCGAAGACATCGCTGTAGAAGCGGATGCCCTCTTCCAGCGGCGTTTCCTCTTCACCGGTCGGGAACAGCCTGGTCCAGTTTATGGACATGCGGAAGCAGCGGAAACCCATCTCCCCCATCAGAGCAATGTCTTCTTTATAGTGATGATAGAAATCGGTTGCGGTGTGGGACGGATAATAATACCCGTCCAGCAGACACGGAACTGCCCCTTCGGGGAATTCCATTTTGGAACCGAAGCGGTTCTCGGTGCATCCTGTCGTTCCGTCAGGAAGCTTCCATGTAATGCGGCGGGGCACCATATGCGCGCCGTTTGTCATGACATCGGAGGTGCTCAGGCCTTTTCCGCCTTCCGCATATCCTCCTTCATACTGGTTGGCGGCCGTCGCTCCGCCCCAAAGGAAATCACCTGGAAATTTCATAATTATTTTTCTCCTCATCTGTTTCTTTTATTGTAAACCGGATCTGCGGTCCCGGCCAGGCATATTATCTGCCGCACTGCGCCGGAGGGTGATTCCGAGGGCCAGGATGATCAGGAATGCGGCCATTCCGGTGCAGGCTTCCATCACCAGGGTAAACCGGTCTGCGGCATTGCCGAAGGTACCGAGCATGCTGCGCTGAAGCGAGAGAATTGAACCGGTAACCGAAACCAATGAGATGTTTCTGAGAATGATCTGATATGCATCATGGCTGCGCCGGGCCTTTATGATATTCCGCAGGGCGCTGAATGACATGAAAAATGTCAGTGCCGCCATCGCGACGCTGATGATCAGACTGCGTACCGGATTGATCCCTTCCACGATCCCCATGCCGTTGATTCCCGAAAGCACTGCAGCCAGAACTATGATTCCGCTCCCGCATCTTTTCATGATGCTGCGGCTGACGTTTCTGTTTCTGACCGAATACAGTCTCAGCAGACCGATCATCACATACCAGGCGCACATGGATACATGCCACCAGGAATACAGTCTGATACTGAGCAGACCGTGCAGAAGTGCGTAGGCAAAGTTCCATGTCAGGGACAGGACAGCGAAAGAATGCATGCGGAAAACCGGATCGCTTCCGATCCGCAGAAACATCTGTTTCAGTTTATTCTCCGCATGTTCTTCTTTCATTTCTTCATATTCAGAATATCAGGACAGCCAGTCCCGCGACAATTGCCGCGCCGATGATCCAGATCAGCGTCAGGATGCATCTTTTCCGCAGCACCTGTCTCCATGTCTGCACATAAGGGATATCTTCGCATCCCGGCAGGATCCAGAAATCGCTGTGTCCCACCCAGAGCCGGTCAATGACGATTCCGTCATACCAGTTCATGACCTCCAGAAACAGCAATGCCTGCAGGTATGCCGCTTTGAAATCATGAATCCCGTTCCATACTCCGATGATCAGAAGCAGCGCCCCCAGCATGACCAGATAAAACTCCGTCATGAAGATCTTCCGCTTTCGGATCATTGTGCCGCGGTCGCTCAGGCCGATGGCAATGGCCTTTTCCTGCACCGCTTTGGGATAAAAGTACAGTCCGTCAACGGCCCCGCCGCGCACGGCATATCTGACCATCATGGTAAACAGCAGGCAGAACAGGATCAGCTGCAGGATGATCATGCCGTTCATCCTGTATAGGCGTCCTTCGGGCCGTTATGGAAGTCCTGACGGGCCAGCCATTCTTCCTCTTCCGCTGTTTCGGGGATATCAATCCGTTCGATTTTGAAGATGACCGGACGGGTTCCGTCATTGCAGCAGGCGATCATCATGCGGTCATCATTCGTCCATCCTTTCATGATCGATCCGCCCTGCAGTGCGGCGTATACATAGCGGCTGACGGCGTCCCATGCCTCGCCGCAGAACTTTCCGTTCATCAGATGATAAAAATCATCCTGTTCACGCGTCCGCTTTAAAAGAAAGGTATCCCCTTTATGAAAGAACGGGCACGGTCCGGATGCCGGATTGGCAAGATACGCTTCCTGGTATTCCGGAAAACATTTTGTATCCAGTACGGTAATTCTGCATTCGTGCTTCATATGTCAAAAACCTCCCACATCAATCTTACTCATTTTTGCATGAAAATGCGTTGTTCTTTCCGCGCTTTTTCCGCTGCGGTAAGATGAATGCAGGAGGTACCGCCATGAACAGAAAGAAAGTCAGATACGGAATTCTTTCCTCCGCTTCCATCGTTCCCCGCTTTGTCAAAGGTCTGAACCTGACGGACAACGGCAGAGCTGTTTCCATTGCCTCAAGATCCCTGGAGAAGGCTGAAAAGCTTGCGGAAGAGCTTCAGATTCCGCATGCATATGATAAAGATGCGGCGGAAGAAACGGTCCGGAAAGCCTGCATGGGCATTCTTCTGTCCGATGATCCGTGCCGAATCTCTTTTGATAAACGATATAAGATGATAAGATGCTGTTCGAGGAGAACCTCAGATGAATATTCCTTCCCCGATCACACTGGTTCTTGCGGCAGGATGCAGTGCATTGCTTGCAATCCTGATGCGCTTATTCACAAAAGCAGACGGCAGCCGCTACGGCATGATTCTGGGCAATTATCTGACCTGCACGCTGACCGGTTTTTTCCTGATTCCCGATAAAAGCATATTGCTGTCGGCGCAGAAAGCGACATACCTCAGCGGGATAGCCGGCGGATTCCTGTTTGTGCTTTCCCTTGTCTGCATGCACTCCAGCATATCCGAAAACGGTGCGATTCTGACCTCCGCCTTTTCCAAACTCGGTCTGCTTGTCCCGCTTGCCTTAAGCATCTTCCTGTTTCATGAGATGCCCTCAATGGTTCAGATCATCGGACTGCTTGCCGTCTTTGCGGCATTTGCCGTGATGAATCACACTTCCCCTGACAATCATGCACGGCAGTTTTCCCTGTTCAGCCTGTTGATCGTGCTGCTGACCAATGGTCTTTCGGACGCCATGGCTAAAATCTACAATGCAATCGGCGTACAGAGGGAAGACACCGTATATATGTTCCTGGTATTTCTGAGTGCGGCTTGTCTTACATTCTTCCTGTTATGGTACGATGCACAAAGGACCGGCAGGAAAACACAGCTGAAGGATCTTGTTCCGGGCATTGCCATCGGCATCCCGAATTATTTCTCTTCGATCTTCCTGCTGGCTTCGCTTCGTACGATTCCCTCGTTTATCGCCTATCCGGTATTTTCCGCCGGGACCATCCTGATTGTCACCGCGGCAGGAATCCTGCTGTTTCATGAGCGTCTCAGTTCACACCAGTCACTGGGACTGCTTCTGATTCTTGTTTCCCTTGTGCTGCTGAATATCTGATCAAAACCTCCTTGTGCAGATGTCTGCACAATTTTTTCTTTCCGGCAGTAAAAAAAGCCCGATCAGTTTATTCCAATAAAAGGAACATACTAATCGGGCTATGTAATGTAATAAACATTAAACACCTTCTAGCATCCTTGTAGCTTCCACAAGATAACCATATGCTTCAAGATTTCTCTTCCGGATATAAGCGAGGCGCTTATATTGATCGCCTGCAAGACGTTCTTTC
>SVBN01000063.1 GCA_015058875.1 Erysipelotrichaceae bacterium | reverse complement strand
CGCAATGCGGAACGGCATCGGACGCTTTGCGAAGAAGTCCCAGTATCCTCTCAGATATACCGCCGCAACAATCAGCGGAAGAATATAAGTGATATAGAAGCGGAAGCGGTCGGTCAGCTTCATGCCGCCGCCGGTATTGACTTCCTGCCTGAATGCTTCCCATCCCCATCCGCTCTTTGAAGTGCAGAAAAACAGATAGACCAGGGATCCCATCGGCAGAAGATTGTTCGATACGATGAAGTCTTCGAGATCCATGATCCCGGTGCCCGGACCCAGCGGCTGGATGCCGGAAAGGACATTGAAGCCGAGAATGCACGGCATGGAAAGCACGCTGATCGCAATGATATTGACGATGACGGCCTTCTTTCTGTCCCAGCCGGCAAGATCAATCGCAAAGGAAACGATATTTTCAAATACGGCAATGACCGTGGACAGGGCCGCAAACGTCATGAACAGGAAGAACAGCGTACCCCAGATTCTTCCCCCTGCCATCGCATTGAAGATTGTCGGCAGCGTGATGAAGATCAGCGAAGGTCCCGCGGTCTGATCGACGCCGAAGGCAAAGCAGGCAGGTATAATAATCAGTCCGGCTGTAATTGCGACAAAAGTATCCAGAACGGCGATTGCGGCGGATTCGCCGAGAATCGTTCTGTCCTTTTCCATATAGCTTCCGAAGATTGCAAGAGACCCGATTCCGAGGCTCAGCGTGAAGAATGACTGCGACAGTGCACCGAATACCACATTGCCGATTCCGGCGTCATACATGCGCTTAAAATCAGGAATCAGATAGAATTTCAGTCCTTCTCCGGCTCCGGGCAGACGGATGGAATGCACGGCGAGCACGACAATCAGGACAAACAATGCGGCCATCATGTATTTGGTGATCTTTTCCACGCCTTCCCTGACGCCGAGCACGCAGATGCCGAAGGAAAGAACAATGGTGATAATCGTCCACAGCGTCATTGTCTGCCATGACAATGTCATATTCACAAACATGCCGGCAATTTCATCGACCGACAGCACGGCACCGGTAAAATCACCGCGCAGGCAGCGGAAACAGTAATACATCAGCCATCCTGCCACCATGGTATAGAACATCATCAGCATATAATTGCCGATCATTCCGAACAGACCGAACTGATGCGTTCTTGCCCCTTTCTGTTCCAGAATGCGGAAGGAAGTCGCGCAGCTCTGTCGGCTGGCTCTTCCTACGGAGAATTCACACAGCATGATCGGCAGTCCCAGAATTACCAGGAACAGCAGATAGATCAGAATAAAGGCTGCGCCGCCGTACTGTCCGCACATATAGGGAAACTTCCATACGTTTCCCAGTCCGACTGCGCACCCTGCAGAAACTAAAATAAAACCCAGTCGTGATCCGAATGTTTCACGTTGATTCATCAGATATCCCCCATTTCAGATAAGAAGTTATATCAAATATTCTATCGGTTTCCGAATCTGTTTTCTACATGAATATACAGAATTATGAAAGAAGTCAGGAAATAATGATGAAAGTTTTCATTTTCATGAAACAGTAAAGTAAATAAACTGTTCACGGGAATGACCGTAAAAATAACAGGGATGCGTACATGCACCCCTGTATTTTTATCCGTTCAGAATCTGATGATTTCACCGTCCGAAGGGATCTGTACCTGTCTGTCATATCCGTTTTCTTCCAGGATCTGCTTCAGCTGTGTCCGGGAAAGATGCGCATGACTTACGCTGTCCATGTGCGATGCGATTACCGTACCGCCGAATACTCTGCATACCTGCATGACATCGTCGGCATTCATAATCAGCCTGCCGCGCGAAGTTCCGGCATCGCAGGCATTCACAGCTGTAATATCCGGTCTGTATTGCTTCAGGGCATCTTCAACTTCCGGACAGAATACCGTATCTCCGGCAAGGTAAAGAACCGGTTCCCCTTCCGTACAGAATACAAAACCGGATACCGGTCCGGTATGTTCCGCAAGTTCATCGCTGTCTCCATGCCTTCCGCCTGTACGGAAAACAGTCACATTCCCGAACTGCATCCGGTCCGATTCAAACCATCCGGTATCTGTGAAGTCAAGTGCCGCAGCCTTTTCCGCGTCCGTTCTGTTCTGAAAAAACATAGGTGCATCCTTGGTAAGATAATCTGCGGAAAAGTGATCGGGGTGGTAATGTGTTACCAGAATATAATCTGTTTCTTTCACTATTTCCTGTGCAGGCATGGGAAGCGCCACAACCGGTTTCGGGATAAATTTTCTGATGCTGAGTGCCTGCCGTGATTCTGACCGAAGCATTTCTGATCTGCTGAAATTCCATATGGATCCTCCTGATATCTGATAACAATTTATCAGAGGAAAAGAAAACCGGGTATTTCATGCCCCGGTTTCTGTCAGATTCAGTACAGATCGTAATATGTAATCAGTTCAATATTGTTTTCCTTTACCCAGTTTTTGATCCACTCCGATGTATCCATCTCATGGTCTCTGACACGCTCAATAGAAAGTGTTGTCAGGGAAAGCAGATTTGCGTCCAGGAATCCGGGATGTCCGCCGATGCATACATATTCCTTGGTTAAGAGCAGATCGGCGTTGTCCTGCACGATCTTCAGCGGATTCTTGGCCAGCTGGTCTGCAGGATCAAATACCTTGTTTTTGGAAGCCTTGTCGCTGGTCTTCAGGGAACGCATGTTGAAGAAAGCCGTATTTCTGCTGTATATCCTGGGAATACGGAATTCCTTCATCCTCGGAAATCTTATGTATTGCTTCACGGTAGTGCTCATGGGAGATGGAGTGTCCGTGCAGATATCCCGGCTTCTTTCCGGTCAGTTCCACAAAGCGGTCATACTGGGCACGAACTTCCCGGTATGTTTCTTCCCACGGGAACATCTCCCTTCTGCCTTCTTCACTCTTCCATCTCGGATCTCTGATTCTGACGCCGGAACGGATAAACTGTCCTTCCTCATCCACCAGATGCGGGATGTCCTTCGGATCGGAGCAGCTCGGTCCGGATACCAGATTGAAGTCAATGCCGAAGCATGCCTGCGGACGGTCGGCCATGTAGGATACGGCCAGAACCGCATCCGGCATATTTGCGAATAAACCTGTGTTTCTGAGAATGCCGTTGTCGATTGCATCAACGATTCCGTATGTAACGCCTTTGGTAAATCCGAAATCGTCTCCCTGTACAAGTAATTTCATAACGCTTCACCTTTTCCTCTGTTTTCATTCTATCTTTCCGCTGATCATACTGATTGTCAGAAAATGTGAAAATACAGATCAATTTTCGGAAAAACTGAGAAAGAGACTGTATTTCTTCATACCGGAATCTTCCGGAAGCGCCAGATGCATTCCAGTCCCATAAAATCCTGCTTCGCGGATACGTAAAAGCCGGCCTGAGCAGCCTCGGCTTCCAGCTGCGGGAAAGTGAAGAGAATGCTTTCGTCATGATCCCAATGGAAGCACCTGTCCGCAAAACAGATCATTTTCCGGGACAGATCGGCAATAAAGATACTGCCGTCATCTTTCAGCACCCGCCGGCATTCCCGAAAGAACTGCGGCCGGTTTTCGACATGATGCAGAATGCAGAAGTCAAGGACAGCATCCATGCTGTGATCCGGCAGGATATCCAGATCACTCACATCGCCGACGGTGAATTCCGCATTGCTGAGGTTTTTCTTCCGGGCAAGGTCAATCTGTTCTTCCATGATATCCATGCCTGTATAGCTGAGGGGATGATATCCGCAGATCAGGGATGCAGCGTAGCCGCTGCCGCATCCGGCTTCAAAGACAGCCTTATTTTCGATTTCCAGTCCGAAATTAATAAATGTCCTGAGCTCGTAATCCCGGATCATCCATTTCCGCCATCCCATCTGCATGGCCTCAAATTCACTGATGCTGAGCTTCATTGTTCACCTTTCTTTCTGCTGACCAGGAATCCGTTTTCATCACGTATAGTTTCATACTTTGAAGCGAGCGGATTCTGATTTCCCATCACGCAGTAATCGCATACCGAACCGTTTCCGCAGGTGCTTTCGCGGATCAGTGTCCCGTGGATTTCGCTGATCCCGAAGAAATCGCTGTTGCATAAAAGCGGCAGCACATGCAGAAGATCATTCTGCTTTGCAAATTTCGCATTCGGGCATTGGGTGAAGCGGTAGCGGGATATATGATTCTTCCGGTCATACGGTTCGGAAACATTGACAAATCCTTCCGGATACTGGCTGATCTGTTTCCGGTCACGCTTTCCCGCCGACAGAAAGACCTGATTGATCAGTGCCATATCTGCGCTCCGGTTCAGATTGAATACCTTTCCGAGTCTGGTAAACGGGTTCATGAACAGCTCCTGCACAAATCCCTGCAGTTCAGAGATATCCGGCTGATCCGGGAGTGCCGGATACATCGAGAATATAAGCAGACCGCCGTAGACTGCGGAAGCATGTCCGTTGTCTTTCCCGCCGAGATACGGACTTTTCCTGAAATTCTCCAGATAGTTTTTCTGTACCTGTTTCCATATTTCAAAGCCCTGCATACCGTATCTGTCCTTCAGCCATGTACGGATCTTTTCATTATAGGAATCCGGATACAGTTCCCTGACGGTTTCGCGGAACACTTCATCGATATCATCTTCCGTAACATGAGGCTCACGGATCAGATCGTACATATGGAGCCGTTGGGTGCAGTTCCTGACTCTGTCCAGTTTCATGCCAAGGTGTATGTACCGTTCGCATTTATCCTTATCATCTGTATCCAGAATGACCGGTACATGCAATGCGTCCGCAAGATCATATGCATATTCCATCATCTGACGCATATATCCCTGTTTCTGATACTCCGGCCGTACCGCCAGCATTTCAATCCGCAGGAATCTCCTGCCGGCTTTCTTCATCCTTGTTTCAATGGATCCCCCGTCGGAAAAGCACGCCTCTATAAACCGCTTCATCTGCTTCATGCCGCCGAGCGCTTTCTTTTCGGCCGCAATCATCTTCATGCCTTCCGCAAAAGAGATGCTGTTCTGCCCTTCTCCGGAAAGCATCATGAATCCTTCGTGGTTTTCCGAGACTGCATAGAGAACCCCGCTCCGGTATGCCGCATTGACAATCGCCGAAATATAGGTGTTCATTGCTTCGCGGGTCGGAATAAACCCGAGAAGTCCGTCATCCGCTTCGTTATAGCGGTATGTGAAAAAGGAATCAGCAATCTGCAGAGATATAATTCTGAGCTGACTGTCATCGAGATGTTCCAGCTTTATCATGATGATATCCTCCTGCCTTAATCGTCTGAGATAAAGAATAAAATACCAGTTAGTTTTGTGTAACTGCCGTTTCAGCAGAACGGCCGGAAGAACCGGCCGCATGTATCTGTATATACTGCAGGCTTTCAGCGGATGAACTGTTTTTCCGCAACCGGGTGATTCCGTGCAAGTTCCTCAGTGTCCCCGCTCTCGTCATATCCGTCATACGGAGCTTCCGGATCATGGACAAGGTTTTTATCGTTCCATATACAGAGTCTGTCTCTGTGTGCAAATGCCATGAACCTGTCGGAAGTCCATCCGGTATGCCCGGTGATGATCTTCGGATACAGGTTTCTGCGCACCAGAAGATGTTCCAGCTTTGCCAGGGACTTTACGGAGAGATTATTGTCTTCCGCCAGCATGGCAATGAAGCTGTATCCGCCGTCGGCTCCGAACCAGATCGTATCTCCGGTAAACAGATATTCATCATCGATCAGATATACCATGTGGCCCCAGGTATGTCCGGGAACCAGGATGCATTCAATCTTAATGCCGTCAATCCAGAAGACTTCACCGTCTTTCAGAAGCACCTTTTCATTTGATGTACGGATGCGTGAGAGCGCAAAGGTTCTGTGCATGACCATGCGCTTGGCTTCGCCGGTCATATATCTGTTTTCAATCTCGCCGATATAAATCTTTGCGTCTTTGAACAGCAGATCGCTGTCCTCTTCCACCGCTCCGACATGATCGGTATCCTGATGGGTGATCAGAATGTGTTTTATTTCGGACGGATCAAGATCCAGCCAGGCCATCTTTTCCTTCAGCCGGTCATAGTTATATCCGGCATCGATCATGATGGTTGTGCCGTTTTTCGTATAAAAGAAGATATTTGCGACATATTCCCGCAGGCACTTTACACGGTCATCAATCACTCCGGTCGGTGCAGGCTTGAAGATCTCCGTGCCGCGGAACAGCCGGGACATGAATACTTCCTGTCCTTTGGAATCAGTCTTTGACATGAGATTATTTCCTTCCCGTCAGCAGTCTGGATCCGCCGAGCATCAGGAAATCGGCTTCCATGGGATTTCGGAAGAACTCCCTTCTCGTATCGATCAGGCGCACTTCTTCATATCCCATATCCTTCAGCTTCTTTACAAAGGAAACCATGTCCCCGTATCTTGCTTCGCTCATGAGATCATGAATCGCAAACGTTCCGCCCTTTTTCAGAACACGGAGCGTTTCCAGCAGAAGATCCTGCTTGTTCTTTCCGGCAATGTTGTGATAGACATAATTGCTGGTGACGGCGTCAAAGGTTTCATCCGGATAATCCAGCTTAACGGCATTGCCCTTTTCAAAGCTGACATTCTGCACGCCTTCCGCTGCCGCATTGTCCAAGCATACCTGACGCGTGAATTTCCGGTATTCCGGTCCCCACGGATCGATGCCGGTGACCGTGCCCTGTGGATTGCGTTTTGCGACGGCAATCGCAAGTGCGCCGCTGCCGCATCCGACGTCAAGGCATCTTCCGCCTTCCGGCAGATTCACATATGCCGCTATTCCATCAATGATGTCTCTGGAAAGCTGTCGCTTTCCTTCATAGGAAAATGCGGATCGTGCACACCAGCTGTAAACTGTCCAGGCTCCGGCCGCACATGTGCCGGCTTTCAGCAGAACGGACAGCGGCTTTCTGTACGGCAGATCGGTCCGTGATACCACGGCATCCGCTGCCGCAAGCAGTCCGGTGCCGAAAGCGCCTCCGTAAACCATCTCCGCAGGCATCCAGTTTGCATAATCGGGTTTTGTACTCATTTTGATAATCCTCCTTTTATCTTCTTTTCTGTCTTTGAAGCTATGACATGGCTGATTGCAAGCACGGGATGATGGAAGATCATCCGCGGGCCGCTCCAGCGCATGACGGTTCTGATTTTTTCACGCATTTCCGGCTGATAGCAATGCACCGTACAGTTGGAACAGAATGTCTTGTTCTCCATAAACGGGCAGAGATCGCTCCGCTTCCATGCATAATCACACAGTTCCCGGCAATCCGGGCACAGACCGGTGCCTGACGCATGATGATGCCCATGGCAGTACAGGGAAATCATTTCCTTAACGACTCTTTTTTCTTTTTCTCTCTTTTCCGAAGTATTCTTCATGAAATCCTTCCCTGATCCATGGAATATACCGTATCGGCAATCCGCATGGTTGACTGACGGTGAGAAACAATCACAATGGATTTTTTCTCTTTTTCCTGATACAGCGCCTTCAGTACAATCGCTTCATTCAGGCTGTCAAGATTGCTGGTAGGCTCATCCAGCAGGATCAGACCGGCGTCGTGCAGGAAGGCTCTGGCAAGCCCGAGACGCTGCTTTTCGCCGCCCGAGAGCGTGACGGTTCCTTCCCCGATCACCGTTTCATATCCCTGCGGCAATGATGCGATAAACTCATGCAGGGATGCCCTTCTGCAGGCATCCTCCACTTCTTCCTGTGAGGCGTCGAGCTTTCCGATCCGCACGTTATTGGCAATCGTATCCTTAAACAGTACGGTCTCCTGGGTCATATATCCTTCCATATTTCTCAGATTGCCGGTATTGATCTTTTCAATCTCCGTATCAGAGATCTTTATGTTTCCGGCCTTGGTTTTCCAGAAGCGCATCAGCAGCTTCAGCAAAGTGGATTTGCCGCTGCCGCTCTTTCCGGAAATGCCTGTAATGCCGTGGACCGGAATCTCAAGTGAGACATCCCGCAGCACCGTTTCACTGCCGTAGGAGAATGTCACATGCTCAGCGGAAGCCCCGTTCCATATCACTTCCGGATACCCGCTGATCTCTTCCGTTTCCGGCTCTTCATCCACCAGGGCAAGCACCCGGCTGCCGGCGGCGGTTGTATTCTGCAGCGTTGTCCCAAGCGCCGCAAGTGCGCTGACCGGACCGTAGGACGACATCAGCGCCGCCAGGGGAATCAGGAATCCCTCAAAAGTTACATATCCGTTCCGGTACAGATGCACGGACAGCACCAGCATCAGCAGATTGAAGATCAGGATCAGTGTATTTGCCAGGGCCGCGTTTGTTCCGCTCAGACGGTTCAGTTCCCCCTGATCCTCCGACAGCTGCAGCGTCCGATCACTGATTTCCTTCAGACGGTGCTCCCCGTCGTGATACTGCAGCGTGGTATCGATGCCGCGGATGCTTTCGAGCATATGCGAAGCAAGCTCCCCGGACTTTCTTCTCAGATCATCTCCCAGGGTGCCGCTGCGCTTTGAAATCCACGCGGGCAGCAGGATGCCGATGCAGAGATATGCGCATAAGGCAAGCAGTCCCTGCAGCGGATGATAATGCGAGATAAACAGCACCATGATGGTTTCCGTGACCAGGGCGATGCAGATGGGAGAAATCGTATGGGCATAGAACACTTCCATCAGCTCGACATCGGACGTGATCAGTGATACAAGATCGCCGCTGTCCCTGCCTTCCAGCTTTGCCGGGCACAGTCTGCGCAGCGCCTGAAACACACGGTCACGGACAATTGCCAGCAGTGTAAATGCAATATAGTGGTTCGTTCGCTGCTCGCTGAAGCGGCATACGGAGCGCACAGCAGCAAGTACCGGCAGAAAAATCATGATTGTCTTCAGCGCAAACGGAGCACCTTCCCCGAGTACGGCAAGGATCCCCCAGACTCCGAAAACGGGAATCATCTGCGCTGCAAGGAATCCGAGCGTTCCGAGCACCACGGCCAGCGCCATGAACCATCGCAGCGGCTTTACCAGCTTCAGCATTCTCAGAAGAACGGTAATCTTATTCTGCTTCATGGCCGGTCTCCTTTCCGAAGTTTTCAAGCTCCTGCTGGGTATTCCAGAGCTGCCGGTAAACAGCGCACGATTCCAGCATTTCCCCGTGTGTTCCTTCACCGGCGAGCGTGCCGTGATCCAGGCAGTAAATATGATCCGCATCCGTTACATTGGCCAGACGGTGGGTAATCATGATAATGGTCTTATGTGCACGCATCTCCCTGATCCGCTGCAGAATCGCTTCTTCGCTTTCCACATCGATATTGCTGGCGGCTTCATCAAAGATCCAGACCGGAGAATCATGCAGGAGCGCTCTGGCAAGAGCCAGACGCTGACGCTGTCCTCCCGAAAGATTCTCCGCATTTTCCATCAGCTGCGCTTCCGGTCCTCCGTTCAGCCGGAAGAATTCCCCGATGCCGCACTGGTCCAGCACGTCCAACAGCTTTTCATCCGATGCGTCCGGATCCGCGATGATGAGGTTTTCACGCAGCGTGCCTTTGAAGAAAACGCTGTCGGATCCGATATAAGTCAGATGTGAAAACAGACTTTCTTCTTTGATACCGGTAATGCTTTTTCCGCCGATCGTCAGACTTCCGCTCTGCAGCACATTTTTGCCCGTCAGCAGTCCCGCTATCGTGGACTTCCCGCTGCCACTTTCCCCGACAATGCCGGTAAAGCTTCCCTTCGGGAAGTTCATGGAAATATGATGCAGAACTTCGCGGTCTTCCGTATAGGAAAAGGAAATATCATTCAGTTCAATTGATCCGGTCTCTTCGTTGATTTCTTCTGTTTTTTCTGCCGGTTCCGCTTCATTCAGAAAGCGGAAAATCCTGTCGCTGGCGGCCATGCCGTTCATTGCGACATGGAAATAGCTTCCCAGCTGCCGCATCGGCAGGAAGAAGTCCGCCGACAGCAGGATCATGAACAGGCAGGATGCAATCCCGATGGTATGATCACGGAATGCACGCAGGGCCATGATGATTCCCAATGCCGCTCCGCCGTAGGCAAAGAAGTCCATGATGATAATGGAATTCAGCTGCATCGTCAGAACCTTCATGGTAATCCGGCGGAAGTTTTCCGATTCCCTGTTCATCTGCTCATTTTTGAAGGCGTCCGCCTGATAGATTTTCAGGGCCGTCATGCCCTGCAGATTTTCCAGGAATGTGCTTCCGAGCGCCGCATACTGATCCCAGTATTTTGCCAGCAGTTTTTTGGCGATCTTCTGCACCGTCATGATGGCGCCGGGAATCAGCGGCACGCATACCAGCAGCACGCCTGCGGCTTTCCAGCTGCCGGCGAGGCCGAACATGAGAAAGAGCGTCAGCGGTGCCAGAAAGGCGTAGAAAAACTGCGGAACATATTGGCCGAAGTAGCTTTCCAGCTGATCGGTTCCTTCCACCGATTCCTGCACGAGCTCCGCTTCCTGCACATGTGCACGGTAGCCCGATCCGAGCTTCAGAAGCTTTTCGTAGATCTTTTCCCGCATGACGCGCTTGATGGTTCTGGAGGCAAGCCAGCTCATCCGCACGGCGCTTTTCCTGGTGAACCAGCGGGCCGCCATTGTAACCGCAACTGCCACTATGCCCTTTATCAGGAAATCCGCAGTCAGCGCATTATGATAAAGACGCTCTGAAATTAGTGCCAAAACACCGATCATCAGCGCGTTCATCATCAGTTCGCACCACTGCAGCAGCACATTCCGGATGATGTACTTTCTGCTTTCCGGGCACATTTCCATTAATCTGTGATCAAACATAAATGAATCAAACCTTTCTGTCATGCGCATATAACGCTGGACAGAATTATTTAAATGCCGGCATGCCCTGTCCTTACGCTTTTGCTTCTTCAGCATGAACTTTGAGACATGCCGGCGGATTTCTCTCATCCGCAGATCAGCTCTGCATTTCATTTTCGCCCAGCACATCCGTCATGGAATGCATGCTGACGGCGAGGGTGGACAGATTATGAAGCCATGCGGCTGTGGCGGCCGGCAGGATTCCGATTGCACCGGATATGATCAGAGCCGTATTAAACGTCATGATAAAACGGTAGTTCCGGTGAATTCTCTGATCCAGACGGTCGGAAATATCCTTCAGCACAACCAGTGCATTCAGGTTTTCATCCGCAATGGTTACATCGGCGATTTCCCTGGCGATGGCAGCGCCGTCGCTGACCGCAATGCCGCAGTCCGCTTCGGACAGCGCCGGGGAATCATTGATGCCGTCTCCGAGCATGACAACCTTTCTGCCCTGCTCATGTTCGCTTTTGATGAATGCCGCTTTATCTTCCGGCAGCACTTCCGCCTGCCAGTGGTCCACGCCGGTCAGGGCAGCGACAGAGGCAGCCGTTCTTGCGGAATCGCCGGTCATCATGACGGTTTTTCCGATGCCTCTTGTCCGCAGTTTCTCTATAACTGAGGGGGCTTCCGGACGGATCGGATCCTCGATGCAGATGACAGCCGCAAGCTTTCCGCCGACTGCCAGATACAGATGGCTGTATCCGTCGGGAATCTGTTCAAACTTTTTCTTTTCCCTCGCCGGAACTTTGACGCCTTCGTCTTCAAATACGAAATGCCAGCTGCCGATTACGGCTTTCTTTCCGTCGATCGTGCTTGCAATACCGTGGGCAACAATATATTCAACCTTTGTATGGCGCTCTTCGTGCATCAGTCCGCGCCGTTCGGCTTCCGCAACAACAGCATTCGCCATGGAATGGGGATAATGCTCCTCCAGACAGGCCGCAAGCCGCAGCGCTTCATTTTCATCGTTTTTATTGAATGGTACAACCATGGCGACCGTCGGTCTGGAATAAGTCAGCGTACCTGTCTTGTCAAATACCACGGTTTCTGCCGCAGCGATATTTTCCAGGAACTGTCCGCCCTTGACGGAGATACGGTGACGCGCGCATTCCCGCATGGCCGAAAGCACTGAAATCGGAATGGAGAGTTTCAGAGCGCAGGAATAATCCACCATCAGCACCGCCAGTGCTCTTGCCGTATTGCGGGTCAGCAGATAAGTCACAATTGTTCCGGCAAAAGAATACGGAACCAGTCTGTCTGCCAGATGTATTGCCTTTGTCTCGGTTTCCGATTTCAGCTTCTCGGACTCTTCGATCATCCTGACAATACGGTCATATCTGCCGCTTCCGGCAGTACTGGTAACGCGGACCTGACATTCGCCTTCCTCCACGACGGTACCGGCATAAACGAGAGATCCCGGTTCTTTTACGGAAGGAATGGATTCTCCGGTCATGGAGGACTGGTTGACAGTCATCTCGCCCGCCGCAACGACGCCGTCCAGCGGTATCGTATTGGACGTATGGACGATCATGATATCGCCTTCATGCACTTCATTCACATTGATCAGGATCTGTTCTCCCGATGCGCTCATAATCCATACCCGGTCAATGTTGAGCGCCATGGATCTGGCAAGATCATCAACGGATTTCCGGTGCGTATAATCCTCCAGGATTTCACTGAGTCCCAGCAGGAACATAATCGATGAAGCCGTGGAAAAATCTCCTGTCGCTGCGGAAACACCGATTGTCGTCGCATCCAGTACCGGTACTTCGATCTTTCCTTTCGCCAGTGTCTTCAGGCCTTTCCAGATATAAGGAACGGCATTGACAACAGTGACAGCATTGCGGACCGGCAGCGGCAGAAACAGCCGCTTGAAAACACGGCCGGCACAATGCCAGAAAATCTGTTCCTCAAAATCACGCGTCAGTCTGCGGGATGAGATGTCGGCTTCATCCGCTTCATAGTCCTCATAATGAAAAACCGACAGTGCATGCAGTATATTCTCACTGTCTGTCCGATGGGTAATCATGGCGTTGCCGGTACGTTCGCTGACCCGTACATTCCTGACGCCGGGGATCTCCATCAGATATTTTTCCAGAATGCCGGCCTGTCCGGGCATCATAAAAGTCTGCCCGACATGCACACGCAATCTGCCTTCAGACATATGCTGTATGACACATTTCATCGGTTTTACCTCGCAGTTTCTTTTTTCGGGATCAAATGCTTATGCGGCGTCTTCGAGAATTTTCTCCGCCTCTTCCTGACGGCGTTCCTCGTTGATCTGACGTGCATCGCTTGCAATGTCTTCAACGTTTTCACGCAGTTCTTCCGCAATGCGCAGAGTTTCATCTGCGCATCTCATGCCTGCCGCTGTTACTTTTGTATATACCTTTTTTGCGTCCTTTGATGTCAGCATCTTCAGACCTGCGGATCCCAGCAGAAATCCGTATGCAAGAAATCTTGTCTTTGTCCAGTTCATATACTTCCTCCTGATACTTTCTCCATCTTTATTAGTTCAAAATAACTAACTATTAGGTTAGTCTTCTCTGACTGTTTTGTCAATCCTGCATGCCATACAGAAAAGATGCCCGAAGGCATCTCCCCAGTCTTATTTCTTATTGAAAATATACCGCACTTTTCTTCTGACTCTGCGGTACAGACGGTCTGATTTCAGCCACGCCAGATACATGGGCCGGTTCAGCACGGCATCGAATTCTCCCAGGAATTCCAGGAAGTCTCCGCCGAAGCTCTTCTTGAAGTCCTGCTGGCCGTAATACTCATCATTGGGATCCAGTGAACCTGATATCCCTTCAAAATCATAGGTCTTTGCGCCGAGCTTCCATACATCTTCGATGGCATATCTGTGAAGTGCGAATGCGCCGCGGAAGTTCATCAGCGTCTTTGTCGTGTACATGTTCACATTCCAGACGTTGGGACCCATCATGATGATGAACTTTGCGCCGAGGGGCACGGTTACATCCCGGTCGTATCCGCCCTCTTCTATCTCACGGATTTCCTTCTGCATCGCCGCATTGGACTTGATCAGCGGATCCATTTTCTTTTCATCCTTCATCACGGCAAGTTTTTTCTCATTTTCCGCAATCTTCTGCATCAGATTCAGCTTTGCCTGATGATAGTTGGTTTCAACGATATAGTAATGCACGTATGGGGCATAAGTCCGCCACAGCTTCCGGAACCAGGCGGTATCCTTTGGCTTGAATCCGAGCTTTTCGCTCAGTTCCTGTTCACTGTCCACCAGGATGCCGAGTTCCTCGATTGTTCCCGGACGCACACGGACGCACCGTTCCTCATTCTTATTGGCATAGGTGCTGCACCGCTTGATGCCTTTCAGGATATCCTTCAGCGGACGGTCCAGATCCAGCCTGTAGGTATATCGGCTCATCCAGTTCCCGCTGTAGCCGTAATTGTATCCGAGATGCGTAAATCCTTCATCGCACAGCAGCTGCGTTACATATTCATGGTTGAAGCCGCCTTCTTTCAACGTACCGTCTTTTTCATGTTCCAGACGGGTGATATTGAAGTCCATCCGCAGCAGGAAGGCACCCTGCTTCTTCGCAAATTCCTTCAGATTGCGGGCAAAGAAAGAAATCAGCTCACGGTTTCCGATATCGAGATTGAAGCCGTACTGGCAATAGCAGAATCTGCCGAAAGGCACTGCCGTCTTTTTCTCCAGCATGACGGCTCCGGCAATCAGACTGCCGTTATCATCCTCGACGCCCAGCAGCCATCCCCGGTGATATTCATCCTTCTGCAGTTCAATGAAGGGACTTGTCTTGGAATAATGGTTCAGCGGATGAGCGATCATGAACGCATCAAAGCGTTCCTTTTCCACATTTTCGACAAATCTCATGGCTTATTTCCTGCTTCTCAGTTTCGCATAAGCCTGCAGAGCTTTGGGATAAACAGAGTCAAAGAGCTGATAGACCGCCGGATCAATCACAATATTGAATTCGCCGATATACTCTTCCACATCCATAATCCAGTTGGACTTGAAGAGTGTCAGGCCATCGTCAAGCGTGCCTTCAATCCCGCCGAAGCTGCAGTGTTCAATGCCTTTTTCCGCACAGATATCCAGGCACTTCGCATACAGCAGATAGCTGGAATACATCCGCAGATAGTCCGGATGGTTTCCCATATAAAACAGCTCCATGAGCCGGTCATTGTATACGGCAAGGATACCGGATGTTATAACGGTATCTTTTCCTTCCCGGGCATAATCCGCCGCAAGCTTTTCCAGCTCCTTCTTATCCTTTTCCAGATTCTGTGTGAGCTGACTGCGCTGCTTTTTGGAGACATTGCCGCTTTCCAGCAATGTTTCCGCTTCGTTCACCGCATCCGCAAGCTTTTCAATCTGCTTCGGGAAATTGATCGATGCACTCAGACAGACGGCATGGTCTCCGTATACTTCCATCATATTGCGGAAGTAATCTTCTCCGCGCAGGGCAACCCCTTTTCTGACCTCTGTATGGTGCATGGCCTCCGCCAGATTATGCACTTCACCGAGACCCGATTTCACTTCAATGCCTTTATGCTCCGCAGCCCGGATGCATTTGGCGGTTTTGTGTTCAAGATGATCGCGGTAATCGGCAGTCACATGCATCGATGCATTGAAGCGCGGCTGCGTCGCCTCTTCAATCCGCACCGTAAATCCCTTATGCCGGCATCCGAGTGCTTCCAGCATATCGATCACGCTCCGATTCATTACCGGATGTTCCGCTTCCCGCTCATGATACGGATATTTCCGGTACAGAACCGCCGGATCAAAGCGCACGGCGGCGCATCTGTTCTGCTTTGCAAGCTTTGTCAGATTTTCAAGATAAAAGTTCACCAGATCAATATCCGTATAGTCCATGACGGGACCTCTGGGAATGTACATCAGGTTTCTGCCCGGAATCAGCTTCCGGATCAGCACCAGTGCGGTTGCCCGGATCTCTCCGTCTTCCGTAACGCTTGTCAGAATGCTTTTCCAGTTATATTTGATTTTTGCCCAGTCCGAACACTGAAATAATGTATTCTGATCGGATGCCGTCACAAAGGCATCCATATCCTTGGGCGCGCAGTCTGTATGAAATACAAAGGACATATCGAAATCCTCCCGAATTGAATCATTGCCGGTGATCATTATACCACCGGCAATGCTGTTTTCCCTGTCTGCGGGGAAAAGTTCCCCGTGCATTATCGAATAACGCTGTTATGAACCGGCAATTCCGGTTAATACATCTTTCTGCCGCATTCCGGACAGAATTTCATGCCGTGGGTCAGGGAACCGCACTCCGGACAGAACGGACTGTTCTGCACGGCTGTTTCCTGAATCCGTTTGTCTTTCGGCCAGGCGAGCGTATAGGCCAGCGTCAGTGTTCTGCTTTCTTCCGGCTTCATATCCAGATCCCACCGGACTTCCCCCGTATCGCTGTTCAGCTTTCCGCCGCTGAGTGTGACATTGTCCACCGTAATCGTCTTTTCATCCGATACCGGAATCTGATCGATGATGGTGATGCGGCACGGCTTTTTCTTTCCGGATACGACGGAGATCTCATATTCATGTTCACGTCTGGTCTGCTGCTTCAGCAATACCTGGGATGTATATTTCTTTTTCTGCGTCCTGCTCACCCGGATGGTTTCATCCCTGCCGAGAGAAAGATCATATGTCTCTTTCAAAGGATCT
>SVBN01000003.1 GCA_015058875.1 Erysipelotrichaceae bacterium | reverse complement strand
TTTCTCAGTATTTCGCACTCTGTTTCTGTCAATCTCCTATACCTGGACATACTTCACCTCACAAAAAACCCGCAAAGGGTGTCTCTGAGTTGTCAAACTCAGGTCCTCTTTACGGGTATCAGTTTACAGGGCAGTCCTTTTAAAATGCATTGGAGGCCGTGATAAAATGCATGATATGAAAGAGACATTTTACCGGATCCGGGCAGACATTCGGAAAGAAATTACGATCGCACTTGCGGCTGATCTGCATGATCATGACTGTACAGATGCATTGGAATCCCTGAGGAACAGAAAACCGGACCTGATTGCCATAGCAGGTGATCTGATCTACGGGGTGAAGCCCGACGGGAATATGCTGAAAACGGAGGAATCCGTCAGTGCGATGCGCTTTCTGAAGGAGTGCCGGAAGATCGCGCCGGTATATTATTCCCCGGGAAATCATGAATGGCTGCTGAATGAGAAGGATATTGAAATGATACGGCAGACCGGTGCGGCATATCTCGATAATGACATGTGCGAATTCCGTCCGGGCATTGCCGTGGGAGGTCTGACCCCGTCGCTTGTGACGGATTACCGGAGATACAGGAAACTGCACCGGGGAAATGATCTGTATCCCAGGCACGGAGCACACCGATATGATATGCACGACGGACCGGAAACAGACTGGCTGAGCAGATTTGAACGGTATGACGGGTATAAGATACTGCTGTGTCATTATCCGCAGTACTGGCGGATGAGTGAGCCGTATCTGTACAGAAGAAAGATTGATCTGGTGCTCAGCGGACATGCCCACGGCGGGCAGATCCGTTACTGGCATCCGTTCCGCTGGGACGGTCTGTATGCACCGGGACAGGGGTTTTTACCGGAATATACTTCCGGGATGCACAGGGGAGAACAGGGCGCGATGATCATTTCACGGGGACTGGCCAATACAGCCGCACCGCTGCCCAGACTGTTCAATCCCACGGAGATTGTGTACATTGCACTTCAGCCTGTCTGATCATGATTTTTGCAGTATACTTGAATGCGCAGTGTTAACGGAGGAAAAAATGACAGAATTAAAAGAACGAAGCCAGATGGATTCCGCATATATGTGGGATCTTTCCAGCCTGTTTGAAAATGATGAAGCCTGGGAAAAGGCGCTTGGCGAGGCAGACGGAATGACTGCTTCCCTGATGAGCTATGAAGGAAAGCTGAATACAGCGGAAAATATCCGGGCATTTCTGGATGAAAGCACGGATACCGAGCGGAAGATGGATAATCTGATCACCTATGCAATGCTGAGAAGGAGCGAGGATACCAGAGCGCAGGCAGCCCAGTCCATGTATGCCCGTGCATTCGGAAAATATGCAGCCCTGATGGCCGCGACATCCTTCGGTGAACCGGAGATTCTTTCACTGGATGAGGAAAAGCTGAAGGCAATTGCGGAAGATGAACTGCTGGCACCCTATAAATTCACACTGGACAACCTGATTGCACAGAAGCCGCATACGCTGAGCGGACCGGAAGAAAAGCTGCTTGCAAGCTTTACGGAAGCTCTTTCCGCACCGGGTGAGATTGCGGACAATCTGATGGATGCCGATCTTACATTTGACAGCGTGAAGGATGCGGATGGCAAAGAACATGAACTAAGCGGATCCAACTATATCCTGCTGGAAGAATCCAATGACCGCACGCTGAGAGAGAATGCATTCCGCAGCTATTACCGGACATACAAGGGACATATCAATACCTTCGCGGCTTCCTATGCCGGAGCGGTCAAAGCTGCCGCAGCCGAAGCATCGGTCAGACACTATGCTTCCTCGAGAGAAATGTCCCTGTCGCAGAATCATATTCCGCTGTCCGTCTATGACAGCCTGATTGAAACCGTGCACAAATACATGCCGCTGATGTACCGCTATGTTTCCCTGAGAAAGAGACTGCTTGGCGTGGAGGATATCCATTACTACGATGTTTATGCACCGCTGGTCAAGGGAAGCGACAGACGCTATACCTATGAAGAAGCGAAGCAGATGGTTCTGGATGCGGTTGCGCCGCTCGGTGAAGACTATGTGGAAACTGTCAGGAACGGCATGAATACAGGGTGGATTGACGTCTATCCGAACAAGGGGAAATCCGGAGGAGCATTCTCTTCCGGAACATATGATTCCAATCCGTACATCATGACCAATTTCACCGGCACGCTGGACAGTGTGTCTACAATTGCCCACGAAATGGGACACTCCATGCATACGTTCTCCTCCAAACAGCAGCCTCCGCAGTATGCAGGATATACGCTGTTTGTGGCGGAAGTGGCTTCGACCGTCAATGAGAATCTGCTTGCGGATCAGCTGCTGGAAAAAACAGAAGATCCGAAAGAGCGTCTGATCCTGCTGAACCAGTATCTGGAAGGTTTCAAGGGTACCGTATTCCGTCAGACAATGTTTGCGGAATTTGAAAAAGAAGCGCATGCGATGTATGAGCGCGGTGAAGCACTCAGCCCGGATGCACTTTCTTCCATGTACAGAAAACTGATTGAGCTGTATTGGGGACCGGAAATGGTAATTGATGAAGAAGTGCAGTATGAATGGGCAAGAATCCCGCACTTCTACAATCCGTTCTATGTATATGTTTATGCGACCGGTTACTGCACGGCGTCCGCACTTGCGGAAGGCATTCTGAAAAACGGCGGCGATTCCGTACGGAAATACCGTGAATTCCTCGGAATGGGCGGCTCGCAGTATCCGCTGGATGAGCTGAAACATGCCGGCGTGTATCTGACGACACCGCAGCCGGTGGAAACGGCGCTGAAGAAATTCGAACGTCTGCTGGAAGACGCCGAAGAGACAGCCGCAAAGCTGGGATATTGATTATGAATGTTATCCGGAGAACCGGGTAACATTTTTTTTCGCCAAAGAGTGCAGACAAATTGACATACCTATGAGCTCTCCTATAACATGAAATTAACAGTTCAGTTCAGCAGAAAACATCATCATTCCGATATTCTCCCATCGGATTTGCCGACGCATCAAAAGCTACGAATCCTTTTTCTTCATACGCATACAACAATAACAGTAAAGGAGGAACCCATTCCATGAGATACATATGCAGTGTCTGCGGTTATGTTTACGATGAAGCCGCGGAACAGCTGCCGTTTTCATCTCTGCCCGATGATTGGAAATGTCCGCTCTGCAGGGCGGGAAAAGAATTGTTCAGAGCGGAAACGGAAAATGCAGTGACTGCTGAAACAGCGGGCAGACCTCTCCCGGAGATCAGCCTGACGGATCTGTCTGCCGGAAGACTTTCCATTATCTGTTCCAGCCTTGCCCGCGGCTGTGAAAAACAATACAGAACGGAAGAGGCATCGCTGTTCCGTGAACTGGCGGAATATTTCCGTACGATTACACCGGCTCCGGAAAATGCGGATCTGAATGATCTGGCCGGAGAAATTCATAAAGACGCGGATCATTACAGAAATGTACGTGCCGCAGCCGATGCCGAAGGAGACCGCGGAACAGCCAGAATCTGCGTATGGGGAGAAAAAGTGACCCGGATGCTGGGATCACTGACAGACAGGTATCTGAAAGAAGGCGAAGATATGCTGGCAGATACAGGTGTATGGGTATGCTCGGTGTGCGGATTTGTTTATACCGGTGATGAAGCACCGGATCTTTGTCCCGTATGCAAGGTTCCTGCATGGAAGTTCGATAAGGTTGAAGGAGGCAGACAGGTATGAAGAAAACAGCTGTCAGAAATCTGCGTCTGTGCACAAAGGACTGTCTCTGTCTGTATGTCTGCCCGACCGGAGCGACAGATACAGAAAACAGTATCATCGATGTCAATAAATGCATCGGATGCGGTGCCTGTGCCGAAGCGTGTCCGTCCAAAGCCATCAGCTTGGTTCCGCAGGAATATCCCGCACCCCAGCCGAAGAAGGAGAATGTATGCCGGATCCTGAACGCATTGGCGCAGAATAAAGCGGATCAGGAAGCCGCTGCGCTGAAACTGGCAAAGACAGCGGAACAGGACGGTCTGCGCAGACTGCTGAAAGCGGTCGCTGCTTCCGAACGGCTGATCGGGGAAGATATCATGCGCGAAGCGGGATATATGCTGCCGCAAAGTGAAAACGTGCGGACTCTGCTGAAAGATATGCTGAAAAATCCGGATCGTGATTTTCCTGCAGAAGCCGCAGAAAAACTGCTGAAACTGATATTCAATGAGGAGGCGAAGAAGAATCAGATGAAAACATACAGATGTACATTATGCAATGAAGTATTCGAAGCGGAAGAAGGAACGGAACCGGTATGCCCTGTCTGCGGTGCGAAAGGTGATCTGCTGGAGGAAGTGAAAACCGAAAAGAAAAATCCTTATGCAGGTACACAGACTGAAAAGAATCTTGAAGCAGCATTTGCCGGAGAATCCCAGGCAAGAAACAAGTATACCTACTTTGCATCAAAGGCAAAGAAGGAAGGTTACGAACAGATTGCCGCACTGTTCCTGAAGACAGCCGACAATGAAAAAGAACATGCCAAGATGTGGTTCAAGGAACTGAACGGCATCGGTTCCACAGCGGAGAACCTGGCAGCTGCGGCTGACGGCGAAAACTATGAGTGGACTGATATGTATGAAGAGTTCGCAAAGACAGCTGAGGCGGAAGGTTTCCCGGAGCTTGCGGCGAAATTCAGAGGAGTAGCCGCAATTGAGAAGCACCATGAAGAAAGATACAGAGCCCTTCTGAAGAATGTTGAGATGAAGGAAGTATTCGAAAAGAGCGAAGTCAAGGTATGGGAATGCAGAAACTGCGGACATATCGTTGTCGGAACAAAGGCACCGGAAGTATGCCCGGTATGCGCACATCCGCAGGCTTACTTCGAAGTCAACGCAGAAAATTACTGAGAAAACAATAGGGAGGAGAGATTGATCATGGAGATGAGATTTTACAAGTGCTCACACTGCGGCCAGATTGCCGCAATCGTAAAGAAGACAGGAGCTCCGCTGGTCTGCTGCGGAGAACCGATGCAGGAGATTATCCCCGGCACAACCGATGCGGCTGTGGAAAAGCATGTGCCGGTATTTGAAGTGAAGGACAACATTGTAACAGTATGTGTCGGTTCCGCCGCACATCCGATGCTTCCGGAACACTATATTGAATGGGTTTCCATTCAGACAAAGTTCGGGAATCAGAGAAAAGCACTGAAGCCGGGCGACGAGCCGAAGGTATGCTTCGCACTCTGCGAAGGAGATGAAGTCGAAGCAGTATATGCATACTGCAACCTGCACAGCCTCTGGAAAGGATAACAGAAAGAAAAGGCTGTTCACTGTGATCAATCATCACAGCGGACAGCTTTTAATGTGCTTGTACTGTATTTCCGCTATGGTCTTACGGCAGTCTGTTTCCGGCAGCTTTGTACAGATCGTACCACTCTCTTCTGGTCAGCGTGATATCCGCAGCTTTTGCGGCGTTGATCAGACGCTCCGGTCTGGAAGTGCCGGTGATGACCTGCATCTTTCCGGGGATTCTCAGAATCCATGCATAGGCAATGGTATCCGGTGCAGTCTGATACTTGTCTGCCAGTTCCAGAAGTTTTTCATTCAGCGGTGCATATTCTTCCCTGGTCAGGAAGGTTCCGGTGAAATATCCGGCCTGCAGGGGAGACCAGGCCTGAACGGCAATGTCATTTGCCCGGCAGTATTCCAGTGTTCCGCCGTCCCGCATCACAGCAGGATCATCCGTCATATTGACATTGAATCCGGCGTCCAGAAGCGGCGTGTGGGCAATGGAAAGCTGAAGCTGGTTGGCAGTCAGCGGTTCCTTCACACAGGTTTTCAGGAGTGCCATCTGGGAAGGATTCTGATTGGAAACACCGAAGGAAAGAACCTTGCCTTCCTGTTTCAGCTGGGCAAAGGCTTTTTCGACTTCTTCCGGTTCCATCAGTGCATCTGGCCGGTGCAGCAGAAGGGAATCGACATGATCGGTGTGCAGGCGTCCGAGACTGCCGTTGACCGCTTCCAGGATATGCTCTTTGGAAAAGTCGAACATGCCCTGATTGATGCCGCACTTGGTCTGCAGGAAGATCTGCTCTCTCAGTTCGGGTTCAGCCGCAAACAGATTGCCGAAGACTTCCTCGCTTCTTCCGCCGCCGTAGATATCCGCGTGATCAAAGAAATTGATGCCGGCGTCCAGAGCGGTATGCACAAACGTGCTGATTTCCTTCGGCTCGAGTCGGGAAAGACGCATGCAGCCGGCACCGATGACGGAAACGTTACGGGCGCTGCCGTTGAATTGTATGTACTTCATTATGTACTCCTTTCCTGTTTCTTATATTTCCATCCTAACATTCTCCGATATCGCAATTGTCTCAGATGCCCATACAGCCAAATTCCGTGTAGAATAAAGGTACAAAAGGAATCTGATGATGAAACTGAGAAATGCAATTGTGACATCTGTACTGCTTTCATTGTCCGCAGTATCGGTATATGCGAATTCCGCAATGAGTGTCTGGCGCGGAACGGACGGTTACGGCGTGACGGTAACGGACGGTGAGTGTCCGCTGATTGTGGAACATGAGACACTGTCTTTTCATATCGAAGATTATCCTCAGATGCACTATGACAATCCGCAGGAATTTTATGATCTGAAAAGCTCCGTTACTGCGGAATATACCATACATAATCCTTCGGATATGGAAATTACCGCGAAGCTGCTCTTTCCGTTCGGGGCAGGACCTTTCTATGCACCTTATGACCCGGAAACCGGGAGGGAGTTCTATCCTGATCCAAAGCTGTATCACGTGATGACGGACGGACAGGATGCCGGTGCGGTTCTGCGCTTTTCCTTTGCGGCGCGGGAATCGTTCTCTCTGGAAGAAGATCTGCCGGAAGTGCAGGATGCTTACTGCACCGACAGCTTTTACCGGCCGGATCTGCCGGTTCATGAATTTGTTTACTCTGTTTCCGGAATTGATGATGCCGAAACTGCCGCAGCCGCAAAGCGCAGAATTCTGTATAACCCGGCACAGACAAAAATACTCTGTGATCCGTTCAACGGAGGAACAATTGAAACGGGAAACGTCCGGATTCAGACATGGGTGGAAAATGATATGGAGATCCGGCTGTATTATCTCGGTGATCTGCCGGAAGATGACGGAGAATGGGAGGTTGTAAAATCCGGAACAGAAGAGACCCCGATTGCAGGAAATCTTGAACTGATATCAGAACAGGAGTATTCGTTTGAAACATTTGCATTAAGGGAAAGACCGCAGGATTCCGCTGTATCCGAAACAGACTGGTACAACGCATATGTCAGTTATCTGGAATGGGCGGGCAACAGCAGCGGGGTCATTGAATCTGCATTCTCCGGATTCACTGAGAATTCTCTGATGCACTGGTATGAATATGAGATTCATCTTAATCCGGGAGAAACCGTGATCAATACAGTCACCGTGCCGCTGTACCCTGAGATCGATACCGGATGGGATGAACCGGTTTATACCTATACCTATCTGCTTTCTCCGGCAAAGACATGGAAAGAATTCGGATCACTGGATATTGATATCAATGCGGCGTATGAAATGACGGGCTCTTCGCTCGGATCATTTCAGAAAACAGAGCAGGGGTATCATAAGGAACTGAAAGGACTGCCGGATAAGGAACTGGAATTCTCCCTGTGCAGTATTTCCAATCCGAAGCGGAATACACGGTATTACGGTTATCTGGTTCTGGGTTTCCTCGGAGTTTCGGCAGTCATCTTCCTTCTGCTGGTATGGCTGATAATTAAAATACTGAAAGCAGTATTCCGCAGGAAGAAATAACAGCATCGGAAATATGCAAAAACAGCTTCTGCAATTCAGATCATCTCTGAAAGCGGAAGCTGTTTTTCGTTCGGTATTTATAATTTTATGCAGTGCATCAGCGGCAGGCGGATACGATTTCCTTCAGCATTTCAAAGGTTCTGTCGAAGGATGCCAGATCCAGCTTTTCATCCGGTGTATGCGCACCGGAAGCGATCGGTCCGAAGGTGATGATGTCAAGCTCCGGTACCAGTCCCTTGAAGATCGAGCATTCCAGTCCGCCGTGGGATGCGTTCTCCTGCAGTTCATTGCCGTGCGCCTTTTCCACTTGACGGGCGATTTCCCTGAGCGGGGATTCCCTGGCATATGCCCAGCCCGGGAAGCGGTCCTTAAATTCGGTATCCATATGCAGAAGATCTGCCAGTACACGGATCTGATCAATCATTTCATCCATGTGGCTGTCGAGTGCTGAACGCATCAGGTCTTCGATGACAATTTTGTCCTCCGTGGTTGTGACCGTACCCATGTTCAGCGAAGCGGCTGTCAGTCCTTCGATTGCCATGGAACGGTGGCGGAAGCCGTTGATCATCAGGAAGAGGAAGTTCAGAACTTCATCGCTGACGGTCTTTGTCAGTTTCTTTGCGGCAGCCTCATGTGCTTCAAAGAGAACTTTGAATCCGGCGTCGGAGAATTCCAGCTCCGACTGGATATTCTTTTCTGTTTTCCGGATCTGTGCTTCCAGTGCATCAGGAGCGGAAGCGGAGGTGAAAATGACATCTGCTTCTCTCGGAATGGCGTTGAATTTCAGACCGCCGTTAAAGCTGACAAGACGTACGTCCAGACCGGCCAGCTGAAGTTCTTTCAGCACTCTTGCGGCCAGTGTGTTGGAATTGCCGCGCTCGGTGTGGATCAGTCCGCCGGAATGACCGCCGAGCAGTCCGCGGATACCCAGGAAATATGCGGGATCTGAATTCTCTTCAAATTCCAGTGCTCTGGAAACGATGGATGTGCATCCGCCTGCGGAAGAAACGGAAGTCTTTGTTTCTCCGCCGCTGTCGAGATTGATCAGACGCTTTCCGTGAATGTCTTCCTTCTTCAGTTCTCTTGCCCCGAGCAGACCGATTTCTTCCATGGTGGTAAACATGCAGGAGAGCGGCGGATGGGGAAGGGTATCATCTTCCAGAATGGAAAGCATGTAGCTGACGCCGAATCCGTCATCACATCCGAGCGTTGTGCCTCTTGCATGGAGCCAGCCTTCTTCATCCACATACAGATCCAGCGGATCTTTTGTGAAGTCGTGTTCAACATCCTTGTTTTTTTCACAGACAACATCCAGATGCGCCTGCATGATCAGCGGTTCCGCATTTTCATAACCCGGGGAAGCCGGTTTGTCGACAATTACATTCCACACATGATCCTGCTTGTAAGCAAGACCGTGATCCTGAGCGAATTTTACGATGAAGTCGCTTGCGGCCTTTTCATTTCCGGATCCTCTGGGAATCATGGCCAGTTCGTTGAACCAGAAACAATGGCGTTTGTTCAGATCAAATTCCATAGTGTATTACCTTCCTTTAAACTCAAGAATAATTGTAAACTGCGTCAGCCGGAATGAAAAGGAATTCACCCGAATGTAATTATTTACATTCCGACATATAAGAAAACTTCCGCTATACGGAAGTCTGATTGACGGATAAAAGTGATGTGAGAATTTCCGAGAAGATCATCATGATGCTCTGGGAACTGCTGGAGACATTATTCTTCATGCGGAAACCGGGAAGAAGAATGGTGTCTTTCATATAAGCGGACAGCCGGGCTGAAGATGAAGTGGTGATGAGCCAGGTACGGCCGCAGTGTGTCTGAAGCTGTTCCGGAAAGCTCTTCGGAAGACCGCCTTCACCGCCGATATTTCCGAAGGAACTGAACATAATGACACAGGTCTTTTCATCAATGACGGACAGAAGATGCTGGTAGGCAATCAGGTCGCTTCCGGAAATGCATGTAATTCCGAGATCCGTCAGATTCATCCGCAGTTTCTCCGCAACCGTGGAGGTGCGGTATCTCCCGAGGATCACGGTTTTCTCTGCGCTTATGATATCGGAACAGAGCCGGCTGAGCTGTACACGGTCCAGGTCTTTCAGTGAGCGGATTGTATCCGCATATTGTTCAGCCAGGAAGGAAACCAGATCTGTTTCCCTCTCTTCCTTTTCGGAATTCCGGTTCCAGTCCAGCACTGCATAGCAGAAATCCTTGTATCCGCGGAAACCGAGCCGCTGACAGAAACGCAGTACGGCAGAGGTGGATGTATCCGCAAGCTGGGCAATCTGGGAGATGGAAAAACGGATGACCATCGACGGATCATCTTTGATGGTGTCGTATACCTTGCGTTCAGAACCGGTCATCTCCGGCTCATATTTCATCATTTCCCGAATAATATCCATTTGATGACATTATAAGCATGAATGTCATTGAAATCCAATGCCACGCAATGATAAGATTGTTGCGCAGATAAAAAATAATCTGACAAAATTCTCACGGAGGAAAGAAATGAAAAAATTATCCAGGCTGGTTCTTGCCGGACTGATGGCCGTTTCACTCACGGCCTGCGGTTCGCAGGAACAGACAAAACCGGCTGAGACAGCAGAGGCTGCCGCAGAAACCACATTTAACGCAGGAACCTATGAAGCAGAGGCTGAAGGCTTCGGCGGATCCGCAAAACCGATTCATCTGACCCTTACAGTATCTGACGAAAAGATTGAAAACATCGAGTACACTGCAGAAGGCGAAACACCGACAGTCGGCGGAGCAGCACTGCCCCAGCTGGTTGAAAATGTTCTGGAAGCACAGTCTTCCCAGATCGACGGCGTCAGCGGCGCAACCGTAACATCCACCGGCTTCTTCACAGCATTGAATGACGCTATTACACAGGCAGGCGCAGATCCCGCAAGCCTCGAACCGATCGCAGTCGAAAAAGAAGTAAAAGATGTTGATGAGACAGCGGACGTTGTCATTGCCGGTGCCGGCGGCGCAGGCATGACAGCTGCGATTACAGCAGCCCAGAACGGCAAGAAAGTTATCATTCTTGAAAAGGGTGCAGTATCCGGCGGAAACTCCAGCTACGCAACCGGCGGTATGAACGCTGCGGAAACACATTATCAGAAGGAACAGGGCATTGAAGACTCTGTCGATCTGTTCTTCAATGATACAATGGAAGGCGGACATCAGCTCAACAATCCGGATCTGGTCCGCACACTGGCTGAAAATTCTTCCGCTGCGATTGACTGGCTCGATTCCATCGGCGCTCCTCTGTCCAATATCGGTCAGGCAGGCGGTGCTTCCACAAAGAGACAGCATCGTCCGGTCAACGATGAAGGAAAGATTCTCTCCGTCGGCACATTCCTTGTTGAACATCTGACGGAAACATGCGGAAAAGAAGGCGTTGAAATTATCTACAATGCCAAGGTTGACGAAGTATTGATGGAAGACGGCAAGGCTGTCGGACTGCATGCAGTCGGCGGCGACGGACAGAACATCACCGTTCATGCGGATTCCGTTATTGTTACAACCGGCGGCTTCGGCTCCAATCCGGAACTGATCGTCAAATACCGTCCGGATCTGAAGGGCTATGTCAGCACAAATGCTCCGACAATTACCGGTGATGCGATTGCATTCCTGGAAGCAGTCAATGCGGACTTTGTCGATCTGGATCAGATCCAGATCCATCCGACCGTTGTTCAGAAGGACGGATCCCTGATTTCCGAATCTCTGAGAGGCGACGGTGCGATCCTGATCAATTCCGAAGGAAAGCGTTTCTGCAATGAGATTCTGACAAGAGACGTTGTCTCCGCAAATGTCAACGCACAGCCGGGCAGCTATGCATGGCTGGTTGCGGATGAAAACATGGCATCCGGTTCCACAGTTATTGAAAAGTATGTATCCAAGGGATATATGGTCAAGTGCGACACCGTCGCCGATCTGGCAAAGCTGATGGAAGTTGATGAAGCGGTTCTGACAGAAACACTGGAAACATGGCAGGCAGCCTGCGCCGCAAAGAACGACGCTGAGTTCGGCCGTGAAGCATTCGATGCCCTTCTGACGGATCTTTCCAATCCTCCGTTCTATGCTGTTAAAATTGCGCCCGGTATCCATCACTGCATGGGCGGCGTCAAGATCAATACAAACGCTGAAGTTGTCGGTACAGACGGCAATGTCATTCCGGGACTGTTCGCTGCTGGTGAAGTTACCGGCGGCGTACACGGCGGAAACCGTCTGGGCGGAAATGCGGTCGCGGACTTCGTAGTCTTCGGACGCATCGCAGGCGACAGTGCATCCAAATAAGCTTCAGAACAGATAACGGGCAGGGAGTGAATGCTGCGGAGGCAGAGGTTCACTCCCGCTTTTTCTTTTGCAAAAAAGACCGCCGGTATTTTCAGCCTGCGGTCTTTAAACTGCTTCAGTATTTTTCTACTTCCACGAGATTTGTATGCTGGGGGTTTCCCTTGGTCAGCGGAGTCGGATGTGCCGCATCGGTCAGCACATTGATCGAGCCTCTGCGGTCGTTTCCTTTCTGATCCGGCGTATACCAGCCGCCCTGCGACATGGCAACCACGCCCTTCATGATTCTGTTTGTGACAACTGCCGGGATGATCACGGTGCCGCGTCTGTTGTATACCTTTACCGGATCACCGTTTCCGATGCCGCGTGCTTCCGCGTCTGCGGGATGCATCCAGAGACCCGGCATTTCCACTTCATCCTGCCATTCGTTGTTGTCATGCATGGAGTGGGTGCGTCTTCTGGTATGCCAGCCGATCAGCTGAAGCGGGAATGTTTCCCGGAGCGGATCTTCCGGTCCTTCCGGACACGGAATATATCCGGAGACAGCAGGCACATTTTCCAGATGCATGTCATACAGTGTCTTTGAGAATATTTCGATCTTTCCGCTCGGCGTTCTGAACGGATGATGTTCGGGATCACGGATCTGATCTTCAAAGGCAATATAGATCTTTTTGTTTCTGTACTGCCATCCGCCTTCACGGCAGAAGGTTTCGTAATCCGGAAGCTCCGGTTCTTTTTCTCTGAGCACGCGGTAGCTTTCTTCCAGCCAGTAATCATGTTCGTCATGGCCTGCCGCAAACTGATCATACAGTCCGAGTTCTTTTGAGATCTCTTTCAGCCATTCCCACTCAAACCGGCATCCGAACAGCGGATCGATGACCTTGTTGTTGCGGATCACATAGTTGCCGCCGCGCCACGGAGCGTTGATGTTGTTCACTTCAAATACCGATGCGCCGGGCAGGACATAGTCTCCGAATCTCGCACTCGGCGTCATGAATATATCCGAGCACACGATCAGCTGGCAGAGACTTTCATCCCTGAGAATCCGGATAGTGTCATTGATATCGGAATGCTGGTTGATCAGCGTATTGCCTGCCAGATTCAGCATCATCCTCAGTTTCGAATCGAGTTTATCTACGCCGTGGACCCGGTCATTGCGGGCGGTCATCTCATCCCCGTGTTCAATTGCCTTTGTCCAAAGGAAGATGGAAATGGCGCCCTTATACGGATTTTCGACAGCCGGCATGGCAAGGGAAGGATTGACGTGTTCCCGGGTCATTCCGCATCCGCCGGCATTTCCGCCGGAGATACCGATATTTCCGGTCATTGCCGCAAGCGTTGCGATGCCCTTGACCGCCTGCTCGCCGTTGCCCGTTCTCTGAATGCCGTATCCGGAAATAATGCATGCCTGTTTTGCGGAAGCCAGTTCGCGGGCAAGACTGCGGATCTTTTCCGCCGGAATGCCGGTAATGGTCTCGGCCCATTCCGGTGAGCGTTCCACCCCGTCCTTTAATCCGAACAGCAGACTCCGGTAGCTCTCATTTGCCGGTACGCCTTCCGGCATATGATCTTCATCAAAACCGATGCAGTACTGATCCATATATGCCTGATCCTGCAGGCCTTCTTTAAAGAGGGTATAGGCCATGGCGTCCGCCAGTGCCGCATCGGAAGAAGGCCTGATCGGGATCCATTCATCCGCATAGGTAATGCCGGTCTGGGAAAGACGCGGATCGATTGCGATAATGCGGATATTCTTTTCCTTCAGCTTTGACAGGTAATAATTCCGTTCGGACCCGAATATCGTCTCCGTGGAGTTGTCTCCCCAGAAGATGACCAGATTGGCGTTCAGCACGTCTTCCGGGCTGTTCCCGAACAGAACATCACCGAAGATATACGGCGCAATATAGGATGCGCATGCGGAGCTGTAGCTGCCGTAGGATTCGAGATATCCTCCGTCACAGGCAAGCAGCCGCTTGGCAAGTCTGGAAGGACGCATGACGCCGGTCACGCCGGTCGCATAATTGACGTAGCGGGAGGAAGGTCCGTAAGTATCACGGATCCGCTTCCATTCCGCAGAGATTTCCTGCACTGCCTGTTCCCAGGAGATCCGGCGGAATTTTCCGCTGCCGCGTTCGCCGATGCGCTTCATCGGGTAGCGCAGTCTGTCCATGCTGAGGAATGTCTTCCGGTAGCCTCTGCCTCTGACGCACGCCCGGATCTGGGGATCATTCGAGGAGATGTCGGATTCAATCCGCAGGATGCATCCTTCCTGTACGGTCGGACGGATCACGCATTTACCGCCGCAGTTGTTTCCGCCTCCGGTCTGAATCACCCTCGGTTCTTCCATTGTCAGCGGAGCATTCAGACCATCCTCATATACATCACAGAATTCCGACGCATGCGGTTCCAGAATCTTCCACAGATCGGATATTCTGTTTCCGATTCCGAGAGCTTCCGCCATGGATGACAGGGAAGTATCCCTGCGTCCTGCCAGCATCTGCAGGAGATATTCATTGACGGCAGGGAAGGCATCGAAGGTTCCTCTTTTTTTCAGATCCTTCAGAAGCAGCTTCTGATTTTCAAGTGTGTATTCTTCGGTGAAATCAGCCGCCTGATGCTTCGCACCGGCTGTTTCCAGATAATAGAGATACCGGTACTGCTCACCGATATAGTCTGCCGGATTGCCTTCCATATGCACCGGCTTGTAGCCGTTTTGATAATAGTTTCTGATGACATCCAGGGTTGTCTGATTGCACAGCACTTTTTCATCTCTGCATACCGACGCCCAAAGGGAAGGCTTGAAATCCGCATCGCATCCGCGGAACAGGAAATCATATTCCAGGCGCCATTCTTCTTCGCTGTGCCTGTTCCATTCCGGTGTAAGTGCCAGGATTTTCATGGCTTCTTCCCGGTCTGAGAAAAAGACACATGCAAGCAGATATGCGGACTTCGGCAGGGCCGGCGCATCCGCACCCGGCTTCATGCCCTGATTGTTCCAGAGCGCGGTACGTATTTCCGCAAGACTTTCAGCCGCATCGATCAGGACAGCTCCCTTCAGATTTCCGTCACGGTAAAACAGTTTCTGATACGGTGTGCCGCCGCAGGGTTTGTTGACCCGGAACCGGAACGGTATATCTGTTTCCGGAAGCTCTTTCCGGACTTCGCCTTCGGTTTCTCCGAATGCATAAAGGAACAGATTTCTTCCGGAATAAATCAGCTCGCCCCCGCTGTACAGAGGACTGCCTGTCACTTCTTCATGGGACGCTCCGTAAACAGCGCTGCGTCCGGCGATCTGTCCGCTCTGCTTCGCAAAGTTCCATAAGCCCGGATTCGGCTTCCACTGAATGCAGTCGCCTGCCGCAAGAATATCCGGAAGGGTTGTTTCCATTGCGCTGTTTACAATGACGCCGCGTTCACATTCCGCACCGGCTTCTTTCAGCAATGTCACATCTGCCCGGATACCGCATGAAATAATCACCAGATCAGCGTCAAATTTTTCTTCTGTTCCGCTGATCACGGTACTGACCCCGCAGGCTCTTCCGTCTTCACCGGCTGTAATCGCGATCTGTCCGGCACCCGTTCTGCAGACAATGCCGTCGTCTTCCAGCTTTGTCCGGAATACTTCCGCACTTTCATCATCCAGGAATCTTCCCAGCAGTTTCGGCGCAAGTTCCAGAACGGAAACGGACAGACCGAGCGCTTTCAGTTCCGAAGCAATTTCCACGCCGATCACACCGCCGCCGATCACGACAGCGGATTCCGCCATGGCGCTGTCCAGATGGATATCCTTCATATCTTCGATGGTGCGAAGGGTATGAACGCCTTTCAGGTCTGCACCGGGAATCGGCGGTACAGCTGCCGAAGCCCCGGCCGCATAAATCAGCCTGTCATAGGCAAAGGTGCTGCCGTCGCTGCAGTTTACGGTATGTTCATCCGGATTGATTTTCGTCACCCGGCAGTCAGTGGTTACGGCAATGCGCTTTCTCTGATACCAGGATTCATCATGGATTTCCAGGTTTTTCGCATTCAGGTAATTGATGCCGGTTTTGCTTAACAGGGGACGCAGATACGGTCTGTGGGGACCGGCTTCCAGCATACGGATTTCTCCTTCGGGAGAATTTGCCCGGATTGTTTCCGCGGCACTCAGACCGGCGATTCCGCCGCCGATAATCAGATATTTTACTCCCATGGATATTCCGCCTTTCTTTCCCGGTATTCGTCCAGCGTGTCATAATCGACCAGCTTCAGGCAGTGCGTCAGACATGCGTCGACACAGGCCGGATTCTTTCCCTGCCGGCGGAGATCGAAGCAGCCGTCGCATTTGGAGGATCTGCCGTCTCTGACACTCAGTTTCGGAGCAGCCTGCGGACATACTTTTGTGCAGATGCCGCAGCCGATGCATTTTTCTTTCCGGTGACCGACGGTTCCGTCAGCTCTGCGGTACATGGCTCCGGTCGGACAGTGAGCGATGCATTCCGCATCATCACAATGAATGCAGGCGCCGGAAAAATGGAAGAACTGCGGCTGTTCACCGGCAGGAATCTCCAGTGTTTCGGCACGCCGGAAGAACAGTCCCATTTCCAGATTGTTCTTGTCCTTGCATGCCATCTGGCAGACGTTGCAGCCGATGCATTTTGCCTGGTCGTAAATAAAACCGTATCGTGTCATAAAAACTCCTTTACAGAATCGGAAGAGATACAGCGGTCTGAATGATATCAGCAGTGTTTTCTTAATCATACTTGATTATTGACGCTCTTTCATCCATGAAACACCGGGGAAAGAGAAAGAGGTTCCCGCCCCGATAAAAAGGAAAGAAAAAACCCTGTGCACCGGAAAGATGCACAGGGATCAGATCAGTAATCAAACCGTATGATTTCGCAGTTCCGGATACCGAAGGAAGCGTACTCATCGTTTGTCATATCACGAAAGTAGGACTGTATGATTCTGGCCAGTCCGTTGTGGGCGGCGATCAGATATACCGTATCCTCCTGGGATGTGATTTCATCCAGCAGGGAGTATATTCTGTGAACCGCATGAAACATGCTTTCTCCGCCGTCATAGGAATCGATGAATCTCATCTTCGCCGTACGGAATTCTTCGGAGTCCCGCGGCGTACCTTCATATTTCCCGAACGCCTGCTCGATCAGGCGTTCTTCCTTCACGGCAGGGATGCCGGTCATCTTTGAAATGGTCTCAGCGGTATGCCAGGCTCTGAGCAGCGGGGAGGAGATGATCCGGTCGATCTTCAGTCCCTGTTCCATGATCCGTCTTCCTGTTTCCTCTGCCTGTGCATATCCTTTTTCCGTCAGGTCGATATCCGTGCTTCCGCAGATTTTATTCTGTGCATTCCAGAGAGATTCTCCGTGTCTGACAAAGTAAAAGTGTCCCATTGCATTCCTCCGTTTTACTGCATCTGTGCAGGACACAGCTGTCCGTTCTCCAGCTTCAGCAGTCTTGTGCAGCCGGTGAGCGTGGACATTCTGTGCGAAATAATGATAACCGTTTTGTCCGCATATTCCTTTTTCAGTGTATGCAGGAGTTCCTTTTCGTGCAGAACATCCAGGGAACTGGTCGGTTCATCCATGACGATAATATCCGGATCCGCCAGCATGATTCTGGCAATGCCGATTCTCTGACGTTCTCCGCCGGAAAGCCGTGCTCCCATCTGACCCATCTGCGTTTCATAGCCGTCGGGAAGCGTCTGAATGAATTCATCGATGCCGGCCCGCTTTGCGGCAGTCCGGATTTCATCCATATTCGCATCCGGCTTTGCCAGGGCGATATTCCCGGCAATGTCTGTATCAAACAGATAGGTATCCTGTTCCAGCATGGCAATCTTCTCATGAAGCTGATGCAGGGAAATCTGCTTCAAATCAGTATTGTTCAGCAGGATCTTTCCCGCGGACGGATCATAGAAGCGCATCAGAAGCCGCAGCACGGTGGATTTGCCGACGCCGGAAGGACCGATGATGCCGATTGTTTCACCCTCGCTGATTTCCAGAGGCGTATCTTTCAGAATCATCTGTTCTGTACCGGGGTAGGCGAATGACACATGGTCAAACCGGACGGACTGAATGTGTCCGATTGTTTCGGGATTCTGAGGGTCTTCGGCGGAAGGCTGTGTGTCCTCAATCGTAAACAGACGTTCGGCAGCCGCAAATGTTTCCAGCAGATGCGTGACGACAAAGGTCAGCGAGAATGTGGAGGAGAAGGAAGCCGCAGCCGTGAAGGAAACAATGACCGTACCGGCCGCATTCTCTGCTCCATGAGAAGCCAGATAGGCGCCGCAGGACAGAATCAGGATTCTGGCAAGATAGACAAAGAAATTCGGAAGGGCGGTAACCGCCTGCTGGTGCAGGATCATGCCGTGGGCAGAGCGGCTGACTCTGTCATTCTGCCTCATGACCAGATCCTTCCGCTTCTGACCGTGGCCGAAGATCTGGATATCCCGGATGCCGTAGACGCTTTCCAGAATCATGGCGTTCAGCTCTCCGAGATTCGTCCGGTAGCGCAGTCCGAGCGATCTTCCGCTTCTTAATGCGATCAGTGGGATAATGACGCTGATGAGGATGTAAACAGGTATCAGCACCAGGGCAAACATCCGGCTGAAATGCCATGCGACAGCAACGGATGTGAGCGGCAGAAGAATGACGGTAAACATCGGCCCGATCGTATGGGCAAAGAAGAATTCCAGTGTCTCGATGTCTGATACCGCGATGTTCAGAATATCTCCCTTTTTCCGGTCGATCATAAACGCCGGTGCAATTCTGTCCAGTGTTTCAAACAGGCTGACGCGCATGCCTGCCAGCAGCCCGTAAGCCCCGATATGCGAATAGACGCCCTCCAGATATCTGCATACGGCAATCAGAAGACCGCTGAGGCATGTCAGAACAATGTAAAGCGTCATATTGCCGTCCATCATTCCGGAAGCACACAGCAGTGCGGCTGTTCCGAAGCCCATCAGTCCCATGTGGGAAAGGTTTCCGATCAGGCTGGCCAGGGCGGAAATGATCAGATAAATCCGGATGCCGGATGCGATTTTCAGCAGGCGGGAAGTCATCTCTTTCAGCGAATATCTGTACTTTCTCATCAGATTTCCTCCTCCAGAGCTTCCTGCTCTGTGACCAGCCTCTGATAAAGACCATCCTGAGCGATCAGGACTTCGTGGCTTCCATGTCCGGCAATTTCTCCATGTTCCAGCACATAGATTTCATCCGCATTCCGGATGGAAGACATCCGGTGGGAAATGATAACCAGCGTTCTTGTTTCGGCAAGCCGGTCAATGCATGCACGGATTTCCCGTTCACTGTCCGTATCGACGGAAGAAGTCGCTTCATCAAAAATGATGTATTCCGCTTTGGAAAGCAGCGCTCTTGCAATGCCGATCTTCTGACGCTGGCCGCCGGAAAGCCGGCTGCCGGCATCCCCTACATCACTGTCCAGACCATCCGGCAGTGAACGGACCCAGTCTGCGAGCTGTACTTCCTGCAGTGCGCTCATCAGTTCATCATCATCCGCATCCGCCGCAATGAGCAGATTATCCCGGATCGTTCCGGAGAACAGGCTGACGCTCTGCGGAACCATGATGATTTTCTTTCTCAGCTCTTCCGGCGTCAGACTTTTCAGATTTCTGCCGTCAATATATATTTCACCGCTCTGCGGATCAAAGAACCGCATCATCAGGGCGGCGATTGTGCTTTTTCCGCTTCCGGAAAGGCCGATCAGGGCAGCCGTATCTCCTTTTCTGATATGCAGAGAGATGCGATTCAATGCGGCATTTCTGCCTTCATAACCGAAAGATACATCCGAGAAAGTGATTCCTTCGGAACCGGAAGGATCTTCCGGCAGATCCGGATCATACGGCCGGGAGGTATCCACGGCCATGATATCTTCCACTTTTGTGGCGGCAGAAACTGCGGTCAGGGCGGTATGGGTTGCGCTCATCAGGGAACGCAGGGAACTGAAATAGGAATATGACAGCATCAGCACGGTCAGGGCGCTGCCGATGTATGCAGGATCCTTCCTGAGGGAAAGGCACAGGAGAATCAATGACGCCGCAATGGAACCGTACATCATTGTTTCCGTCACCAGGAATGAGGTGAAATTGACCTTCATGAATTTGTTGATATCGATATTCAGCTGTTCCGCTTTCCGGGCAAGCGCATCCCTGTGATCTTCCGTACGGTTGAACAGCTTAAGCGTGGTCAGACCGCGGATGGAATCCAGATAATAGGCAGTCATGTCTTCAACGGAATTCCAGTATACTCTGCGCAGCGCTTCAATCCTTGCACGGAATACATTGTTGATCGGAAGCAGGATCAGTGAGATGCATAACAGCAGTACAGCTATGGTTCCGGAAGTATTCCGCAGACGGAAAAACAGATATACCGGGGCAATCAGGGAGAAAATCAGACTCGGCAGGTAGGTACTGTAATATGTCTGCATGCGTTCCACTGCTTCCACGGAGGAAGTGATGGCAGAGACCGGTCCGATCCGTTCAATGTTTCCGGCATCCAATTCCAGGACCTTGTTGAAAATGGAAGAGCGCATCCCTCTTCTTGCCTGGGCGGTGCAGCGGTATTCCAGCTCTCCCTGCAGCAGCTGTGCACCCAGCGTGATCAGCGAAGCGATCAATGCGGAGCGCACGGCTTCACCGAAACTGACTGCCGCAGAACCGGGGGAAAGCACCGATCCGAGATAGGTACCGACAGCGGACGCAAAACGGGCAATGCCGATCAGTGCCAGAAAGCGCACTGCCACGATCGCAATGATCCATTTCCATAATCCTTTTGCCAGTTTCAGCAATGTCTGATCCAATAACAGCATAGAAAAAGCCTCCGGTTAGTCTGATAAAACATGAAGTATCATAACATATCCGCTGTTTTCCCATCTGAACGGTGCTCAAAAAAAGGAATGCCGCTGACGGCATCCCTCTGACTTTCTCTTTTATTCTCCGGCAATCGCACAGCTTTCAAATGCGATGCTCGGAACAGCGATGGTTTTATAGCTCCAGTCCGCATCGTTTCCGACGGCTGTGACATGCTTCATCAGATCCAGGAAATTTCCGGCGATTGTGATCAGGGTGACGCTTCTGTCACGCTTTCCGTCCTTTACCAGATATCCGGAGCACTGCAGGGAGAAGTTTGTGGTAATGAAATTGATTCCCGCATGCAGTCCGGCAAGGGAAGTGATGACAAGACCTTCCTTCATATCTGCGCAGAGCTCATCCAGTGTTTTGTCACCCGGTTCCACAAAGCAGTTCATCGGTCGTACGCCGACGGCGGAAGTGTAGGATCCCTTGAATCCGTTTCCGGTGCTTTCCATGTTCATTCTTGCGCCGCTTGCGGTGCTGTGGAGAATGGTGCGGAATACGCCGTGGTCCACCACGGTTTTCCGGTATGTCGGACATCCTTCATCATCGAAAGCTGCCGGATTGACACTTTCGGTGTTCCGCGGATCGTCGATGACCGTGATCAGACCGGAGAAGATCTGCGTATCCAGCGCATCCTTTAAAGGGGAAATGCCCTTGCCGATCAGCTCACCGGAGAAGATGCCGCTGAATGCGGTGAACAGGGAAGTCATTGCCTCATGTTCGATGATTACCGGATAGTTTCCGCTGGCAATGCTGGAAGCATTCAGCTTATTCAGCACGCTTTCGCAGAGTTCCTTTATATAGGCGTCACGGTCAAATGTCTCAATATCCGTTACAACTTTGACACAGTAATCATTCTTGATTTCACTGCCTTCCTTTGCGGCAGCACCGCAGGCCAGCACCTGAACGGTATGCTTTTCTTCCGCATCAACGCCGAGAGAATTAACGATTGTACGTCCGGATGTCTGTTCGGACCATTCCATGCTGGTTGCCTGGAAGATGCGTTCATCATAGGAGAGTATCTTCTGTTCAATGTCTGCCAGCAGTTCACGGATCTGAGCGGCTGAAGGCTGATGCCATGTGCGGCTGTTCTGCACCGGTTCAAACGGTTCCGGCTTCCGCATCATGCCGGGATCGTCGGATGTGATGGCAGAGGCCTGTTCCTTCATGGAGGCGATCACGGTTTCCATCAGGCTGTCAGACAGATCCTCAGTCGCAAAGTTGACGGTTTTTCCCGAAATAACGCCGCGCAGGGATGTTCCGAGTACTTTGCTGGTGACAAATGTATCCATCTTTCCTTCATACCAGGAAAGGGTGCGCTCACTGCTTTCGGACTGATAGATTTCAAAACTTTCAAATCCGGAAGAAAGCGCGTAATCAATCCACTTCTGCTTATTCATTGGAAGTACCTCCCACGGTAATGGATGTGACCCGGATTGCCGGCTGGCCGACATCTGTCGGGATGGATCCGCTCAGGGACCCGCACATGCCCTGACCGCGTTCCAGGTTGGAACATACACGGTCGATATTCCGGAGGATTTCCGCACCGTTGCCGATGAGGGATGCGCCTCTGACCGGATATGCGATCTTTCCGTTTTCAATCAGATAGCCTTCATTGACCGCAAAGTTGAATTCACCGGTCTGCGGGTTGACGCTGCCGCCGCCCATCTTCTTTGCATAAAGACCGCGCTCCACGCCTTCAAACAGTTCTTCAAACGATGAATTTCCCGGCAGGATGAACGTGTTGGTCATTCTGGAGGTCGGTTCAAACTGATAGGACTGACGGCGGGAACTGGAAGTGGATTCCATTCCCATTCTGCGCCCGTTCAGCGTATCGATCAGATAGGATTTCAGCACGCCGTTTTCAATCAGGACACGGCGCTTCTGGAAGTTTCCTTCATCATCAATATTCTGGGAACCCCAGGCGTTCGGAATCGTTCCGTCATCCACGGCGCTGACGCAGTCTGCTGCAATTTTCTGACCGAGCTTTCCGCAGAAGACACTGGCGTTCTTTGACACGGAAGTAGCTTCCAGGGCATGTCCGCAGGCCTCATGGAAGATAACTCCTCCGAAAGCGTTGTCGATGATGACCGGCATCTTTCCGGAAGGGCAGTCCTTCGCGGACAGATTGACCAGTGCGATTCTTGTGGCTTCTTTTCCGCATGCCTCCGGTGTGGAAGTGCAGAAGAATTCCAGTCCCATGCCGGCACCGGGACGATCGCCGCCGCTGACCATTTTTCCGTTTTCGGACGCAAAGGCTTCCGTCATCATTCTTGTGCGGACTCTGGTATCCGAAATCATCTTTCCGTCACTGTTGGAAATCTGTACTTCCTGCTTTACGTTCAGCAGAGTAGCCTGAACCTTGATGATTCTCGGATCTGCTTCAAACGCGGCGTCACAGGAACGTTTCAGCAGATCTGTTTTCTCTGCCATCGGTACGGATTCAAAATCAATCTCTGCCGGATGGCGGTTTTCGTAAGTTACCCGCTCCAGATGAACGGATACATCTTTCTCACATGCCCCCAGGGTATCTCTGAGATCTCTGATCAGTGCCATGATGCTTTCTTCGGAATCATCATTGGTATAGGCGTATACCGACTGCACATCTTTGTAAAGCCGGATACCGAGACCGCTGGTAATGACCTGGTTGATATCCTCAACTTTGCCTGAGAGTGCTCTGATTGTTTCGCTGTGTTCCAGCTCTTCGTAGATTTCCGCAAAATCAGCTTCCGAACGCATGCATTCGGAAAGATAATGCTCCAATTGTTTTTTCTCCAGCATAACAGTCCTTTCTCAATGGGGATATTATAACAGTGAAACAGCATATGAAGACCGGCTTTTGAATCGCAGCAGGATGTGATAAAACGATAGCGTGATTCAGTCATCATCAGTCCGGATCCTGCTGCAGATATTGAAATGATACCGTCAGGAATATCGCCATAATTTTTGAAGTGATTCATACATATACGCCGGATACTTCTGAAGCGCCGGAGAAAAAGTGAAGTGGACACAACATTTTGCAGATGATAAAATGCGTGTTAAGAAGGTACTTTTTATGGAAAACATTTTGATTGAGAGGATTAAGAATGCCAGACTGACAAAATCACAGAAAAAAATTGCTGACTGGCTGGTTAAGAATCCTGATAAGATAGGAAATCTTTCTTCTCTGGAAGCTGCCAGGGCAATCGGCGTCAGCGATGCTTCGATCATCCGTTTCTCCAGAGCAATCGGATTCGATGGGTTTGCGGATCTGAAAGATCATGTGTACGGCATGCTGGTGGAAAATGCATTTTCAGAATTATCATTGCCGGAAAGAGTATCACAGACAAATGAGAGATACAGTGAAATTGATGTGTTCTCAGAATTTCAGAAGCTGATGAACCAGAATATCACACTGAGTTTTCACAATAACAAAATGGAAGATTTTGAAAAAGCCGCAAAAATGCTGGCTGAGGCAAACCGGAAATATGTAATCGGCATGCGCGGCTGTAAAGGAATAGCTGTGGAATTTGGGCGTCTGCTCACATTTATGACAGAAAAAGTAACTGCGATTATTGACGGCGAGTGCACTTCAATCAGTGCAATGCAGGATATTGGAAAAGAAGATGTTGTCATTATGTTCGCATTTGCAAGATACTACAAAATAGATCTGAAATATCTGAAAATGGCGAAAGAAAGAGGCGCGCAGATCATATTGATCCTTAATGATATAACCGCTTCATTGACTGATTATGCAGATCTGGTGCTTACCGTATCCACTGAAAACATGAGTTTCTTTAACTCGAAGATCGGGGCGGAAGTGATATCGGAATATATTCTTGTGTTGATGAGCAGGAAGATTGATTATATGAGCCGTCTGGTAGAACGGGAAGAACTGACAGCGGATGAAAGAATATAAAAATAACGAACAGCGGTTGAATATATGATCAGCCGCTTTTATTTATCGGATGCCCGGAAACATAATATCCGGGACTGAATCACGGGAAAACGTTAAAATGTAGTAGTAACTACAAAATGGTATTGACATGTTGTATACACTTAACTATAATGACAATGTAAATGTAGTGGCCACTACAACAGTACAGTCTAGGAGAAGTGAACATGTCAGTATACTTAAGCGAATACATCAATCCGGATTCCCGCAGATATCTGGAAGAACATGTCAGAGTGGTCGATAACTTTGACAATCCGGAAGAAATCGAAGGGATTATACTCAGAGTTCTTCCGGTGGATGCCGGACTGATGGATAAACTCCCCAACCTGAAAGTGATTTCAAAACACGGCGTCGGCTGCAACACAATTGATCTTGCTGCAGCAAAGGAAAGAGGTATTACAGTCATCAATACTCCAGGTGCCAATGCCGGAAGTGTTGCGGAACTGATTGTCGGGCTGATTCTCGATATATCAAGAAATATAACCTCTGCCAAAGAAAAGACACAGGAAGGGCTTTTCAAAAAAGTTGCTCCGGCGGAAATGACGGGAATGGAACTGACGGGAAAGACGCTGGGACTGATCGGAGCGGGAAATATCGCAAGAAAAGCCGCGGATATTCTCAGCGGCGGATTCAAAATGAAGGTACTGGCATACGATCCGTATGTTACTGCCGAACGTATGTCTGAATACGGATATGAGAAGGTTGAAACAGTAAAAGAACTGATTGAGCGGTCAGATGTTGTGAATGTCAGTGTTCCGCTGACTCCCGAGACAAAGGACCTGATTTCCGGCAGGATGTTTGACAGCTTTAAAAAAGGTGCAGTATTGGTCAATGCCGCAAGGGGCGGGATTGTGAATGAAGCTGATCTATATGAAGCTCTTAAGTCGGGAAAACTCAGGGCAGCTGCCTGTGATGCATTTGTGACAGAACCGCCGACGAAGGAAAATACCAGATTATTTGAACTCAGCAATTTTATCGGAACGCCTCATATCGGAGCATGTGCAGAAGAAGCACTGGTACGTATGGGGGATGAATCAGTCAGGGAGTGCCTGAAGGTACTTGCCGGAGAAGAACCGGCACACCGGGTAGTATAAAGAAGGAGAACAGAGTGATGAAATTAATGGACTGCACGCTGAGAGACGGCGGCAATGTAGTAGGCAAGGGATTTTCAGTCGAATATACAAAAATGATGATTGAAGGACTGATCTCTGCAAATATCAAAGTGATCGAAATGGGAAACTGCGTGGGTATCGGTGCTTACAAGAGCCAGGGCGATGCGGCACCGGCTACGGATATTGAATATCTTGAGGCGGTTCAGCCGTATGTAAACCAGGCTGAAATCGGTATGTTCTGCGGCTGGAAGAACGGTACGGAAGAAAACTGCAGACTGGCAAAGCAGTACGGATTGAATTTCCTGAGAATCGGTGCAAATGCCGGAGACGGAAAACTCGCCTGCGAAGCAGTCAGAAATGTCAAAAAAGCAGGGCTTGTATGCCGTTATTCCCTGATGAAAGCATATGTGCTGACTGCGGAAGAACTTGCGGCAGAAGCAGAAATGCTTGAGGCGTGCGGTCTTGATGAAATCACAATCATGGACTCTGCCGGTACAATGACACCTGATATGGTAAAAGAGTACTGTCAGGCGCTGACTTCAAGACTTTCCATTCCTGTTGCTTTCCATGGCCACAATAACCTCGGTCTTTCTGTCGCAAATGCACTGGCAGCTTATGAGGGCGGCGCAACAGTATTCGACTGCGGACTGCTTGGCATGGCAAGATCCGCCGGCAACTGTGCAACCGAGCTTGCAGCAGCGGCATTCCAGAGAAAAGGACTGCTCCAGGACGTGGATCTGTTCGCACTTCTGGATTTTGAAGACAAGACACTGATTCCTGCCATGGAAAAATATAATTATCATACAGCCGTCAAGCCTCTGGATCTGATTCTCGGACTTGCCGGAGCGCATTCCAGTTTTACAGGCATGTTCAAAGAAGTGGCTGCTGAGAAAAAGGTTAATCTGTATCAGCTGATTCTTGAAACTTCCAAAATCGATCGTAAGAATCCGGACAGAGCATTAGTTGAAAAAGTGGCGGAAGAACTGCAGTAAAGGAGAAAAATAATGGCAGACGCAATTACAAAAAACGTAGGAAAAGTATGGTGGACAGCTGCCAACAGGCCGTGGGAACTTCATTGTGAACCGTTCAAACTGGCTCCGAATATGTACTATATCGGAAATACATGGGTGGGTGCATTTCTGATTGATACCGGTGACGGACTCCTGCTTATTGATACAGCGATCTTTGAATGCACATATGATCTGCTGCAGAATATCTACACACTTGGATATAATCCGAAAGATATTAAAAATATTCTTCTGACACATTGCCATGTAGACCATATCGGAGGCGTTCCCCAGTTCAAGTCCATTTCCGGAGCGAAAGTCTGGATTTCCAGGGAAGATATGGAATTCTACAGTCATCCGGCAAATCAGGGCACAGACGGCCTGTTTAAACTGATGCCGCTGGAGGCTGACAGCTTCTATGATGACAGCAAAGAAATGGAATTCGGAAATGTCAGAATCCGTACCAGACTCTCACCGGGACATACCCCCGGAACCACATCGTTCTTCATCGATCTGAAAGATGATGACGGAACAGTCTATACAGTTGGTATTCACGGAGGTGTCGGAACAAATACAATGTCTGATAAGTATTTTGAGGACACCGGTCTTGATCCTGCACTCCGTCAGCAGTTCATTGACGGCTGTGAAGAAATGAAAAAAATACATGTGGACATAACAGTTCCTTCCCATCCGGCGCACGGAGATCTGATGAGCCGCCGGGGAGAAGATCCGATGGATTTCAAACCGCTTGTTGATGAGAGTGAATGGGCGCGCTTTCTGCAGATCAGAAAAGAATTTGCCGAACAGCTGAACGGATAAAAGGAGAAGTATTATGAGCCAGATTACAATCTGTTTAATTATCTGCTTAATTACAATCACAGGATTTCTGCTGAATAAATACACGCTCGGAACAACTGCCATGCTGGGACTTGCGCTGTTCTTCATCACCGGGATTCTTGATGCACCGACTGTACTGGGACTTTTCAGCAATGCGACTGCTGTGCTGATTGTTGCAATGTTCGTCATTTCCTCAGGCTTTACAAAAACACAGTTCGTTAAGAATATTGCCGCATTCATCAGTAAGGTCGCAAAAGGAAGCTTCACCAAGGTTATGGCAGGATACATTATCGCTGCAATCATTATGTGCCAGCTGATCGGCTCCAACCTGATTCCGTTCAGTATTCTCGCTCCGCTGATGACTGAGACATTCAATGAAATGGGATACAAACCTTCCAAATACATCTATGCTCTCGGTATTGCCTGCATCATCACCTGCGTCACATTGCCGTTAGGCGGCGGTGCCGCAACGTTTGCCCAGATGAACGGATATCTGGAGTCCAACGGAGCTGTTCAGAGGATGACCATCCTTGATCCGATGATCTCCAGACTTCCACTGCTGATTATCATGGGCATCTACTGTATTTTCTTTGCACCGAAGTTCTGTCCGGATGAGCCGGTTGTTGCAACGGAGAATATGGATCTGGAGAAAGTGGCAGGCCGTGCTATGAATGCCAAGCCGCTCTCGCAGTTCCAGGAAGTTGCCGGTTATTCTATCTTCTTCGGAACCACGTTGTGCCTCATTTTCAGCAAGTACATTCCCTTCCCGACATGGTTTATCTGCTTCGTCGGTGCACTGCTGATGGTTCTGACACGCGTGCTGAGTGCTAAAGAAGCAGTCAATGCAATGCCCTGGGGCGTGTACTTCCTCTATGTCGGATCCATCGGCATGGCGACAGCGCTGTCCAATACCGGTGCCGGTGAAATGGTTGGCCGTATTCTGGCTCAGCTTGCCGGCGGAACGCAAAGCTCCATTCTGCTGTATTCTGTCTTCTTCCTTGTACCGTATATTGCCACCCAGTTCATGTACAACATGACAACAATGATGATTCTCTATCCTATCGTTATTCAGACATGCATGGCACTCGGTGCGAATCCGATCGGTCCGGTCATCGTAACGCAGGCGGCAGCTTTCTCTGCAATTCTGACACCTGTTGCGACAGGTACGGTTCCTTACTTTATGGGAATCGGCGGATACGATCAGAAGACGATTCTTAAAATGGGTGCTCTGCCGACACTGATCTGCTTCCTGGTAACTGTTATCTGGAACTCGATCGCCTTCCCTCTGTTCTGATTCTGACATTCATTATTTATAAATTGTGAGACAAAAGACCGCAGCCTTTTCAGCAAAAGTGCAGAAATCCGCTGCGGTTTTTATCAGTTCAATGGATATGAAGGAAAACAATGGGGTGCAGTGTCTGAATCCGGCTGTTTTCTCCGGCATAACAGTCCTTTCACAATGGGGATATTATAACAGTGTCTTCCTCTGATCTGATATCATTAAGCGTATGAAAGATAAGGGGAGAAAGATTCTGTATCCCATGGTGATGCTGGGCCTGGGTCTGGCCGGGGGAGCGCTGCTTGGAAAAGGGGTGATTGACGTCTCATCCCATTATCCCGGCATGCCTTTCGGTGTGCTGATGCTGCTGAGTCTGGCCTGGGCGTATTTTTCCATGTTTGTCCAGATTGTGATCCATGAAAGCGGGCATCTGATATTCGGACTGCTGAGCGGATACCGATTTGTTTCATTCCGTGTATTCGGAATGATGTGGATCAGGGAAAAGGGACAGCTGCGCAGAAGAAACTACTCGCTTGCCGGTACCGGCGGACAGTGTCTGATGGATGCACCGGACACAGACCCGCTGCCGGTCATCCTTTATAATATGGGCGGCGTCATCATGAATCTGCTTGCGTCAGGCTGTGCGCTGATGCTGTGCATAATATTCAAAGGCCCGCTGTTTCGTCTGATGGCCTGGACCTTTGCGGCAGTCGGCATTATATATGCACTCATCAACGGCATTCCGATCACCACCGCCGCAGTTCAGAATGACGGCGCCAATACATTGGAACTGCTGAAGTATCCCGAAACAAAGGAAGCGATGCGGAAACAGCTGCGCGTCAATGCACTGATGTCGGACGGGATGCGGCTGAAGGATATGCCGGCTGATTTGTTTGAAACAGATTCTTCCGGATATCGGCACAGTCTGAATGTATCCATCGGCGTTTTCAGGGCAATGCGGCTGATCGATGAGCACCGGTTTGCGGAAGCGGATGAGCAGATCAGTACGCTCATGCATCTGCCGTCTCTTCCCGGCGTATATAAAATGCAGCTGGAGATGGAACATGTATTCCTGCAGATCATGAACGGGAACAGGAATTCGGCACTGATCACTGAAAGCGTAAAGGAAGCACTGAAAGCAATGAAAGGCAGTCTCTCCGCAGTCCGTACAGCCTATGCCGTTCAGCGTTATATTCTGAAAAATCCGGAACAGGCATACCGGTACCGGAAACACTATGAACAGATGCTGGCGGATTGGCCCTATAAAGGAGAAGCGGAAGAAGAAAGAGAACTGATGGATCTCATCAGCGGATTGGAGCAGATATGAGCACACAGAAACAGGAAGAACAGAGATTTGATGCGTTTGCGGAAGAAGAGGAATCCGTATCCCGTCCGCATACAGCAAAAAGGACCGTGAAGAAAGAAACAAAGCAGCCGGCAAAAAACAGAAAGTATTATATGCGCCTGTTCTGGAGCCTGCTGGCAGTGACGCTGCTGGGATACGGCGTCAGGGCAGGATACCGCAATTCCACACTGTTCCTGGAACATACGGAAAAAGAAGGATATCTCCCGGTGGATGAGTATGTGCTGTATCGGGACGGGGAACCCCTGGAGAATGTGCGCTCGCTTCGTTTCGACGGTGATTATATCTGGTACGGGGATGAAGACGGAAAGGAAACAAGCCGCGGTATCAGTGCCGGTGACAGCTGGCAGGACTTTGTGGAGGCATACGGGGATTGTCATTACGACTATCTTTACTGGCAGGAAAAAACGATCGGGAGCGACGGGGTGACACATTACAGTGATTCCCAGTACGCCCCGGACGGGCTGAGTGTCAGAGAGTTTGATGAACGCTATGTGCAGACCGGTGAAGTGGATATTGCAAAACATGAAATCGGAGTTAACTTCAGCGTGGAATATGTCGGCAATCAGCTGATGTATACCACGCGTGATAAGTATGATTCCCTGGACAGAGTCTATACGACATGGAATGATCTCAACCACAGCTATCCGAGACAGGGCAGCTTTGATCTGAGATTTACATTCATTCCCGCTGGTACAGACAGGGATATGCCGGAAGGCGGTCTGGAGTATGTTTCTTCATCCAATTACAGCTATTAGGAGGCATCATGAAAGTACCTGAAATGAATTACTGCATGCACTGCGGCACAAAACTGATCACAAGATTCCTGGAAGGGGAAGGAGATATTCCGTACTGCCCTTCCTGCAATGAATTCCGTTTTCCGGTATTCAATACGGCTGTCTCGATGATCGTCATGAATGAAGCGAAAGATCATATCCTGATGATCCGACAGTACGGCGGGAATGAATACATCCTTGTGGCAGGATATGTGAACAAAGGAGAAGATGCGGAGGATGCCGCAGTACGTGAAGTGAAGGAGGAGATGGGACTGGATGTTACCTCGGTTTCCTTCAATCACAGCCATTATTTTGAACCGTCGAATACGCTGATGCTGAACTTCACGGTCACCGTGCCGGGAGATAAGCCGCATCCCAACCGGGAAGTGGATTCCTGGAGCTGGTTTACCTGTGAGGAAGCCAGGGAAGCGGTCCGCAAAAACAGTCTGGCAAAGGCCTTCCTGCTCGGATATCTGGACGGGGAGTACCACTTTGCGCAGCAGCTCGCAAAACCATACAGATAAGAAAAAGATTCCCAGACTTCCGGAGATGAGGGTGAACCGGAAGCCGGGAATCTTTCGTTTTTACTGATCTTCTCCGAAGTCGGCAATATAGGCCTGAATCAGCTTCTGAGGCCAGTCGCCGACCGGTTCCAGGACGCCGGTGAAGAAGCGCAGCGTCTTCGGCTCGTGAACAAACCGGAGACCGCCGACCAGATCACGGTGATCAAAGAGCCATTTGACGCGGTCAATGACATATTCTGTCTGCGACAGGGTGAACACACGGCGCGGGAATGCCAGTCTCAGCATTTCCACCGATGCAATCCGTTCGGACCCATCCGGATTTCTTTCTTCGGAAAGCGTGCCGCGTTCCATGCCGCGGATTCCGCCGGCCAGATACATTGCGGCAGCCAGTGCGCCTGCGGGGTACTGTTCTGCAGGAATATGACTGAGTATTTCCCTGGCGTTCAGGTGCGCTCCGAGACCGCCTGCCGGCGTGATAACCGGTACGCCCATGGCGTCCAGCTCATCAACGCAGTGGCGGATGAACTGCGGGCCCTGGGAGATGATATCCATGTCCATGGTTTCATCGAAGCCGATGATCATGGCTTCCATTTCCTTGACGGACATGCCGCCGTAGGTCAGGAATCCTTCAAACATCGGAACAAGATCCTCCATGTTATGGAACAGTGCTTCATCCCGGACCAGGATGCCGCCGCCTCTTGCAAAGCCGAACTTTCTTCCCGAGAAGTAGATGATGTCAAACAGGTCGGATACCTTCCGCATGATTTCCCGGATGGAGAAATCCTTCATCGATTCTTCCCTGGTTTTAATGAAATACAGATTGTCCTGCAGAAGGGATGCATCCAGAACGCTGATGACGCCGGCTTTTCTGGCAAGGTCCGTGGCTTCCTTCATGTTGGCGAAGGAGATGGGCTGGCCGCCGATCAGATTCGTGCCGGCTTCGATCCGCATGAAGGCGGTATTGTCTTTTTCCTGCGCAAAGAATGCCTTCAGCTTTTCCAGATCGATATCTCCCTTGAACGGCAGTGTGCTCTTCGGGATCAGGCCCTCTTCCTTTACCAGTTCTTCCACTCTGCCGCCGAGTCTTGTGATATGTGCCTTGGCGGTAGTGAAGTGATAGTTCATGACAACCACATTGCCCGGTTTGACAAAATACTGGGCAAGAATGTTTTCACATGCTCTTCCCTGATGGGCAGGCAGAAGATTGCCGATACCGGTCAGTTCTTCCAGCTTATCGCGCATCCGGTAGAATGTTTCGCTTCCGGCGTAGGCGTCATCGGCTCTGAGCATGGCCGCCTGCATGTTGTCGCTCATGGCGTTTACGCCTGAGTCCGTCAGCATATCCAGGAATATATCTCCGTTATGCAGCATGAATGTATTGAATCCGGCTTCCTGCATCTTTTCAAGGCGCTGCTGTGCAGGCAGAAGCGTGAGCTTCTGAACGATCTTGACCTTGTGCATTTCCATCGGTACCGGTTTCCGGTTATAGAATCTGATTTCGGGCATGATGACCTCCTGAAGTATTTTGTACAACACAAGCCTAAAGGATCATGTAAGATTAATAAAGTGAATGATTTCGATGATCATCATCGATAGATTCGATGCTGGAGGTGCATATGGAAATCCGCAATCTGATTACATTTGTCCATGCGGCTGAGCTGAACAGCTTTACAAAAGCCGCGGAAGTCCTGGACTATTCCCAATCGACAGTTTCCTTTCAGATCAGGCAGCTGGAGGAGGAACTCGGCTGCCTGCTGTTTGAGCGGATCAGCCACACACTGACCCTGACAGAAAAGGGAAAGGAACTTCTGGCATACGCCCAGCAGATTACCAGGCTGACGGATGAATTCCAGGAACGGCAGAAATCGCCGGGAGAGATCAGCGGTTTTGTGCATGTCGTGACGCCGGACTCTGTCTGCGAAGCGATGATTACCCGCCATTATCATGACTTCCATGCGGCATATCCGGGCATTTCCCTGAAATTCTCCACCGGCGATACGGTAACGATGCTGAGAATGCTGGACCATAATGAAGCGGATGTCATCCTGACACTGGACACCCACAATTACCGCAAGGATTACATTATTGAAAAGGAAATGCGGATCACAACGCATTTTGTGACCTGTGCTTCTTCTCTGCTGGCAGAGAAAAAGCAGCTGACTCTGCATGATCTGCTGGAATATCCGTTCTATCTGACGGAAAAGGGAATGGGATACCGGCGAGTGCTGGATGAGGTGCTGGAAGAGCGTTCCCTGATCATTGAACCGGTTCTGGAAATCAGCCGGACGGATCTGATCGCCGGACTGCTGGAAAAAGAACATGCGGTCTCCTTCCTGCCGGACTTTGTGACGGAAGAGGGCGTGAGGAAGGGAAAACTTGTGCGCCTTGATATTGAAGAGATCCGGACGGATATCTGGAAACAGATGATATATCACCGCGGGAAGTGGATTTCCGGAGGACTGCGGGCATTTCTGAATTATGTTTCGGAACATGAATTCCGGGAAGAATGAAAGTACGAATGTTTCGGGGCATACAATGAACAAAAACGGTTATTTTAAGCTAATATATTGGGTGAAAATACGGAGGAAAAAACAATTATGAGCAATCTGGAACGTGTATGTCAGTATCTGAAGGATGCAGGTACTTATTATCTGGCAACAGTTGACGGGGATCAGCCGAGAGTCCGCCCGTTCGGAACAGCGCATATTTTCGAGGGAAAGCTGTATATCCAGACCGGACTGAAGAAAGACTGCGCAAAGCAGCTCCTGGCAAATCCGAAGGCAGAGATCAGCGCTATGGGTAAAGACGGCACATGGATCCGTGTGTGTGGAAAGCTGGTTCTTGATGAAAGAGAAGAAGCACAGGCATCCATGCTGGAGGACTATCCGAGCCTGAAGAGAATGTATGCGGTCGGCGACGGCAATACGGCGGTATTCTGCTTTGAAGGCGGAAAAGCCGTGATCTCCAGCTTCACAGCTGCACCGGAGGAACTGGAATTCTGAGCATGCAGGAAAAAGATCTCATCCACGGATTCCGGGTAAACCGGATCCGTCCGGTTCCGGACTGTACGGCGACGCTGTACGAGATGGAACATGAAAAGAGCGGGGCAGTGCTTGCCTGGCTGGATCGTGATGACAGCAATATGACATTCTCGATCGCTTTCCGGACAACGCCGGAAGACGATACGGGAGTCTTTCATATTCTCGAACACTCCGTGCTGAACGGATCTCAGAAATATCCCGTGCGGGAGCCGTTTGTCGATCTGCTGAAGAGCAGCCTGCAGACATTCCTGAACGCCATGACCTATCCGGATAAGACCATGTATCCGGTCTCCTCGCGAAATAAAAAGGACTTTATGAATCTGGTATCCGTATATATGGATGCCGTTTTCTGCCCGCGCATTTATCAGGAGCCGAATATCTTCCGTCAGGAAGGATGGCATTATGAGCTCCATGATCCCGAAGGGACGCCGTCCTACAAAGGCGTTGTGCACAGTGAGATGAAGGGATCCTTCTCTTCGGTGGATACGGTCATCGTCAATGAACTCAACCGTCTTCTGTATCCGGATAACTGCTATAAATATGTTTCCGGAGGAGATCCGGAATACATTACGGATCTCAGCTATGAGCAGTTTCTGAATGCCCACCGCAGATTCTACCATCCGTCCAATTCCTATATCTATCTGGACGGCAGTATTGATATCGACGCAATGCTTTCTTTCCTGAATGAGGAATATCTTTCGAAATATGACCGGATTGATCCGCAGACGGATATTCCCCTGCAGGAAATCGTTCCGGCACGTTCTTCCACAATCAGTTATGAGATCGGCGAAGATGAACCGCAGGAACATATGGTTCATGTTGCCCTGGCAAAGATCATCAGCCGCTTTGATGATCCGGTCCAGAATGCCGCATGGCAGGTATTGTCACAGATTCTGGTCGGAACCAACGAATCACCGTTCAAAAAGGCGGTGATTGACAGCGGCCTCGGACAGGATACGGAACTGGAACTTTACGACGGCATCCAGCAGCCATGGGCTGTCCTTGTCATCCGCAATACCGATCCGGAATCTGCGGATCAGGCTGTGGAAGCCGTGCTGAATACTGCACGGGAAACCGTGAAGAACGGACTGGATCATGAAGAGATTCTTGCCTCGCTGAACCAGCTTCAGTTCTCCTATCTGGAACCGCGGGAACCTGCAGGACTGATGTATGCGTCTTCGGCCATGAGCACATGGCTCTACGGCGGCGATCCGATCACCTACCTCAACAGCAACTTTGTTTTTGACGAACTCCGTCAGAAGCTGGAAGAAGGATACTTTGAGCATCTGCTGGAAGATTTCCTGCTGGACAGCGAGCATCTGGTCAGAGTGACTGCCGTGCCTGATCCGTCGCTTGCGGAAAAGAGAATGCAGGCGGAGACGGAAAAGCTGGAGAGGATCTCAAAAGCGTGGGATACAGAAACAAGAAAGCGTCTTGTTTCGGAAAATCTCGCACTGGATGCATGGCAGGATACGGAAGATACGCCTGAGCAGAAAGCCACGCTGCCTTCATTGAAACTTGAAGATATCGACGCGGATATTTTCGAGCTGACGCCTCAGGTCAGGGATTTCCATGGCGCCCAGGTATTCAGCTATCCGCGTGAGAAGACGGGAATCGTCTATCTGAACATGTATTTCAATGTGGCGGGAATGAAACTGTCCGATCTGCCGGCCCTCGGATTCTTTGCCGGCATGTTCCGCAGTCTCCGGACAAAATCCCATTCCGTACAGCAGCTGCAGTCGCTGATCCGGAAGGATCTCGGCGCCCTCGGCTTTACAACCGATGTCTGCCGGTCGCCGGATGATCTGAGCGCCTGCACCCCGACATTCAACGTGCACTGCTCCGTGCTGGAAAAGAATGCGGAAAAGGCAAAGGATGTGATTCTGGAAGTGCTGAAGGAAACAGTATTCGAGAAGGAAACCATCCTGCCGCTGCTGAAGCAGGAACAGGAATATATGCGCCAGGCAATGATTGCCAACGGACAGGCGCTGGCGGCGATGCGCACAGCTGCGCATGTGACTGCGGACGGTGCGGCCCGTGAGGCGATGAGCGGATATACCTACAGCAGATTTATCAATGATCTTGCGGATCATTATGATGAAAGAGCGGAGGAACTGATCAATGAGTTTGAACTGTTCCGGGAAGTACTGTTCTCACGTTCCAGACTGACGGTCAGCTATACCGGTGAGGAAAGCCGGAAGACGGTGGAAGAGCTGATTATGGAGCTTCCGTACAGCGAAGCGAAGCGCTCTCTGGTCCATTATCCCCGGCTGGATACGGTCAATGAAGCGATTGTCATTCCTTCCCAGGTATCCTATTCTTCTCTCTCAGCTTCCCTGCAGAGCGCGGATGATGAATTCAGCGGTATCTGGAGGACTGTTTCTCAGATCCTGACCTACGGCTGGCTGTGGAACGAGGTGCGCGTGAAAAACGGCGCATACGGAACATCATTCACGCCGGCATACAGCGGACTGGTTTCCTGCATGTCCTACCGTGATCCGAACGTGAAGCGCTCGCTGGAAGTATTCCGTACTTCCGGAAACTGGCTCAGGGAATTTGCCCAAAGCGGACAGGATCTGACGTCCTATGTAATCGGTGCACTGAACACGATGGATCCGCTGCTTTCTCCCGGCGCAAAAATCCGCCTGTCTGACGGCCGGATGTTTACCGGGCTGAGTGCGGAAAAGAACAATGAGATCCGGGAAGAACTTCTGAAGACAACGAACGAAGATCTGATCAGAGCTTCCGGAACACTGGACAGTATCATGCAGAAGGCATATGTCTGCGTGGTCGGACCGCAGGAAGCGGTAGATCAGTGCGGGCTGGAAAATCTGACTGTTTACAGTATCTGATATTGAGAGACTGCGGTTTTCATGCAAAACTGCAGTTTTTTTTCGGAAATCCGGATTGTTTCGGATATGATTTGCAGAGACCGCATATAATAGGAAAAGAAGTATGAAAAAAGAAAAAGCGAAAACAGGTATCATTCAGCAGGTGGCTGTTTTAAGCGTGTTCGCGGTCATGTTTATGGGCGTCGCCACATATTTCACACAGCATGAAATGTCTGACCGGAATGTGCAGAAACAGGTGGAAATGGCTGCGTCGGAAACTGCCGGAGAAGTAACAATGGCGCTGGAGGAATATCCGGCGGAAGAATGGCTGATCCGTTACTGGTATGAGCACTGCGATGAGATGGACATCGAATATGATACCGATTACCGAACATCGACTGTGACAAGGGAAAAGGACAGTCTGCTTGCGCAGAGACACCCGGACCTGCAGGTCAGATATGCCTCAGCAGAGGAGATTGATGCTCTGCCTGCGGAAGATCAGAAGCTGTATGCGGAAGCTGCTTATTCCTGGCTGATTACCCGGGTGAATGAAATCAAGCAGGCGCATGATGTGGACTATCTTTTCTGCGTGCTGACGGAAGAGCCCTATGATCAGCAGTTCTTCCTGTTCAGCGGGGCAGATCCCGGAGCAATCAGAGGTACGGAATATGAAGAGGTTTATCCGCTCGGCAAAACGGTTTCTGTCTCAGCAAGCCAGCAGGAGGCAATGAAGAATGCCTGTGAAAATGATGAGCATCTTGCGGATGCCGGGGCGTATGTGGATTATTATTCCCGGCTTGGTACGGTTGACGGCCATCAGGTTCTGATCGGCATGACATATAATCTTTCCGATATCAAAGCCGATGTGAGTACGCAGACCATGAAGGGAACGGTGTACTCCGTCGGACAGCAGATCGCCCTGCTGGGCATCTGTCTGGCAATGATTTTCCTGCTGGTGCTGCAGCCGCTGAACAGCGTTGAGCAGAACATCCGTTATTATATGCAGGAGAAGGACGGGGAGACGGTCCGGAAGAATCTCTCACAGCTGGAAGTCAGAAATGAAATCGGCCAGCTGGCGGAAGATGTCATCAATATGACAAGTGAAATCGATGAGCATGTCAGCCATATAGAAAAGATCACGGCGGAGCGTGAGCATCTGGCGGCCGAGATGAACATGGCTGCACGCATCCAGACAAACTCACTGCCGAATGCTTTTCCGCCGTTCCCGGAAAGAAAGGAATTCGATATTTTTGCCAGCATGGATCCGGCCAAGGAAGTGGGCGGGGATTTCTATGATTTCTTTATGCTCGACGATGATCATCTGGCCCTTCTGATTGCGGATGTTTCCGGAAAGGGCGTACCGGCCGCATTGTTTATGATGACCTCCATGATTCTGATTCATAATGCGGCGACGGACAAACTCAGTCCCGGAACCGTATTGGAATTCATCAATAATCAGATCTGTGATCACAATCCCGAGGAAATGTTTATCAGCATCTGGATGGGTGTGCTTGAAATATCAACCGGGAAACTGACCGCGGCCAATGCCGGCCATGAATATCCGATGGTCAGATATGAAGATACATTTGAACTGCTGAAAGACAGACACGGTTTTGTTGTCGGCGGTCTGAGAGATATGAAGTACATAGAGTACACGCTGCAGCTGCAGCCCGGATCCAGAGTGTTTGTCTATACCGACGGTCTGGACGAGGCAATGAACGGAAAGTTTGAAAAATTCGGAACTGCCCGGATTCTTGATGTGCTCAACAGCAATCCGGATGCGACGGATGAGGAAATGCTTTCCTGCATGCAGAAGGCGGTTGACGTCTTCACGGACGGAACCGAGCAGTTCGATGATCTGACAATGATGAGCTTTACCTGGCACGGTCCGGCAAAGACACTGTGAACTGTCTGCCGCCGAATGGATTTCCATGCCATGCTTATTTGACGTCCTGTTGTAAACACAGACTGATATAGTGTGCGGGAAGGAGGCATGATTTTATGCTGAAAGCTGCACAGTTAAAAACAATAATCACACCCCGCGGACGGTTCTTCCCGCCGATGATGCCGAACGGCCATTGGGCAGAAGACATCGCGGATGAACAGTATGCAAGTATTCTTCTTCTGGAATGCGACGGAACAAGACTGCTTCTGATGTCCATGGATGTCATCGGAATGTCGAAGGAGTTTTCGGACGGCGTCCGTGAAAGAATCTCGAAGAAGATGAATATCCCCGTGGAAAACATCAATATCGGATATACGCATTCTCACAGTGCGCCGCGGCTCGGCAATTACGAAAGAGGTTCCGACAGGGCGTATGATGCATTCCTGAGCGACAGACTGCTGGACGGCGCGGAGAGGTGCGCAAAACTGAAGGCGGAGGAAGTGTCCGTATTCGCAAAGGATTATGATGCGTCCGGTTATTATTCCAACCGCAACGGACTGGAAAAGACCGGGGATATGGGCATCCGGCTGCTGGAATTCAGAAACAATGCGGGAGAGACAAAGGGCCTGGCACTGATTTATGCCTGCCATTCCACCGTTGTGAATTTCCAGAATACCCGTTCCATGAATTCGGATCTCGGAGGATATCTCTGCAGAGGTCTTGAAAAAAGATACGGCGTCTATCCGGTTGTCATGCTGGGAGCGGCAGGCGATATGTCCAACAGATGCACCAGACAGGGCAATACCTATGAGGAACTGATCCGTGTCGGAGAAGGACTGCTGAGCAGAATGGACATGAAGACGGAAGAAACAGAACTGCAGGTCCATAATGTGACGGTGGAAAAATATCAGTATCTGAAGACATTTGTCACAACTCCCGAAGAGCGTCATGCCCAGATTGAAAACATCCGCACACAGATCGAAAATGCGAAGACGGCGGATCTTAAGCGTGTATTCAATTCCGCACTGGAACATGCATTGATGGAACCGGACGGCGGAACGTTTGTTCTGGATCTGAACGGCGTCATTATCCGCATGGGAGATATTGAAATCTGTACCATGCCGGCGGAGCTGTTCAGCTGCTTCGGCCTGCAGATCAAAGCGGCAATGCCTGTGAAGTGCCCGGTATTCTGGGGATACTCCAACTATTCCGTCGGTTATCTCTACAACAAAGAAGAGACAGGAAAGAGCTTCGAAAGCGCCGCAACAAATATTGCGCCGGGAACCCCGGAGGATATCACGGAATTCCTCTGTGCCAAAGTCGCATAAATAAAAGGTGCACACGGCACCTTTGAGAGAATCACTGAGAGTATCCGGGTTTCCGGATATTTTCTTTTTTACAGCACTTCCCTGTTTTCGCAGATCCGGACGGACAGCTTCCATGACAGCAGATAAATGGCCATGACAGCAGCTGCGCAGGCAGGAAGGAGCAGCGCGCTGCGGGAAGCCAGAGCTTCCATCACCGGATTGGCAAAATTGATGATCATCATTCCGCAGAAGACCATGGCGACAATGACAATCATCCGGACCAGCTGGCCCTTCTGGGCACCGAATTTAAAGTAGATCGGCATGGATATGGCGGCGGAAAGCGCCGCAAATACAAACATTCCTGCGGCTGAGATCAGCACAGTGGATGAGTCCAGCTGACGCAATGCAAAGCCGAGAATCACAAACAGAACGATCAGAACACAGTTCAGTGCAATCGAGAACAGATATCGTTCCGTGACCGCATCCGCTCTTTTCAGCGGAAGAATGTCGCAGTAGGAATTCCACTTTGTCTGATCATCGAACGAGATCAGCGTGGATACAAGCGTGCTCATAAAGAAGATTCCGTAGACTGCCCAGAAGGAATTGTCCGGACGGACGCATCCGAGAATAATGAAGAAGATCGACATTAACAGATACATCCGGTATGCTCTCACCAGCATGATCATATCTTTATAGAACAGGCCTTTCATAAGGTTTCTCCTTTTACCATAAATACAAACAGTTCTTCGATATCCACTGCCTGCAGGGAGACAGAATCCGGTACCATATCTCTGCGGACGATGACTTCGGCACCATAGGGATTTCTTCTGAGACCTGCAATGGCTTCATGGGGAATATTTGAAAGTTCCTGCGCATTGCAGTGCATCCTGCCGAAGTTTTCACGTATTGTGTCCTTTTCTTCCACCATGATCAGTTTTCCCTGATGCAGGAAGGCGATATAGTCGCATGCTTTCTCCAGATCGGAAACGATGTGGGAAGAAATCAGAACGGAATGATCTTCCTGTCTGGTGAAATCCATCAGGATATCCAGAATGTCGTCGCGTACAACCGGATCGAGACCGCTGGTAGCTTCATCCAGCAGAAGCAGCTTCGGGTGATGGGCAAAGGCACAGGCAAATCCGGCCTTCATCTTATTGCCGCGGGACAGTTCGGTAAATTTTGTATTCTCCGGGATGTTCAGTTTCCGGATCATCTGCTCGAACAGCTCCTGATCCCAGTTGCTGTATATTTTTGCAAGAATTTTTCCGGTTTCGAAAATGCTGAGGAATGCGGGGAGATTGACATCATCCATCACGACGCCGATGTCGTTTTTGATCATGGGATGCTGTCTCAGATCTTTTTCTCCGAGAACACTGATGACTCCGCTGTCTTTTGTCTGCATCCCCAGGATCAGGCGGAACAGTGTCGACTTGCCGGCACCGTTTTCACCGACCAGTCCCATGATCGTACCTGCGGGAAGGGTCAGGGAGATGTCACTCAGACGAAATTCCGGATATGATTTGGAAACACCGGACAGTTCGATTGCATTCATAAATTGGTATCCTCCCAGATGGTATTCCACATCTCAAGTATTTCTTCTTTTGATAAAGAGCAGACGGAGGCGAGAGAACGGATCTCTTCCATATCCGCTTCGATCTTCCGGAGATTGTCTTCCCGGATCAGGTCGCTGTTCCGTCCTGCCGCAAAGCATCCCTTGCCGGCAACCGTATACAGATAGCCTTCACGCTCCAGTTCCTCATAGGCGCGTTTGGTGGTAATCACGCTGATGCGCAGATCTTTTGCCAGACTGCGGATGGAAGGAAGCGGTTCATCCTCTGAAACCGCACCACTGATAATCTGGTCTTTGATCTGTGTGTAAATCTGTGTATAAATCGGAATCCCGCTCCGGTTATCGATATAGATATCCATAACTGTTCATCTCCTGTACATATACAGTATACACAGTATATACGGCATGTCAACCGGCTGTATCCGATTTCGGAAGTTCTCCGGGTCAAACAGGTGAAAAAAGAAGCGCCGTGTAATAAGATTGCAATGATGAACAGAAACAGAAAGACAGATATCGGAACATTCCTGACATTATTCAAAGAAACATTCATTATTTCGGCAACGACGTTCGGCGGCGGGGCGGTCATTATAAGCATGCTGCAGAAGACATTTGTGGAACGGCTGAAATGGATCGATGAAGACGAGATGATGGACCTGATTGCCATCGCCCAGTCCTGTCCGGGCGTCATGGCCGTCAATTCCTCGATTATCATCGGATACCGGATTGCCGGTGTGCCCGGAGCATTGCTGACGGTGCTCGGAACAGTCACGCCGCCGATGATCATCCTGACGATCATATCAATGTTTTATGTGCAGTTCCGTTCCAACCGGATCGTGGCACTGGTGCTGAAGGGAATGCAGGCAGGCGTGATCGCTGTATTGATGTCCGTCAGTATTTCCATGACCTCCAATGTGCTGAAAGAGAAAAGCATTCTGAATTACATCCTGCTGGCATTAGCCTGCATTGCCGTGATCGGATTCGGCGTCGACGTAATTCTTGCGATTCTCGGATGCGGAATTATCGGCGGTATTTATACATGGATTCAGATGAAGGGGGTACGGTCATGAATATCATCCTTCAATTGATCCGTGTCTTCTTCCTGATCGGCGCGTTCAGCTTCGGCGGCGGAATGGCTTCCATGGAAGTAATACGCAGCCGTGTGGTAACGGATAATGCCTGGCTTACCGACAGTGAGTTTACGGATATCATCTCCATATCCGAAATGACGCCGGGACCGCTCGGGATCAATATCGCTTCGTTTACCGGAACAAGGATTGCCGGGATTCCCGGCACGCTTGCCGCAACGCTTTCCTACTGCGCTGCACCGCTGCTCATTGTGATGGCAATGGCCTGGTTTTATTACAGGTACAGGGAAATGGATCTGGTGAAAGGTATATTGAAATCCCTTCGTCCGGCAGTTGTCGCGATGATTCTTTCTTCCTGTCTGAAACTGACCGGCAATGCCTGGTGGGGAGGACTCAAAAATATCAGTCTTCCGAATACGAATATCATTGCCGTATGCATTTCGCTGATCTTTCTGGTTCTGATACAGAAGAAGAAAATCAGCCCGGTTCCGGCAATCCTGCTGAGCGGTCTGATCGGTGCCTTTGCTTACGCACTGACCGGAATACCGGCATAAAATAAAACCGGTGAAAAAAGAAAACAGAAAAAAGAAAATTTGCACGTACCCTGTAAAAATCTGCCTTCAGGGCTTTGTTGCCGACCGGCAGTCAAAAACGTTTCCAAAATCGATTTTGTTACTTTTGTAAACCTCAATAAAAAATTAAAGTTTTTTTGTTGTAAACGCTTTCAAATAGTGTTTATAATAATTTTGCGTGATACGCACAAATGTTATTGGAGGAAAGAAGTAACATGAAAAAATTAGCTGCATCATTACTTGCACTTGCACTCCTGGCAGGATGCTCCAGCGGTGCACCGGAAACAGGCGGAGACAGCTCCAGCACAGCTGCACCCGAGGCTGCTTCATCTGACGTTAAGACTTACAATGTCGGCGTTGCAATCTATCAGTTCAACGACAACTTCATGACACTGTATCGTCAGGAAATCGAAAACTACTTCAAGACACTGGAAACAGACAATGTGAAGTACAACATCACAATGACTGACGGCAAGAACGACATGGCCACTCAGACAGAACAGGTTGACGGCTTCATTACACAGGGCATGGATGTTATCATCCTCAACCTCGTTCAGACTTCTTCCGCAGACGCTCTGATCGACAAGATCGTCGCTGCAGACATTCCGCTGGTTCTGATCAACCGTGAGCCGCTGGCTTATGACAAAGACGGAAACACACTTGATGAAGCATATGAAGGAATCCTGAACAATCCGACAGTCTGCTATGTAGGCGCTGACGCTCGTCAGTCCGGTACATTCCAGGGTGAAATCGTTGCTGAACTGCCTGATCATGGCGATATCAACGGCGATGGCAAGGTTTCCTATGTCATGATCGAAGGCGACCCGGAAAATATCGATGCTCAGTATCGTACAGAATTCTCCATCAAAGCTCTGACAGACGCAGGAATCGAAGTTGAATGCCTCGACGATCAGGTTGGTAACTGGGATCAGACAAAGGGTCAGGAAATCGCTGCTAACGCTCTGACAAAGTATGGCGATGCTGTTGAAGTTATCTTCTGCAACAACGATGCTATGGCACTCGGTGCTGCTGCTGCTATCACAGCTGCCGGCCGTACAGTCGGCGAAGACATCTATCTGCTCGGTGTTGATGCTCTTGAGGAATGCCAGGAAATGGTCAACAACGGTACAATGACAGGTACAGTTCTGAACGACCATATCGGCCAGTCCCACACTGCAGTTGATGTTGCTGTCAAGGCTCTGAACGGCGAAACACTCGACAACTACTACTGGGTTGACTACGTAAAGGTTACAAAATAAGCTAATGATGTAATCTGAGGGGTAAGCCTGCAGGCTTACCCCTTATTTCCATTTTCAGAAAGGTCCGTATTCCGGACTGCATATAGAAATGAACGGGGGCAATATTATGTCTGAATATGTATTGGAGATGAAAGATGTCTATAAGGCATTCCCTGGTGTCGTTGCGCTTGATCATGTCAAACTGCAGCTGAAGCCGGGTACTGTTCATGCTCTGATGGGTGAAAACGGTGCCGGAAAATCAACTTTGATGAAATGTATGTTCGGCATTTATACCATGGATGAAGGCGAGATCTTCATTGATGGCGAAAAAGTTGAAATTCATAATCCGAGCGAGGCACTGGAAAAGGGAATTGCCATGGTTCATCAGGAACTGCAGCCGATTCCCGCAAGAACAATCGGTGAGAATATTTATCTGGGACGCTATCCGATGAAGAAGGCGCTCGGATTTATTCCTGTTGTTGACCATGAGAAGATGTACAGTGATGCAGAACGTGTGCTGAAGGAAGTCCGTATGGATTTCGATCCGAAGATGAAGCTCGGTGAACTCAGCGTTTCACAGATGCAGTCGGTGGAAATTGCCAAGGCGGTATCCGCAAACTGCCGGGTTCTGATTCTTGACGAGCCGACATCATCACTGACACAGAACGAAGTAGAAGCACTGTTCCGGATCGTAGAAGATCTGAAGGCGAAAGGCGTTGCGATCGTATATATTTCTCATAAGATGGATGAAATTCTGCGCATCAGTGATGAAGTCACAATCATGCGTGACGGTCATTACATCGGTACCTGGGAAGCGAAAGGTCTGACAACCGATTTCATTATTACCAAGATGGTCGGCCGCGAACTGACCAACCTGTACCCTGAACGATTTAATGTTCCGGAAGAAGTGGTGTTTGAAGTAGAAGACTTCACATCGATCAACCCGAAGAGTTTCCGCCATGTCAATTTCAATGTCCGCAAGGGAGAAATCCTGGGCGTTGCCGGACTGGTCGGTGCACAGCGTACGGAACTGATGGAAGGAATCTTCGGAATCCGCTCCAAGACCAGCGGAACTGTGAAGTATAAAGGCAAGGAATTAACCATTAAGCAGCCGAAGGATGCAATTGACAACGGTATAGCGATGTTAACGGAAGACCGCAGAGGTACAGGAATCCTGGGTGTTCTGTCTGTGGCAGACAACATCTCAATTGCTTCACTGAACCAGTATGTCGAGCATGGTATCGTTCTGAACAACAAGAAGATTGAAGCTCTGGTTCAGGAAAACATCAAGACGATGAATACCAAGACGCCTTCCAGCAAGACGCCGATCCAGTCACTCTCGGGCGGCAACCAGCAGAAGGTTCTGATCGGCAGATGGCTTGCCAACAATCCGGATGTGCTGATTCTGGATGAGCCGACAAGAGGTATTGACGTAGGTGCCAAGTATGAGATTTATACGATCATTGCCGACCTTGCAAAGCAGGGCAAGAGCATTATCATGATCTCATCCGAAATGGCCGAGCTGATCGGCATGTCCGACCGTATCATGGTCATGTGCGACGGCAGAGTGACCGGATTCATTGACGGCAAGGATGCCACTCAGGAAAAAATCATGGCACTGGCAACACAGTTTGAAGCATAGTAAAGGGGTTAATAAACATGAAAAAGGTAATTGAGTATTTTAAAGGTAACCCGATTGTGGTCATGCTTGTGATCGTTTCGATCATCGTCGGTTTTACCACAAAGAATTTCTTCTCCTGGAGCAACTTCGGCAACCTGATGAGCAATACCGCAATCCGCTTCATCATTGCACTCGGTGTTTCCGGCTGTCTGATCACTAAGGGAACCGACCTGTCCGCAGGCCGTCAGGTAGGTCTTGCGGCATGCCTTTCCGGTATTCTTGTTCAGAGAGCGGAATATACCGGCCGTCTGTTCCCGAATCTTCCGGAATTCAACATGTTTGTTGCATTGATCTTTGTGATCATTCTGGGAGCTGTTATCGGCGGTATGAACGGTCTGATTATTTCCAGACTGAAGGTTCCTCCGTTCATCACAACATTGGGTACACAGACGATCGTTTACGGTCTCTGCCTTGTTCTGACAAATGCCCAGCCGATCGGCGGATTCCGCGATACCTATATCAAGCTGATTACGGGAAGAATCGGTAATGTCAAAGGCTTCCATCTGCCGTATCTGCTGTTCGTAGCTGCGGCATTCGGACTGTTCTTCTGGTTCCTGTACAACAAGACAAGACACGGCAAATACATGTATGCAATCGGCGGCAACGAAGTTGCGGCAGAAGTATCCGGCGTCAACACAAAGAAGACAACACTGATGATCTATATGACTGCAGGCATCATGTATGCAATCGCAGGATGGCTGCTGGCTGCGAAGTCCGGCGGTGCTGCCGCAAGTATGGGTCAGGGCTATGAACTTGAAGCTATCGCAGGATGCACCATCGGCGGCGTTTCCACAACCGGCGGTATCGGTACTGTTCCGGGCGTCCTGGTCGGTGTTCTCGTATTCGAACTTCTGAAGATCGTTCTGCAGTTCCTCGGTGTCAACCCTTACTACAACTTCATCGTTCAGGGTATCGTCATCGTCGTCGCTGTCGCACTCGATATCAGAAAGAATATCAAGAAGAAATAACTGTTCAATTTACAGAGATTTCAGGGGGATGCTTTGGGCATCTCCCTTTCCTTAGGAGAAACGTATGGATCTCGGAAAACTGCAGACAGAAAGCAGAAATACACAGACGATGAATATGGATGCCATGAGCATCCCCGAGCTTCTGGAAGTCATGAATGCAGAAGACCGTAAATGTGCCGAAGCCGTACATGAAGCACTTCCTCAGATTGCCAAAGCGGTGGAGCTCTGCATCGCATCGCTGAAAGCCGGCGGCAGGATGATCTATATCGGCGCCGGTACCAGCGGCAGGCTCGGAATTCTGGATGCTTCGGAATGCGTGCCGACCTTTTCCAGCGAACAGGTGGCCGGCGTGATTGCCGGCGGAAAGGAAGCGGTATTCCGCGGCATAGAAGGCGCGGAAGATTCCGAAGAGGGCGGAAAGCAGGACCTGAAAGCAATCGGTCTGAATGCACATGATACGGTGATCGGGATTGCCGCAAGCGGCAGGACGCCGTACGTCATCGGCGCGTTGAAATATGCGGAAGAAGTGCATGCAAACCGGGTGTCCGTTGCCTGCAATAAAAATGCTGTCATTTCACAATATGCCGAAGCGGCCATTGAGGCGGATGCCGGCAGTGAAGTGCTGACGGGTTCCACCCGTCTGAAGGCGGGAACCTGCACCAAGATGATCTGCAATATGCTTTCGACCGCATCCATGACCGGAATCGGGAAAGTATATAAGAATCTGATGGTGGACATGCAGCCGACGAATCAGAAACTTGAAGACAGAGCTGTACGCATCATTGCCGAGGCTGCGGAATGCGGCAGAGAGCAGGCGGCAGAAGTCTATGAAGCATCCGGGCATGAGATGAAGACAGCGATTATTATGATCCTGAACAGCTGTACAAAACAGGAGGCGGAAGCGTCTCTGAAGCAGGCCGGCGGATTTGTCCGGAAGGCAGCGGAACTGTGATGATACAAAGGTGAGAATTTCTGTTCTTTCCCTTATAATAGTTAAAAAGAAGTGAGGCGTAACTATGGCAGATCTCCGTTTCAATGATGAAGCCTTTACAATGGAATCTCTGCTGTTCGATGACAGAGAGGTCCGGTTCCGGGCATTTGAACATCGCATTTACTGTGCAGATCCGGTGGATCCGGATCATCAGGAACTCAGCATCTATGTTCCGGAAGACTACTATGAAAAAGGCACGATCGGGAAATTTGATATTCATACAGCCCCGATTTTCATGCCGAATACAATCGGCGGATACCGGCCCGGATATTTTCAGAAGCCCGGTCTGGATCACCACGGCAGAATTACAGCGTCCGCAATTGCGCTGTACCTGGGCTATGTGGTAGTCGTTCCGACTGCCCGCGGAATCGGATTGAAGGATGAACGGGGCATCAATACCGGTGTCGTTCCGGCTGCGCTTGTGGATCTGAAGGCAGCCATCAGATATCTGAGACATAACCGGGATGTGATCCCCGGCGATACCGAAAAGATTGTAACCAACGGCACCAGTGCCGGCGGCGCAATGTCCGCATTGCTCGGATGTACAGGCAACCATCCGGATTATGAGCCGTATCTGAGGGAGATCGGTGCGGCGGATGAACGGGATGATGTATTTGCCTCATCCTGCTATTGCCCGATTACGGATCTGGACCATGCCGATATGGCGTATGAATGGGAATTCCGGAAACAGCCGGATGCGCACACCATGCGTCTTTCCGTCAATCAGGAAGCCGCAAAGGAAAACGGCATCACGGAAGAAATGCTGGCAAGCCTGTTCCATAACGGGCATCCGGATTTCTCAAAGCTTCCGGAAGAGATGAGAAGGGCAATTGTGCAGAGAGTGCCTGTAACGGAAACCATGGATCTCAGACAGAAGCATCTTTCCAGAGATCTGGCCGCAATGTATCCTTCCTATATCAACAGCCTGAATCTGAGAGACGATCAGGGTTATGCACTGCAGATGAATCCGGACGGCAGCGGTTCCTTCCGCAACTGGATTGAAAAGCAGGTTGTCCGTTCGATGGAAAAGGCCGTGCTGGAGGATGCGGATCTGAAGCAGTACAAGTGGATTGATTTCCACAATGACCGTCCGATCGGAATCGACTGGGACAGCTTTATCAGCTTCCGTACAAGAATGAAACCGGTACCTGCATTCGACAAGACCGGTGAACCGGGATCTCCGGAGAATATGGCATTCGGATCACTGCGCATTGACAACCGTCATTTCACATCATTCGGTGCAGTGCATGATGTCAGCGGCTGGCCGAAAGCTCCGGCGGAGAATGTCAAACTGTACAATCCGCTGTATTACATCACCGATCCGAGATCCGTCAAAGCCGAAAACTTCCGGATCCGTGCCGGAGCAGCAGACCGGGATACATCGCTTGCGGTATCTTCCGTTCTGACGCTGATGCTCAGAAACAACGGCGTCAAAGTCGATTACCTGATCCCCTGGGGAGTTCCGCATGTCGGCGACTACGATACCGGCGAGCTGTTCCTCTGGATGCATAATCTGATGAAATAATGTCCTGGGCTTCAGGGCATTTTTTCACGCAGAAAGCCGTAATTGCGGAAAATTATGTGAAATATATCACAGGATATTGACGCGCGAAGCGGGCATGCTACGATATGGTCAATGAGGGAGTAGCAGCGCACAGGATGTGCGGGGCGGACCGTCACCACGAAATCAGTTCCGGTCTCTCTGAAATTGCAAGACTCATGTAAGGTACGCCATACATGAGGAATGAATGAACAATCCGGGTATGGCATGCCATATCCGTTTTTCATTGCAAAGAAGGAGGAGACTATGAACGGAATGATAAAGATCGCTGTATTTACTGTAATTGCCGCAATGATGATTGCGGTACTGCTCACGGGGTATGTGAAAGCATCTCCGGATGTAGCGGTGATTATCTCGGGGCTGCATAAAACGCCGAGAGTACTGATTGGCAGGGCAGGCCTGAAAATCCCGTATCTGGAAAAGGTGGATCATCTGCATCTGGGGCAGATTTCCGTGGATATCAAAACGGATTCGTATATTCCGACCAATGATTTCATCAATGTCAAGGTAGATGCGATTGCCAAGGTAAGAATTGATACCAGCCCGGAAGGAATGCTGAAGGCGGAGCGGAACTTCCTGAATAAAAGCAGTGAGGAAATCGCCATGGATCTGCAGGATTCCCTGCAGGGCAACATGAGAGAAATTATCGGTACACTGGATCTGAAAACCATCAATACCGACCGGGATTCCTTTTCCGATCAGGTAATGGCAAAGGCGTCAAAAGACATGGAGAAGCTCGGGATCGAAATACTATCCTGCAATATCCAGAATGTGAATGATGAAAACGGCCTGATCAATGATCTCGGTATGGACAACACCGCAAAGATCAAAAAAGATGCCGCAATTGCCAAGGCAGAGGCGGACAGAGATGTTGCCATTGCCCAGGCGGAAGCCGACCGGGCATCCAATGATGCACGGGTAGCCGCACAGACGGAGATCGCGAAAAAGAATAACGAACTGAGCATTAAGGAATCCGAACTGAAAAGTCAGGCGGATGCCGCAAGGGCACATGCGGACGCGGCGTATGAAATTCAGAACCAGGAACAGCAGCGCGTGATTCAGACAGCTACGGTCAATGCGATGATCGCAAAGGCGGAGCGTGAAGCGGAACTGAAGCAGAAGGAAGTTACCGTGCGTCAGCAGGAGCTGGCCGCCGCTGTCGAAAAGAAGGCTGATGCGGACAAGTATGCGGCAGAAAAGGCTGCGGAGGCAGAACTGATCCGGCGTCAGAAAGAAGCGGAGGCACAGCGCTACAGTGCCGAACAGGAAGCCGCAGGCATTCAGGCAAAATATGAAGCGGAAGCTGCCGGTATTGCCGCAAAGGGCAGAGCCGAGGCGGAAGCCGCGAGACTGAAGGGCCTGGCGGAAGCGGAAGCCATGGAAAAAAAGGCGGAAGCCTACAGGATGTACAACGGTGCCGCGATGGCTGAGATGATGATCCGGATCATGCCTCAGATGGCCGCTGAGATTGCAAAGCCTCTGAGCCAGATCGATCACATCAGTATTTATGACAGCGGTTCCGGAAACGGTGCATCACAGGTCAGTGCAAACATGCCGGCAGTGATGAAGCAGGTGTTTGATACCATGTCGGAAGCGACAGGCGTCAGTTTTGCGGACATTATGAAAGCGAATACCTATGATGCGAAAGTCAACCGGAATATCAATGTGACCGGACTTGACGGCGTCAATATTCAGACAGTACAGGAGTAACAGAAAAGACCGGGAGTATTGCCCGGTCTTTTGCCGTAAATCCTTATTGTTTTTCCGGAAGCGGACTGCCCTCGGGTTCCGGCGGTTCACCGTTTCTGACGGGCATCATATACGGCTGCATATATCCGCTGTATATGGTGCGCTGTACCTTATCGCGGAAGCCCTGCAGATAAGCACGGTCAAATTCTTCCGGCCGGCATAACCATGGGTGTTCGGTTCCTATGCTCCAATGATCTCTGACTCTGTCCAGTTCATTTTTACGCTGATGAACCGCAGAGAAGGCATTGCACCGGAAGATGTCAGTATAAAGCCGGAAATATTCTACGGAACTTTCATACATTCTCGCTTCGGGAAAATCCGGCCAGACAGCGGATCCGCCCATAACACCGACGGACAGCGGTTCGCCGTGCAGGGAAGAATTGAAGATGAAGGACAGACATCCGGCGCTGTGGCCAGGTGTGGATATGCAGTACAGTGCGGTATTGCCCAGTTTCAGACACAGTCCGTCATCGATCAGAATATCCGCCCTGCGCGGGCGGGGCTCAATGAATGCGAATTCCGTCGGGACAGTCTGAAGCAGATTCCAGCCGGTTCTGCTGATGGCTGTCAAAGCGTCGGGGCAGATGTTTTCCGTAAAATACGGAACACCGCCGTAGTGATCAAAATGCTCGTGGCTGATAACAATTACTCTGATCTGAGCGGGATCCATTCCCAGTGCGGAAAAGCTTCCGGCAATCCATGCGGCTTCTTCGTCATTGCTGCCGCTGTCGATCATCATAAAGCCATCCCCTGTGTCGATGACCAGAACACCGACGCTCTCCGAGCCCATCCAGTAAACATTATCGAATACCTTCAGCGGTTCAATGGGCCGCGGCGTCTGGTGTTCGGGACGCTTTGAAATGACAGGATCCGGCTGATAGGGGAGAAACGGCCTTAAACGGGTGAATTCCGAGGCCTCTTCCAATGTCATTTCATTGAACACGGACTGATTTTTCATGATTTCTTTATTTTTCCTTCCGCAAATGATTTTAATGTATCTCCTGCCATACGATATGTTGTCCAGCCGCTCATCGGCTGTGCGCCGAGCGACAGATAGAAGTCAATCGAGGGCTGATTCCAGTCAAGGCAGCACCATTCCAGTCTTCCGCATCCGCGTTCCACGGCAATTTCCGCCAGTTTCTTCAGCAGACCCTTTCCGCAGCCGGTTCCCCGGTATTCTTCCAGAACGTAGAGATCTTCGAGATAGATGCCCGCTCTTGCGAGAAAGGTGGAAAAGTTATGGAAAAACAGTGCAAAACCGGCTTCTTTTCCGTCAATGCAGGCGAATAATACTTCCGCCTTCTTTTTCTCAAAGATCCATTCCCTGAGAAGGTCTTCGTCCCCGACCACTTCATCTTCCATCTTTTCATAAACGGCAAGGGCATGGATGAATTCCATGATCAGATGAGTATCTTCTTCAGAGGCGAATCGGTAGGTGATGCTGTTCATGCTTTCCTCTCAAAGACCTTGTATCCGGCAAGATAGACGGAAATGACCTGAATATTATGAATATGATAAAGGTCGGTTTCAAACGGATTCTGATCCAGAACCGCAAAATCCGCATAATAACCCGGAAGCAGTTTTCCCTTCCGCTTTTCTTCATGACTTGCGAATGCCCCGGCAGAAGTAAAGCTGTCCAGCGCTTCCTTTACGGTAAATGCCTCATTGAGCAGATACGGTCCGGTTCCGTCCATGGAGGATCTGGTAACGGCACATTCGATTCCTTTCATTACATCCGGCAGTTCGACCGGGCAGTCGGAACCGTTGGATACCGTAACGCCGCTGTTCAGAAGTGTTTTCCAGCTGTAGCTGGAAGAAGCCAGTTTCTTTCCGACGCGTGCCTCGACAATATGATTGTCGTAGTCCAGGAATATGGACTGGGCATATACATGCAGATTCAGATCACGGATTTTCTTCAGCTGATCCGGACGGGTAATCTGGCAGTGAACAATGCCGTGTCTGTGATCCTCGCGCGGATGTTCTTTCAGGGCAAGTTCAAATGCGTTCAGCACCTGATCCAGGCAGGCATCGCCGATGGCGTGTACCGCAGCCTGGAGATTGTGGCTGTTGGCATAGGAAATCATACGGTTCATTTCCTCATCTGAGAACAGGTTGAAGCCGCATGTTTCCGGATCATCCGCATAGGGGATGCTGAGATGCGCCGTACGGCTTCCGAGCGATCCGTCTGCGACGATCTTCAGCGGACCGACACGGAAATTGGATTTGCTGCGGCTGGTCGCGTCGCCGGACTGTACGAATCTGACATATTCATCAAAACTGCTGAAACTGCACTGTTCATATACCCGGACCGTCAGTTCTCCCTGCGCATCCAATGCCCTGTATGCATCGTTGATCATTTCCCAGGAAATACCGGGGAACACACGGTAGTCATCTGTCTGTACGCTGGTGATTCCGAAGGAATTCAGTGCCCGGCAGGCTTCGACAATCATGTTCATGATTTCTTCCTGTGTGGGGATCGGAATATGGCAGTTGATCAGCTCCATGGCATTGTCATAGAACCTGCCGTCCGGCTGTCCGTTTTCGATGCCGATTCTGCCGCCTTCGGGCTGCGGAGTTTCCGCAGTAATGCCGGCGATTTCAAGTATCTTTGAATTCACTGCACAGGCATGCCCGCAGGCTCTCGTCAGCATGATCGGAATATCCCTGGAAACGGAATCCAGATCATCGCGTGAGGGCATTCTGTGCACATCGGTGAAATAGTCCTGATTCCAGCCTCTGCCCCTGAGCCACTGACCTTCACGCAGAGGATGTTCCTTCAGAAATGTCCGGACATAATCCAGCATTCCGGAAAGGCTGCCAGTGTGCTGCGACAGCTGTGCCATCCGCAGCGACTGCCCGAAATTCAGAAGGTGCATATGCGAATCGTTGAATCCGGGACATACAAACTGTCCCTGCAGGTTGATACGGGCATCATTCTCTTCTGCCTGCTGAAATACTTCTCTTTCACTGCCGACACATACGATCTTGTCGTCTTCAACAATCATCGCCTGGGCAGGGGAAGAGGCGCCGGTATAAATGACTGCGTTATGATACAGGGTTCTCATAATTATAAAATCCTCCGCATTCTCCGGAATTATTATGCCATGATAAGTGGAGGTTCTGCTTACAAATGCTGTTTATATGCAGAAGAAAATGCGTATTATAATGAAATCATTAAAATCATACCTGAAAGGAGCCTGCTTTATGTCCAGAGAATATGCAGTTGTCAATCTATCGGAGAATTCCCCGGCAGTACTTTATCAGACGGCAGGTTTTCGATGCAGTGAAGCTGCAGAAAAAATAGACATGGCCGACGGAGTGCAGCTCTGGATTGCGGGAGAAGACACTTCCCAGGAACTGATGCGTCAGATCCGGGAACTGGAATCCGAAAATAAAGCGAAAGAAACCTTCCTCAGCAGTATGTCACACGACATGCGTACACCGATGAATGCAATTATCGGACTGACCGCACTGGCAAAAAAGCATATTGACGAAAAGGCCAGAGTGGCAGATTCCCTGTCAAAGATAGAAACTGCCAGCGCTCACCTGCTCAGTCTGATCAATGAAGTGCTGGATATGTCGAGAATCTCTTCCGGAAGAATGTCTGTTTCGGAAGAACGCTTCTCCCTGAGCGATATTCTTCATGACACGCTGATCATTGTCCGTCCGATGATGACGCAGAAAGGCCATGAGTTCATATTCAGAACAGAGAACATTGAATATGAAAGCCTGCGCGGGGATGCTCTGCGTCTGCGTCAGATCTTCGTCAATATCATTTCCAATGCGGCGAAATATACGGATGCGGGCGGAAAGGTAGAGGTTGCCGTCTCGGAAGAAACAGCAGGGGAAAAATGCCTGCTTTGTTTCAGATGCACAGACAACGGCATCGGAATGAGCCCCGAATTCCTGAAAACGGTATTCGACCCGTTTACCAGAGCCGAAAACTCCGGGACATCAAAAACGGAAGGCACCGGACTGGGAATGAGTATCGTCCGTCAGCTGACAGAGATGATGCACGGTACCGTATCGATTGAAAGCGAACCCGGCATGGGAACATCCGTTGATATCCGGATTCCGCTGGCCTATGAAATTCAGGAACTGGATACAGCTGTTCTGAAGAATAAGAATCTGCTTGTGATCGAAGCCGATAAAGAGAGTGCGGACAGATTCCGTGCATATCTCGGTGAGTCCGGGGCAGAGTTTAAGATTGTTTCTTCTTCGGCGGATGCTGTGTCCGAACTGGCCGATGCAGAGTTTCACAATCACATGTTTGACGGTGTAATCATCGGCGGGAACACCGGAAGCGGCAGTGTTTTCGAGATCGCTTCCTATATTCATAAAGCAGAACCGGCAACCCGGATTGTTCTGGTGAGCTCCGACAACTGGGAGGAGATCGAATACCGGGCGGAGCGCAGCGGAATTGTCCGCTTTATTCCGGCACCGTTCTTCCGGAAATCACTGATTAACGGACTGAATGAAGTGTTTGTGACTCAGGAAAAGGAAAATAATCTCAGCATGAGCGCCGACCTCGGCGGCATGCATATTCTGCTGGTGGAAGATAATATGATCAACCGGATGATCGCAGAGGAAATCCTGTCTTCCGCCGGAGCGGAAGTGGAAACTGCCGAAAACGGAAAAGAGGCCTGCGATCTGTTTGAAGCATCCGAAGCAGGGAAGTTTGATGTGATCCTGATGGATATCCAGATGCCGGTGATGGACGGGTATGAAGCTGTTCGGAATATCCGGAAGATGAACAGAGCTGACGCAGAGACTGTCCGGATCTATGCAATGACAGCCAATACCTTTGCGGAAGATATTGCCAGAGCCAGAGAAGCGGGAATGGACGGCCACATTGCAAAACCGGTCGATATCAACCGTCTGCTGACGACACTTCGTCATGCCGTGTGAGGATGCGCATATGTACACCTGGCAGAAAAAATATGCGGAAAATATGAAAACGATTGCCCGGCTGGCTGATTTTTATACATCATCCCTGACGGATTCCGGGCAATGGTACCGGGAAAGAATCTCTGCGCAGAAGGAGATTCTGCGGCTGAAGGAAGAGAATCTGAGCCTGCTGAACGGCTTCTTTTTCCCGTATCTTGATCAGCTCCATAACAGCAGCGAAGAAGATATTCTGGCTCTGGAAGAATTCGGCGATGTACTGATGGACTGGAATTCCAACCTGGACTGCGGCATTTACATTCAGATTCATGACGCACTGCTGAGTCTGTACCGCTTCCGGAGAGACAGAAACCATGTGATCCGTGAGCTGTACAAGCTGGGCATGGGTCTCTATTATCAGTCACGCAGAATCCAGGGCGTGGACCGTTCCCGGACGGAAGATATTTATTTTGAGAATGAAATGGTATTCACCGAAGCCGGATCTTATCTGAAATTCTTTGAAGAGATTCCGGATGAAGAGACCAGAGGCTATATTATCCGAAGCCTTGCCAATATTGCTCTCTGTACGCAGGACAAAAAGCGCCGTGTTGCGATCAGCGGCAGAATTCTGAAGATTGTGCAGGATCCGTATTACCGCGAGCTTGCGCCTTCACTTCCCTGGGATGTTTTCCTGCGCCGGACACACCAGCAGATGAGCGCGACGAGAGAAGTGCTGTCCAGAGGAAATATGACGCCGACGGAACTGGCAATGGTCATGGAATCCTGTCAGGTCGTATTTGAGCCGGAAAAAACGATGGATACTCCGAATGTCCGCTGGCTTTGGCCGTATTATGAAATGGAATACAGCTGCGGTTTTACGGACATTTATACGACGCTGAGCCGGATGGAGTGGCTGATCACGAGAATTCCGGAGGACCAGTATGATGAATCCGGGCTGTATGCAAACGTCCAGCTTCCGATCTATTACGGACGTCTTCTGAGCTCGCAGCCTTCCCTGCTGGAAACGGAAAGATATACGGAATTCCTGGCGTTTGCCTATCAGAGAATGATGAATGTTCTGATGTCCTATCCTGCGGGCGGCTTCACCGATTTTATGAGTTATCTGGTGAATCTTGTCCTGACGGATTATGTTGAAATTGACGGTGTGGAGTCCTACCGGAGTGTTGTCAGAAGACTGATGCAGAGACTCAGCGGAAAACTGTATATTGAATCACGGACATGCGGAGAACTGCTGAAGGCGATCTGCGGGGAACTGCTGAACAGGGATCCTGCATTCTTTGATGATATCCCGGAAATCCGGATGGCCCTTGATCCCGAAAGCAAACGGCAGGCACTGACGGATTATGCCGCCGCATGCGGTCTGTATCATAATGTCGGTCTGATGAAAATGAATATGCAGAGACTGAATGATTCCAGGAATATGTTTGAAAGTGAATTCCGGATGTATCAGCTGCATTCTGCCTGCGGATATGATGACCTGAAAAAGCGGAAATCTACGGAGATGTTTGCGGAGGTCGCACTCGGACACCACAGGTGGTACAGCGGTGCAGGCGGATATCCGGAAGATTATATCCGCAATGATTCACAATATCGTCAGATGTGTGATGCCGTCGCTGTCGCAGATGCCCTGATTGAAGAGTACCGCGGTGATATTCATGAGACGGTGCGGAAGATTGCAGCACAGGAACAGAAGCGCTTCTCTCCGCTGATCATCGGATGTCTGGAAAATGAAGGGCTGAGAGGAGAGCTGGACCGGATCCTCAGCTCGGATCACCGTGAGTTTTATCTTGAAATTTTCAACACCCTTGCACAAAAAAAACATCATGGATGAAAATGGCATATAATGAAGCCCGATGAGCACACGGAATACATCAATGACATCGGGAAAACCGTTTTCCCTGCTGATCCGTTTTGCACTTCCCCTGATTGCGGGAAGTGTTTTTCAGCAGCTGTATGTCATTACCGATGCCGCGATTGTCGGCCGGGGTGTCGGAACAAAGGCACTCGCTGCACTCGGCGCAGGGGAATGGATTCTCTGGATGGTGACCGGTGCCGTGCAGAGCTTTGCCCAGGGCTTTTCAATTGAAGCTTCGGCGGCCTATGGCGAAGAGAATCAGGCGTGGATCAATTCCTCCGCGTACCATTCCATCCTGCTGATGCTGGGGATCGGGAGCCTGTTTACCGCTGCTTCGCTGGTGCTGATGCGTCCGGCTCTGAGGCTGCTGAATACACCGGAAGATATATTCTCCGGCACGGTGACCTATCTGACGGTTCTGTACTCCGGCGTTCTGATTACTTCGGCCTATCAGCTGGCAGCTGCGCTGCTGAGAGGGTTCGGCGATTCGAAGCGTCCGCTTCTCGCGATGGTTGCCGCATCGCTGACAAATATTGTTCTGGATCTGCTGTTTGTATTCGTGTTTCACTGGGGAATTGCCGGTGCGGCAGCCGCAACGGTGATCGCGCAGTTTCTGGCATTTGTGATCTGCGCATATTCACTGAGAGGACTGATCAGCCTGAAGGAAAGGCCGGAAATCCGCATGGACATGTTCCGGAAACTGATCGGTCTGGGTCTGCCGCTGGCGTTTCAGGTGGTTGTCATTGCGGCCGGCGGTCTGGTGCTGCAGAATGCGGTCAACCGGTACGGCTCGGCATTTGTGGCCGGCTATACGGCTTCCAATAAGATGTTCGGTGTACTGGAATCCGCAGGAATTGCCTTCGGTTACGGTATCATATCCTATACTGCCCAGAATCTCGGCGCCGGAAAAACAGAGAGAATACCGGAAGGAATCAGAGCAGGTCTTCTGTTCAGCGTGATTGTATCGGGTACGATCAGCGCATGCATGCTGGTGTTCGGAAAACAGATTCTTTCGCTGTTTATCGATCAGAGCAGTCCGGATGCGCCGGAAATCCTGAATATTGCCTACTCCTATCTGTGCTATATGGCCGGTGCGCTGTTCATGCTGTATATGCTGCATCTGTACAAGAGTGCTTTGCAGGGGCTCGGATATACTGTGATATCCATGATCAGCGGAATCATTGAACTGATCATCAGAGTGGCAGCCATTCTGATCTTTCCGTATTTCATCGGCTCTTCCGGGATCTTTGCGGCGGAAATCAGTGCCTGGATCGGAGCGGCGCTGTACCTGATGTTCATGTATTACCGGCGGTACGGACAGACAATCAAATCGATTGACATTCAAAAGAACGGGGAATAGGATAATTTTGTAAGAAATTTCGGCAGTACGGAGGAAAGGGTATGGCATTCAAACGATTTGAAATGGCATGTTGTCTCAGAACAGTTACCCCGTTTTTCCGTATGTCGGAACTGTTTTGAACATGGCAGTCTGAAGTAAATATACGGAAATCCGGGAGTGAAAACAGCCGGATTTTTTTCGGTATGATACCTGTACTGCCGGAGTTTCTGAATGGAAAAGAGGAAAAGATTATATGAACATTTTTACATCGGTTGATCAGCTGATCGGCGGAACGCCGCTGATGGAACTGACACATCTCGAAAAAGAATTCGGATTAAATGCAAAGCTTATCGGAAAACTGGAATATTTCAATGCGACCGGTTCCGTCAAGGACAGAGTTGCCCGTGCCATGATTGATGATGCGGAAGAAAGAGGCATTCTGAAGGAAGGCTCCGTGATCATTGAACCGACCTCCGGCAATACCGGAATCGGTCTTGCGGCAGTCGGAACATCCAGAGGCTACCGGGTTGTTATTGTCATGCCTTCCACAATGTCGGAAGAGCGCAGAAGACTGATGAAGGCGTATGGCGCAGAACTGGTGCTGAGCGACGGTTCAAAAGGAATGAGCGGTGCGATCGCAAAGGCAGAAGAACTTGCAAAGGAAATCCCTGGTGCATGGATTGCCGGACAGTTTGTCAATCCGGCAAACTGGAAGGCGCATTATCAGACAACCGGTCCGGAAATCTGGAATGATACGGAAGGAAAAGCGGATATCTTTGTGGCAGGCGTCGGAACCGGAGGAACAATTACCGGTGCGGGCAGGTATCTGAAGGAAAAGAATCCGGATGTAAAGATAATCGCGGTGGAACCGGACGCATCACCTGTGCTTTCCGGCGGAAAGAGCGGTCCGCATGCAATTCAGGGCATCGGTGCCGGATTTGTACCGGAAGTGCTTGATACTTCCGTATATGATGAAATCATCAGAGTAAAGAATGAAGATGCACTGAAAACCGGTGCACTGATCGGAAAGAAGGAAGGAATCCTGGTCGGTATTTCGGCAGGTGCGGCAGTATTTGCCGGTATACAGCTGGCACAGCGTCCGGAGAATGCCGGGAAGAATATTGTGGTGCTTCTGCCCGATTCCGGAGACCGCTATCTTTCCACAGCAATGTTTGCGGAGTAAATCTTATGACTTATACCCACGACGAAATCCACAGACTGATCGATGAGCAGTATGATCCGGAGCTGATTATTGCCGAGCGCATGCCGGACAGAACCAGAAGCGTATCCGCTCTGAAGGCGGCGCAGGTTCTGATGTTTCCGCAGTTTTTCACATATATGGGAATGACTGCGGACGAGTGCCTGGAGGCGCTTGCCGGATGGCTGAAGGAAGAGATCTGCGTTGGTCTTCAGGTGCTGCGGGATCATGAACGTGATCCCGAGGAACTGACCGAGCAGTTTCTGACCCGCCTGCCGGAAATCAAGCGGCTCCTGTTGACGGACATCCAGGCAATCTATGACGGCGATCCTGCCGCAAAGACCAAGGGAGAAGTCATTATCTGCTATCCCGGATTTTATGCGATATCTATTTACCGGATTGCCCATGAGCTTTATAAGCTGAATGTTCCGTTCATTCCGAGAATCATGACGGAATATGCGCATGAAAAAACCGGGATTGATATCAACCCCGGTGCGACAATCGGACATCATTTCTGCATCGACCATGGAACAGGTATCGTCGTGGGTGAAACTGCAGTCCTGGGAGATTATGTCAAACTGTATCAGGGTGTGACCATCGGCGCGAAGAGCTTCGAACTGGATGAAAACGGTAATCCGGTCAAGGGAGGGAAACGCCATCCGGACATCGGAAATCATGTCGTCATCTATGCCAATGCGACAATCCTGGGAGGCACAACCAGAATCGGGGATCACTGCGTGATCGGAGGAAACGTCTGGCTGACCCATTCTGTGTCGGCGGGCGAAACGGTTTACTACCGGTCCTCTGAACAGTAAGATGGTAAAAACGGAGGTTTGTATGGATCAGAAAGAAATAGAGCGCAGAATCGCTGAGGGCAGAAACTTTGTCCGCCCGAACTGGGAAGATGAAGGCTGGGTCAGCGATCAGAATCTCAAAAAACCGCAGCCGCCCCTGACAAAGGCACCGATGAGGGATCAGGCAATCGATCTTCCGGTGAATTACGGGGATCTTACGATCGACAATGATTTCCTGCACGTCATCAACAGCAGAGCGTCCCACCGTGTTTATACACAGGAAAATATGAGTCTGCTGGAGCTGTCCTATCTGCTGTGGACAACCCAGGGCGTCAAGGGAATCCGCGGAAAATCCTATGCAACCCTGCGTACGGTACCGTGCGGCGGTGCCCGTCATGAATTTGAAACCTATATGGCAATCCGGAAAGTGGAAGGACTGGAACCCGGTCTTTATCACTATCTGCCGATGAGCCATCAGATTGAATTCCTCGGAGCACATGAAAACCTGGATGAGCTGATCGGTGAATCACTGAACGGACAGATCTGGGGTGCGAAGGCAAATGTGGTATTCTACTACAGCTTTGTGGCATACCGGGCGGAATGGAGATACGGAATCCATGCCCACAGAATAGTGCTTGTGGATGCAGGCCATATTACCGAGAACCTGTATCTTGCGTCCACCAGCATCGGTCTCGGTTCCTGTGCCATCGGTGCGGTCAACGGAAAACTGATGGATCAGGCCTTCGGCCTGGACGGGGAAGAGGAATATATCTTCTACGCACATCCGGTCGGAACGATCAGTGAAAAGGATGCACAGGCGGAACTGGACTTCTACGCATTTGTAAAGGAACAGGGACTGTAACACACATACGGCATGGGAAAAATATCATGCCGTTTTTCTTTTGAACACTCCGGCGGTTCTGTCGTATGAACCCTATAAAGTTTGTTACAATAAAGATACAGACATGGTTTTGAAATAATAAGGAGGATATGATCATGGCTCATTTTCCCGAAGGTTTTTTATGGGGCGGCGCAGTAGCTGCCAATCAGTGGGAAGGCGGCTGGAATGAGGGCGGCCGCGGTCCTGCAATGACCGATGTGACAACAGGCGGTACGGTCAATACACCGAGACTGATTACCTACATTGACAAAGAAGGAAACCACGGTACGCTGACAAGAGGCCAGAAGCTTCCGGAAGGCGCACATTATGCAGTCCTGGATGAATATCACTATCCGAATCATAATGCGGTAGACGGATATCATCATTACAAGGAAGACATCGCACTGTTTGCGGAGATGGGATTCAAACAGTTCCGCATGTCCATTTCCTGGTCCAGACTGTATCCGACAGGACTGGAAAAGCAGCCGCTGAAGGAAGGCGTTGAGTTCTACCGTGATATGTTCCTGGAAATGCAGAAATACGGCATCGAACCGCTGGTAACCATCTGGCATTTCGATACGCCGCTGTATCTGGAAGAACACTGCGGCGGCTGGACAAACCGTGAGACAATTGCGCACTTTGTCCGTTATGTCACAACTATCTTCACGGAATACAAGGGACTGGTTCACAACTGGCTGACATTCAATGAAATCAATAATACAATCCAGTTCCTGGGTATGAGAGGAGATGCGCCGGATTCCGCATATCAGGATGCATATCAGCATCTGCACTATCAGTTTGTCGCAAGTGCGAAGGCTGTTCAGATCGGACATGCGATCGATCCTTCCAACATGATCGGCTGCATGATCTGCGGTATTGCATGGTATCCCGCAACATGTGATCCGAAGGATATCCTTGCCAACAGATATGCATGGGAAAAGAACATTTTCTACTGCGGCGACGTTCAGTGCTTCGGTGAATACGGAACCTATGCACAGAGACTCTGGGATGAACATAATGTAGTTCTGGATATCACGGAAGAAGACCTCGACGATCTGGCAAGAGGCACCGTCGACATGTACACATTCTCCTACTACATGTCCAACCTGGTGACAACCCATACCGTTAAGGATATGGTCGGCGGAAACTTCTCCCTCGGCGCAAGAAATGAATATCTGAAGTACAGTGACTGGGGCTGGGCAACCGATGCGGACGGTCTGCAGTATTATCTGGAAATGATCTATGACAGATATCATCTGCCGATCATGGTCGTGGAAAACGGACTCGGTGCTTATGACACTGTCGAAGAAGACGGTTCCATTCATGACCCGTTCCGCATTGAATACTACCGCCTGCATATCGAAGCAATGGATCAGGCGCTGAAAGACGGCGTGGATCTGATCGGCTACACAACCTGGGGCTGCATCGACGTTGTTTCCGCAGGAACAGGCGAGATGAGAAAGAGATACGGATTCATCTACGTTGACATGGATGATGAAGGCAAGGGCTCCATGGCACGTTCCAGAAAGGATTCCTTCTTCTGGTACAAGAAGGTTATTGCCAGCAACGGTGAAGATCTTTCCGATCTCTGAGATGACTGACGGAGAACCGGCTGACTGAATTCCGAAAACCGGAGGATATGAGCGGAGAATCGAAATGATCTCCGCTTTTTGCGTGCACGAAAAAAGAAGAACCGGTTCAGTTCTTCTTCGTAATGTATACGGATTTGGATAATTCGGGATCCAGATATGAGAAGTCGTGAATGATGACATCCTCACACATGAAGATCACGCCGTCATAAGAGTATTTAAAGATCGCACAGTTTCCGATGCCCTGCTTTCTGGGAATCAGGGTGTATTCCTGCCATTTATTGAAGAACGTTCCGCAGGCTGCACCGTGCGCAACGATCAATGTTGTTGTATGATCCGCCGCATGATTCATCAGGGCGGTCACGGTATTTACAAAGCGGTCCTGGAATTCCTGCTCGCCTTCGCCGCCGTACTGCTTGAACTGGTCTCCGTACGGGAAGGAGGGATTCAGAGATTCATCATGTCCTTCCAGCTTGCCGAAGAACCATTCCTTCAGGCCGCGGATCCGTTCATACGGCATTTCACCGCCGGTGACCAGTTCCAGTGTGTCAGCCGCACGTTCCGATGTGGAAGAATATGCATAATCAAAAGACACATTGTGATCACGGAACCACTGTCCGGCAACTTCTGCCTGAGCGATGCCGAGATCTGTCAGCGGGGCATCGCACCATCCCTGAATCTTATGCGCGACATTGAACATGGTCTGGCCATGCCGCATCAGATACAGTGTCTTCATATCAGTGAATCCTGTTTCCCAGACACATTCTGATAAAGTCAGGTTCGAAGTGCTTTGCCCGGGATCCGGAGTAACCCATATCCAATGTGGATATCTGCTTCATTTCTTCTTCTGTCAGAGTGAAATCCCAGATATCGAAGTTTTCAATGATTCTGTTTTCATGGGTTGATTTGGGAATGACGACGACATTTCTCTGCACGTTCCATCTCAGCAGAACCTGTCCGACGGTCTTGTGATGCACTTCGGCGATTCCCTTCAGCATTTCATCTTCAAACGGATTGTAGCGGCCGCCGCCGAGCGGTGCCCAGGCTTCCGGTACAACATTGTAGTATTCCATTGTTTTGAGTGCGCCTTCCTGCGTGTAGTAGGGATGCAGTTCCACCTGATTGACCATCGGACGGATCCGGACGGTTTCGCAGAAATTTGTCAGGATATTCGGATAGAAGTTGGAAACGCCGATTGCCCGGATCTTTCCGGCTTCATAGGCATCTTCCATGGCTCTCCAGGCACTGAAATAGTCTCCCATTGCCTGATGAAGAAGATACAGATCCATCGGTCCGATACCGAGTTTTTCAATGGAGCGGTCAATTGCCTCCATGGCTGTATCATAGTTCTGCATATCCTGTACCCACATCTTGGATGTGATGAACAGTTCCTCTCTTGTGCAGAGACCTTCCGCAATCGCTTCACGTACCGCTTCACCGACCGCGTCCTCATTGGTATAGGCTGCGGCTGTGTCAATCAGGCGGTAGCCCGCCCGGATTGCGCATAATACCGACTGCCTGCATTCTTCCTTGTCTCTGACCTGGAAGACACCGAAGCCTTCCAGAGGCATCTGAATTCCGTTGCTTAATGTTCTGTATTCCATAAATCCTCCATATGATTGCAGAAAGGATATCACGGAAGGATCCGGAATATCCGTCTTTTACATTCTGATTATAAATGACACAGCGCGGATCAGGGGATTATTCCTCAAAATTGCACTTTGTGACAGCCATTCTGTGCAGGGATTCTTCCGTAACATGATAGAACGGTTCATGTCTGTTCAGCGCCGTGATGGCTCTGACTTCTTCCTCTGTCATTGTGAAATCAAAGATATCCGCATTCTCGGCAATATGGTTATGAGATTTACTGCCCGGAACCAGTCCGAATCCCATCTGGGTATGCCATCTGAGAATGATCTGCGCAGCTGTCTTTCCGTACTTTGCGGCAAGTTCAGTGATCAGTGCCTCATCCATCATATCCCGGCTTCCGTGTCCGAGCGGGAACCAGGACTGAAGACGGATGCCTGCTGCATCGCAGAACGGCTTAACCGCTTCCGCAGGATAATACGGGTGGCATTCCACCTGCATGATCATCGGACGGATTTCGCACTGGTCCAGGACTTCCTGAATCTTTTCGACCGGGAAGTTGGAGAGACCGATCGCCCTCAGCTTGCCTTCCTTATATGCCTTTTCCAGCATTCTGTATCCGTGGATATAGTTGTTTACGGGGTGATGCAGAATCATGGCATCGATATAGTCCGTACCGAGACGGACAAGCGTGTCATCGACCGCACTGTTTTTTTCATACAGCGTCGGTCCAAGTTTGGTTTCAAGGAAATAATCTTCCCGCTTCAGTCCGGAACGCTTCAGTCCGAGTCCGACTTCGACTTCGTTCCCGTAACGGTTTGCGGTATCGATCAGGTCATAGCCGTTATTGAGTGCAAAGGCCACATTGTCAATGATCTGTTCACCGCTCTGGCTGATTGTTCCGAAGCCGAGCTGGGGGATGATCAGTCCGTTATTCAGTTCCATCCGGTTAAGCATTATTTTCTCCTTACAGTTTTCCGCTGAGTTTTGCGGCGCTTCCCCTGTCATACACCATGCCGCAGTATTCGAAGCCGTACAGACCGGCAAACCGGGACATTGTATATTCACCGGCTTCCATCATCCATTCTTCCGGAGAAGCACCCTGGAAGATGAAGAACAGTTTCTTTCCCGAGAATGCACCGGAGGAAACAGGTCCGTAACAGCGGTCCAGCAGATTGCGGACGGAACCGCAGATATTGTGCCAGTATACCGGCGAACCGATGACAACGGTATCCGCTTTCTTCATTTCAGCGATCACTTCATCAAACTGATCTCCGGGAAGTGTCTGCCCGTAGGCATTGATCCGGTAATCGGTCAGCTGAAGCGTCAGATATTCTTTTCCGCGCAGAAGCTCCGCGGCCAGTTTTGAGGTATTGCCGTTTCTTTCCGGGCTTCCGTTGATAAACAGGATGTTCATATACTTCACCTTTCAATCATGGATCTTTCTTCTGTTGAGGAACTGTACGAGCTTGGGGTCAAAGTGGTTGATGATTTCGCTGTGATCCAGGGAAAGGGCGCTGATCTGTTCCATTTCCTCATCCGTCATTGTGAAGTCCAGGATATCCATATTCTGTGCCATGCGTTCCGGCTTTGTGCTCTTGGGCAGAATGACGACGCCTCTCTGCACATTCCATCTCAGAACAACCTGGGCGGCTGTTTTACCGTAGCGTTCGCCGATCTCAGTGAGCAGGGGATGAGTGAAGATGCCGTGCTTTCCTTCCGCCAGCGGTGCCCACGCTTCCGGCTGAACGCCGTATTCCTTCATAACTTCCAGAGCCTGCGGCTGGGCAAAGAAGGGATGCAGTTCCACCTGGTTGACTGCCGGAATGATTTCAACGGTCTCGCAGAAATTGACCAGCGTATGCGGGAAGAAGTTGGAAACGCCGATTGCCTTAAGCTTTCCTTCCTTATATGCGTCCTCCATGGCGCGGTATGCCTCGAAGTAGTTGCCCATGGACTGATGCAGCAGATAGAGATCAAGATATTCCAGTCCGAGTTTGGAAAGGGATGTTTCGATTGCCTGCTTTGCGGTATCGTAGTTCTTCATGTCCTGTACCCACATCTTGGATGTGATGAACAGTTCTTCTCTTGTCACAAGGCCGGAATTGACTGCTTCCCGGATTGCGGCTCCGACAGCTTCTTCATTCATATAGGAAGCTGCGGTATCAAAGGAACGGTATCCTGCTTTGATGGCGTCAATGACTACTCTTCTGCACTCTTCCGCATCCGGAATCTGGAAGACTCCAAAGCCGACCATCGGCATTTTTGCACCGGTATTCAGTAGTGTATATTCCATTCTGTTTCTTCTCCTATTCCTGACTGTTGAAATCCATGTTCATGTGAGCGTATTTCTGTGCATCTTCGATGGTTGCGTTGTAGTATCTGACATTCTTATCGACAGCGGCGATCTCAGCCATGTCCTCATCGGTAAGCGCGAAGTCGAAGATGTTCAGATTGTCGCGGATATGCGCAGGGTTTTTGGAACCCGGAATCACGACATTGCCGCTCTGGATATGCCATCTGAGGATGATCTGGGCATTTGTCTTTCCGTATTTCTCCGCAAGCTTTGTGAATACCGGCTCATTGACCAGGTTTTTGTCGCCGTGTCCAAGCGGGTACCATGCCATCAGACCCATGCCGGTTTCTGCCAGAAGTTTTTTCAGCTGTGTCTGCGGGTAATAGGGATGCGCTTCCACCTGAACCATCTGCGGCTTTACTTCCGCGGTTTCAATCAGTTCCTTCAGCCATTCTTCCGGGAAGTTGGAAACACCGAGTGCTCTGACCTTTCCTTCTTTATATGCTTTTTCCATCAGTCTGTATCCGGCTCTCCAGTTACCTGCAGGCTGGTGCAGGAAGAGCAGATCCACATAATCCGTTCCGAGTCTTGCCAGTGTTTCATCAACGGCATTTTCATCTTCATAAACTGTCGGCCACAGCTTTGTCACAAGGAAGATTTCTTCCCGCTTTACACCGCTTTTTGCGATAGCTCTGCCTACTGCCTTTTCATTCATGTATGCGTTTGCCGTATCGATCAGGCGGATTCCGTCGGTCAGTGCACTGAGCACGGACGTCTCTGTTTCCGCGGGTTTGAGCAGAAAGACGCCGATGCCGTTCATCGGCATTCTGTTTCCGTTGTTTAATGTGAAGTATTCCATATGTATTCCTCCTTGTTTTTCCTTACGCTTACAGAATAAACGGTAAAAAACATGTTGTACAATGCCGGTTAAGAATGTCTGCTATAATTGAAACGCATAGTGAGGGCTTTATGATTGAAATCTATTTACTGGAAGCACTGGCAGCTTTTTATCAATATGGAACACTTTCCGCCGCTTCGGAACATCTTCATATTTCCCAGCCTGCATTGAGCAGGTCCATGCAGAAACTGGAAGATCTGATGGGAGTTTCTTTGTTTGAACGTACGAAAAACCGGATTACCCTGAATGAGACCGGAAAGCTCGCCGCAATGCATGCGGAGAGAATCCTGCAGTCGGAAGAGGAAATGATTCGGATTGTACGGAATTATGACAGCAGCCTGCATACAATTTCCGTCGGATACTGTGCACCGGGTCCGATGATGGAAATGCCCGCAATGCTTTCTTCCCTGTATCCGGGAATGGCAGTTTCCTCGGAAATAGAAGAGGAAGAAAAACTGCTGAAAGGCGTCAGAAGCAGGAAGTATACCATGGCTGTGCTGTCTTATCCTGTGCAGGATGAGAATCTGGTCTGCAGAAAATGCGGCAGTGAGCAGCTCTTTATTTCACTGATTCCCGCACATCCGGCCGCAATGTTCCGTGATACCGGCGTCAGTTTTGCGGACATGAACGGCGAGACATTTGTGATAGCGGATCAGGTCGGTGTATGGGAACGTATCACCCGTAAAAACATGCCGGATTCAAAACTGCTGAAGCAGAGCAGTCTTGATTCCCTGAATGAAATCGTGAACTCATCTTCGCTTCCCGCATTTGCGACGGATCTGACGCTGCGTGTATTCCGCAGGGAATCCAATCCGAACCGGATTTTTGTGCCTCTCACGGATCCGGACGCAAAGCTCACATATTATGCGGTCTGCCTGAAGGAGAATGAAAAGAAGCTGAGAGCATGGTTTCAGAGAAATGCTGAGAGTGAATGAGACCGGATACAGCCGTCTGTTCCGGCATTGTCCGTCATGAAAAATTGTGATAACTTTGAAATACATGAAATGCTACAGTTCATTTTGAAACAGAGGGCAGAAAAATGATGAATCGTTTTTATCAGAGAATCATATCGGAGCTTCGCATGACAATTCGTCCGGTGTTCGGAGTTGCAGACAGAAATGGGGAAATTGTCGCCTGCTCCGATGAATCACAGATCGGAAAAACGATCAGCGGATTCCGCATGGAACAGGATCTTTTTGTGCAGAATGGGATCACGTTCAGGACCCTTCCTGCCAGCTCAGCCAACCGTTATGCGGTATTTGTGTACAGCACGGAATCTTCAGCGGCGGAACAGGCATCGCTGATCGCATCATTCCTGAAAATTATGATGAAGGAAGATGAGTCGGCAGAAACACAGACCGAACTGCTGCGGAAGGTTCTGTACGGACTGATCCCGGAAGGTGTGCTGTATGAAAAACTGAAAGGCATAAACATTAATGATATGGTTGGCCATTATGTCGCTGTGGTTCATGCTCTTTCAGGATATCAGCCGAGATTCTTTCATTTCTGCGATACCTTCCTGATATCGCATGACAGGGACTTTATATTCCTTGACGATGAAAGAAACGTCATCCTCATCCGGGAGGATAACCGGGAGGATCCCGAACGGCTTTTTGCACAGCAGCTGAAACAGCTGGAAAGTGAGTACGGCATTTCCGCATCAGCAGGCATCAGTACAGTCTCCACGAATCTTCTGGATCTGCCGGAATTGTACAGAGAGGCGGATCTGGCAATGAAAGCAGCCTGTGCCTGTGACCCGGCAAAGGCGGTGATGGTGAGCGGACACCTCGGATATGCGGGAGTCATCGGAAGAATGTTACAGGAAGAATGCCGGGAATATCTGGAAGAGACTGATCTGGATTTGATTGTGAACGATGAGGAGATGCTGTTTACAATCAGGAAGTTTCTGGAAAATGATCTGAATATATCCGAAACAGCAAAAAAACTGTATATCAATCGGAACACACTGATCTACCGTCTGAATAAGATTCAGAAAGATACCGGTCTTGATCTCAGAAAATTTGACGATGCAATGACATTCAGAACAGCACTGATGGTCAGAAACCATCAGAAAAGCGGGAGGTAAGCATGGCAAAAACAGCAGTATTTCTGCCTGGATCAATTCCGAAGGAAACAGTCAGTTCGGAAATCCGGAAATATCCGCATATTGAACCGATCTTCATTGAGCAGCTTTCCACAAGTGATGTGAAAACGGTGGCAGAACAGCTGATACATGAAAACTGTGACCTGTTCATCGCCAGAGGCCTGCAGGCACAGATGCTGTCGGAGATGACCAGAGTGCCGGTTGTGCCGCTGAGAATCACCGCCCAGGAACTGGGCATCCTGATCAGAGAAGTATGTGAACAGCTGAAAAAAACCAGTCCTGCCATCGCTCTGATCGGCTTTTCCAATATGTACTGCGATGTAGAGCATTTTGAAGAACTGTTCCATATCCGTCTGCGCAGATATCTGCTCAACAGCATGGATGAAATCGATCAGGTGCTTCAGGATGCTGTCAGAGACGGCATGGATGCCGTGATCGGCGGCAGACACAGCTGTGAAAAAGCAGGTGCGTACGGTCTTCCGGCATTTTTTGCCTCTGGCGGAACGGAAGGTCTGTCCGAAACACTGAACATGGCGGAGATGATCTGCCAGCTGACCGACACAAAACGCAATGATACCGCGGAAATCACCGCAATGGTGGAGAACAACTTCAACGGTATCCTGCAGGTCGGAAAAACCAACCAGATTCTGAGGGCAAACAGGGTCATGATGAATATCCTCTCTCTGGATATGCAGGAAATCATCGGAAAAAGGATTCAGGACCTGATTCCGGAAATATCTCTGCGTCAGCTGAATGATGCGATTTACGAAGGGCGTGAAACTTTTTCCTCCATGATTCTGCTGAACAACGTCAGCTATGCGGTCAATATTTCACCGGTTGAAGTAAACGGAGAAATTGAAACAGCGATTCTGACATTCCAGGAAGGACGCAGAATCCGTCAGCTGGACCAGGAACTGAGAAGGGAACTGCTCGCAAGAGGATTTGTCGCCGCAAGATCGTTTGAGACAACGGAGTGGATGTCCCTGCAGATGAAGGATATCCGCCGTACAGCCCGGCAGATTGCCGGATTCCAGGTGCCGGTGCTGATTACCGGTGAGCGCGGCGTGGAGAAAAAGATGCTGGCGGAGTGCATACACAATGACTCTCTGGTTCGTGACAACAGCTTTATTGAGGTGGAATGTGCATCTTCCGATCCCGCGGATATCCGGAAGCTTCTGTTCGGAGAAACAGGGGATCCTGAGCCTTCCTATGCGGAACTGGCACAGGACGGAACCCTGTATCTGAAGGATGTCGATACGCTGGATCCGGCGGGACAGTATTATCTGCACCAGCTGATCCGCGGCAGAAGGTATTTCGGCACCGGAGGCATGTATACATCCGCCAATGTGAGAGTAATGGCTTCAACGGAACGTGATCTGGTGGATATGGTGGAACACGGACTGTTCCGGAGTGATCTATATTATGAGATGTCCATTGTAAAAATTGATATTGAACCGCTGAGAAACAGGCGGGAGGATATCGGTATGTATGTGCACAGATTCATGAGCGAATGCCAGAAAGAATATGACCGCTACGTGCATCTGACGAAAGGTGCGGAAGAACTGCTGAAAGGATATGACTGGCCGGGCAATGTGCAGCAGGTGCGGAATGTGTGTCAGAAGATCGTTTTGCTCTGCCAGAAGAGAGATGCAGATGAGCTGTTTGTCAGAAGACAGCTTGATCAGTCATTCCCGGTACTTGCAAGAAATACCGAAGGAGAGGTCATTACATTCCGGGAAAAGAAAGCGGTGGAGATTACACAGCTTCTGCAGAAACATCAGGGTTCCAGGGAAAAGGTGGCACAGGAGCTTGGCATCTCCAAGACTACACTCTGGCGGTATATGAAGAAATACGGGATCAACAGCTGAAATAAAACATTTCAGAATTGCCGGGCTTTATCAAATACGGTTGAAACAGAAGAGATTTTTCTGCAGGCCGTTTTACTTGATATGTCCGGCTTTTGTGTTTCAATTGAAAATGGTGGGAGGTAAGCATGATGAGAAACGTATTGCTGAAAGACGGAACGGCAGTTCCTGCGCTCGGTCAGGGAACATGGTATATGGGTGAAAAACCATCACTCCGTGAAAGTGAAATCGAATCCCTGAGATGGGGAATCGAACACGGAATGAATCTGATCGATACTGCCGAAATGTACGGGGACGGAGCTTCGGAGGAACTGATCGGAGAAGCAATCGCTCCGTTTGAAAGAGAAAAGCTGTTTATCGTATCCAAAGTTTATCCGTGGAATGCAGGAAGAAGAAATATTTTTGAAAGCTGTGAAGCTTCCCTGGAACGTCTCGGAACAGATTATCTGGATCTGTATCTGCTGCATTGGCGCGGCGGCGTACCGTTCCGTGAAACAGTTCAGTGCATGCAGGAACTGCAGAAACAGGGAAAGATCCTGCGGTGGGGAGTCTCCAATCTCGATGATGAAGATATGGAAGAGCTGACTGAGGTCCCGGGCGGTGAAAACTGCCAGTGTGATCAGGTGCTGTATCATCTCGGAAGCCGTGGGGCAGAAGTGAAACTGCTGCCGTGGCTGAAGGATCACGACATGCCCATGATGGCATACTGCCCGCTGGCACAGGCAGGAAAACTGCGTTCCGCAATGCTGAAGGATTCAGTCCTGAATGAAATCGCGCAGGCTCATAATGCAACGATATTCCAGATCATGCTGGCATTTGCCATCCATGACAGCAATGTATTTGCCGTACCGAAGGCAGGAACATTGAAGCATGTGAAGGAAAACCGGGAAGCTGCGGAAATCGAACTCAGTGATGAAGAGATGACGCTTCTGAATAAAGCCTTTCCGAAGCCTGCCCGGATCCATGGATTGGACATGGTCTGATACGGAACTGCAAATGAAAAAGGACATCGGAGTGTCCATTATGCCCTGTGTTATGCCGCGGGGCGTTTTTATTCTGCTCTCTGCATTATTTCAATGCATTCCGGAAGTATTCACCGGCAAGACGGATCAGGTGCTGTTCCGCAGAGTTCATGGTAAAATCCCTGCGATGACATGCGGTTACCTTCAGATGGGGAGAATCCGGCAGGCGGAAAGCCCGGATACTCTCTGGCCTGCGTTTCACGTAATACTCCGGCAGGAATCCTGCACATATACCTGCCTGTATCAGGGCAAGAATAGTATTGCAGGATGCAGTTTCAAACAGTACATCCGGCAGGAACTTCGCTTTATTCATGATCTGATCGATTGCCCATCTCCACGTGGATTCCCTGTAAATCAATACGAAAGGCTCATACTTCAGTACTTCAATCGGAAATATGGGATATGGCTCTCCGGTATCGATGGATGACGGGATGGGAAACGAATCGGGCAGACAGAGATATATTTCCTCTTCTGAAAGATCGATGTAAGTGTCTGCTGTTTTCAGATGATCCGGCAGTGTCATGATTCCCAGATCCAGGCCGCCCTTTCGGATCTCCTCCTGCATGCGTATAGTGCTGAGCTCCAACGGCTCCAGGCGGACCTGAGGAAATTCTCTATGGAACGCAGGATAGATCTGAATGAACATATCCGGGCCGCGTCCATGGGTCAGACCGATCCTGACGGTACCGCTTCCTGATCCAGCACGCTCGGAAATGGCCGCAGCCGCCCGTTCTTCCAGCCGTACGATTTCCCTGGCCATCTCCAGATATATTCTGCCTTCCTCTGTCAGTGTCCATTCGGAATTAGTACGGTTGAACAGAGATGCTCCAAGTTCATTCTCCAGCTTGGAAAGATGCTGGCTGACAGCTGACTGCGTGACTGACAGTTTCCGGGCTGCAATGGAAAGACTGTGCTCATCTGCCAGAGCAATGATGTAATCCAGATGTTTGATGTCCATAATCCTGTTCTCCGCTCAGATCATAAACTGTTTCTTTGCGTTAAGCAAATATATTTGAAGTCGATTTTGGTTAAGAAAATCTTAATGGATCTTCAGATGATTTGTGGAAAGTTATGTTTCATTTTGAAATTCTGTTTTGCATTGTTTGAAAGCATAACCATTTTCATCATAAGTCATAACTTTTTTTGAAATACATGAAATTGCAGGTCGTTTTCCCCGATTTTATAGTGTGGTTACTGAAAGCGCTTACCTTCTGAACAGACAGTAATCAGGGCTGTCTTCCGGGAAAAGTGCTGAAAGAAAATGCAATATAAAAGGGAGGATGATTGCATGGAGCTTTACATTACTTTAGCCGTTATGGCATTTATGATCATTAATTTCCTGTGGCAGAAGTTCCCGATGGGACTGACTACCATGGCTTGCTGCACACTGCTGGCGATTTTCAAGGTTCTCACACCTTCTGAAGCATTCCAGGGTTTCACAAACAACAGCATTATTCTCGTTGCACCGATGATGGCTCTGTCTGTTGCGATTACAAAGACAAGCATCGTTCCGAGAATCCGCGCTATGGTCGATGACCTCGGTTCCAAGACCGGTATGGCGCTTGTCTTCTTCTTCTTTCTCGTAACGATCGCATTCGTTCAGTTCATTCCTGCAACGGCGACATTCTCGATTCTGGTTGTATTCCTGACAACACTTTCAAATTCTGGTGAAGTAACTGCCAGCCGCCTTCTGATGCCGATGCTTGGTATCAGCTGCGCATGGAAGGGATACATCCCTATCGGTATGGGTGCGACATCCTTCGCAACGATCAACGCCCGTTATGAAACGATCATCAACAACCCTGACTATCTCCTGAAGATGATGGATAAGTTCAAGGTTGCCGCAATTCCGGTTATTGCTCTGACGCTCTGGTGTCTGTTTGCCTGGAGACTTCTTCCGAAAGAGGGAAATGTCAGTGCCAAAGGAATGAAGGAAGTCAAGGAAACAAAAGTACTTCCGCCCGCACAGGAAAAACTGGTATTCATCGTATTCGCTGCAGTTATGGCAGTACTCGTTCTCAATAAATGGACAGGCAGTCTGATGTACATCGCTCCGGCAGCTGGTATTATCATTCTGATCTACGGGGGAGCACTGACAGTTCCGGAAGTTACAAAAGCACTGACTGCTGACATGATCTTCCTGATGGCAGGTGTTCTCGGCGTCGCTGCTGCGATGTCCAAGTCCGGTGCCGGCGATCTGATCGGAAATGCAATTCTGAGCGTTCTCGGCGGCCATCCGTCATCCCTGTTCGTTATGTTCCTGTTCACGGTTGTTACCATCGTTATGACAACGATTATGTCCAACTCCGCTACTGCCAACATCCTTTACACAGTTGCTGCCACAGTCTGCCTCGCAGGCAACTGGGATCCCCGCGGAATCATGCTGATCATCGCAATCGGAAACGTCATCTCTCTCGGATTCCCTTCCGGTGCTGCCGAAACAGCTCTGATCTATGCCGCAGGCAACTATTCGCTGAAGGATGTCTGGAAGTTTACAGTACCTTATATTCTCATTGCAATCGTAACAATTGCCTTCTCAGCAAATCTGTTCTTCCCGATCTACGGGTAATTGATTCGCTTCGATCAGCCCGGGGAGATTATCTTCCCGGGCTTCGTTTCAGGAGATTGAATATATGAGTGAAAAGAAATTCAGATATGTAAATCCGAAGCCGGTATGCTTCGGACAGGCGACTGACCGGATCAGTGAACACAGTGTTCCGCTGTACCGCTGCGGACCTCATGTATGGAATGTCGGCGGACAGGATGATGTTTGTGTTTATCTGCTGGATACCGGTGAGGGATTGATCCTGATCGATACCGGATATACGGAATCCGTATTCATGGTTGTGCACAATATATGGAAGCTGGGATTCAATCCGGAAAATATCAGAAAGATTCTTCTGACACATTATCATGGGGATCATGTCAACGGCGTGGCTTCGCTTGTCCATATCTCTCATGCAGAGGTGTGGCTTTCCAGGGAAGATGAGCGCATGCATCAGCTGTACTGCCGGGCAGACCGGCACGGAATGCATACCGCACCGTATCAGGTTACAAACTTCTACGATGATAATCAGCCGATTGTACTCGGAAGATTCACAATTGAAACAAAACTGACGCCGGGGCATGCACCGGGATGCACGTCATTCTTCTTCGAGGATACCGATGAAGAAACAGGAAAAACATATAAGTGCGCAGTGCACGGAGGACTTGGCATCGCATATCTGAGACCGGATATGCTGGCGAACCAGGATCAGACGGAAGAAGCGGCACATCGTTTTATAAAAGACTGTCTGGAACTGGCGGAGCGCCCGGTTGACATCAATATGCCCAGCCATCTGAATCAGGCTGATATCGACAACAATCTGCCGGAAGACCTGAATGACTATACATGGTTTGCGGCTGATTACAGCTGGCATGACATGCTGGTTAACCGCGCAGAAGCAGTGAAAAGGTTTTGGCCGGGAACATATCCGGAGTATAAAAAATAATTGAGGAGAAAAAGAAAATGACTGAAACAAAGAGATTCGGCTACAAGAAGCCCAAGTACCGCTACGGCAATTCCATCAGAGATTATTTCACAGGCAATTCCTGGGATCATACAGAGCCTGCCTACAGAGTGGGACCGCACGTATGGAATGTCGGCGGAAATGATGACGTTGCCGTATATCTGCTGGATACCGGCGAAGGACTGATGCTGATTGACAGCGGTTATGAACAGTCCGTATATCTGGTTGTTGACCGCATTTACAGCCTCGGCTTCAAGCCACAGGATATCCGGAAGATTCTGCTGAGCCATTGGCACGGTGATCATACCCAGGGCGCAAGACTCCTGCAGGAGCTTGCCGGCGGAAGGGAAAAATGCGAGATCTGGCTATCCCGTGAAGATGAAGCAATGCATCAGAAGACAGCGATGAACACAAAGCCGTTCTCCGTACTGCCGTATGAAGTCACAAATTTCTATGATGATAATACACCGGTCAAGATGGGCAGATTCACGATCCGTACAAAGCTCTGCCCGGGTCATACACTGGGCGTTACATCATTCTTCTTTGAAGACACGGATGAAGAAACAGGAGAAACTGTCAGAATGGCTATGCACGGCGGTATGGGCACAGGCACCATGTATCCCGGTTCCGCTATGGGCAAGAGTGAAGAAGTCACACCGGAAATTGCTTTCCGCTTCGTAAAAGACTGCCTGGAAATGGCTGAATGGCCGGTTGACATCAACATGTCTTCGCACCTGAATCAGACAAATGTTGATGAAAATATGCCGGAAGACCTGAACAACTGGAGATGGTTCGTTGCGGATTACAGCTGGCATGATATGCTCGTTAACCGAGCTGAAGATGTTATGGAAAAGTATCCGGAACAGTATCCTGATTTCAAGTGGACAGTTCCGAATATCCAGTAAGCAGACATTATGACAGATCAGCTGAATATGCCGGTCATCACCTCCATGGAGGTGATGCCGGTTGCCGGCTATGACAGTATGCTGATGACGCTGAGCGGAGCGCATGCACCGGTGTTTACAAGAAATCTTGTCATTCTCAGAGACAGTTTCGGTCATACCGGGATCGGTGAGATTCATGGCGGAGACTATACGAAAGAATCTCTGGAAGCCTTCATCCCTCTGGTCGTGAACCGGCCGGTTATGCGTTACCGCAATATTTTGGACGCGATCCATAAGGCGGCCAAAAGAGCTGCGGACGATGATGGAGAAGGGATCCAGACACTGGATATTTCCAAACTGAAATATGTCGTGAAGTCCGAGTGGGCGATCGAATGCGCGCTGCTGGACCTGGCCGGTCAGGCATTGGGCATGCGGATGTGTGATCTGCTCGGAGAAGGAAAACAGAGAGACAGAGTCGAAGTACTCGGTTATCTGTTCTATGTTTCCGACAGGCATCAGGCAGAAGAACTTCATTATCTGGATGAATCCGACAGCAGTGATCCATGGTTCCGCATGCGCAGGGAAAAGATGCTGTCGCATGAAGAGATCGTTTCCCAGGCACGCTGTCTGCATGAAAAATACGGGTTCAGGAATTTCAAACTGAAAGGCGGCGTCTTCTCCGGTACCTACGAGATGGAAACTGTCCGGGCATTGAAGAAAGCATTTCCGGGTGGTCGAATCAACATCGACCCCAACGGTGCCTGGTCTCTGCAGGAAGCGATCAATCTGTGCCGTGATATGAAGAATACCCTGACCTATGTTGAAGATCCTTGCGGTCCGGAATCAGGCTATTCCAGCCGTGAGATCATGACGGAGTTCAAAAACGCAGTACAGATCCCTGTTGCGACGAACATGATCGCAACTGACTGGCGTCAGTTCTATCATGCACTTTCACACCGTTCGGTAGATATTGTGCTTGCGGATCCTCATTTCTGGGGTTTTGAAGGAACGATCCGGATGTCACAGCTTCTGAATTCATGGGGTCTCACATGGGGTTCCCATTCCAACAATCACTTCGATATCACGCTTGCGGCCTTTGCTCAGGTCGGTGCTGCGGCAGCCGGTGATCCGGCTCCGATGGATACGCACTGGATCTGGCAGGACGGACAGGATCTGCTGGAAGACGCACCGAAGATCCGGGACGGATACCTGGAAGTACCGGATAAGCCGGGACTTGGCGTCACACTGAATATGAAGCGTGTCGAAGAAGCGAACAGACTATATAACACCCTCACATCTCATGATCGGGATGACGCAATGGCGATGCAGTATCTGATCAAAGACTGGAAATACGACTCCAAAAAGCCGTGCCTGGTCAGATAGAAAGAAAAGAAAGGAAAGAATCATGGAAAACAAACGTTTTGGATATAAAAAACCCAAGTACCGTATGGGAAGAGCACTCAGAGATTATTTCACAGGCAATATGTGGGAACACACAGAACCTGCTTACAGGATCGCGCCGCATGTATGGAATGTCGGCGGACAGGATGACGTATCTGTTTATCTGCTGGATACAGGTGAAGGGCTGGCACTGATCGATACCGGATATGAGAGAACACTGTATCTTGTCATTGACCGCATGTACAGCATCGGCTTCAATCCGAGAGATGTGAAGAAGATCTTCCTGACACACTACCATGGAGACCATTCCCAGGGCGCAAGACTTCTGCAGGAACTTGCGGGCGGTAAGGAACACTGTGAGATCTGGCTTTCCAAAGAAGATGAACTGATGCATCAGGAAACAGCCCTGAGTACATTACCGATGCCCTGCCTGCCGTATGAAGTGACCAATTTCTATGATGACAATACGCCGATCAGGATGGGACGCTTCACGATCCGCACAAAGCTCTGCCCCGGCCACACACTGGGTGTCACATCTTTCTTCTTCGATGATACAGATGAAGAAACAGGAAAGACATACAGGTGCGCGGTACATGGCGGTATGGGAACAGGCACGATGTATCCGGGTTCCGACATGGGCGTACGTGAACATGTCACTCCGGAAACAGCTTTCCGCTTTGTAAAAGACTGCCTCGAAATGGCACAGTGGCCTGTTGACATCAATATGTCTTCCCATCTGAACCAGACCAATATTGATGAGAACATGCCGGAAGATACGAATGACTATACATGGTTCGTAACGGATTACAGCTGGCATGATATGCTGGTCAACCGTGCCGAAGATGTGATGTCAAGATACCCGGAGCAGTATCCTGATTTCAAATGGACAGTACCGAATGTAGAATAAAGACAAAGGGAGGAACACAGACATGCCTCAGCTTTGTGTAAAACTGACTGACAAAGATAATGTGGCGATCGCGATTCACGATACACCGAAAGGTACGGAGATCTGGCCCGGTGTCATTACGAACATGGACATTCCCCAGGCACATAAGACTGCCCTGACGGATATTCCGAAAGGCGGGGAAGTGATCCGGTATGGTGTCGTGCTTGGTTATGCGAAGGAACCGATCGCCAAAGGTGACTGGATCAATGAGTTTATGCTCGATCTGCCGGAACCGCCGGATGTGGATCATATGGAATTCGCGACAAACATCGTCACGGATCTGCCGGAACCTCCTGTAACAACATGGATGGGCTACAGAAATCCCAATGGCGGTTACGGCGGCACAAGAAATATTCTTGCGATCAATACGACCGTGCAGTGTGTGACAGGCGTGCTGAATACCGCAATTCAGAAAATCAAAAGAGAATTACTGCCGAAGTATCCGCATGTGGATGATGTGATCGCGATCAATCACCCCTACGGGTGCGGTGTTGCGATCAATGCAAAGAATGCATACATTCCTCAGAGAATTCTGAAGAACATTGCCCTGCATCCGAACTTCGGAGGGCAGTTCATGCTGGTAGCACTGGGCTGTGAGAAGTTCACTGTCGAGCGCTTCTGTGAAGACTATCCGGAACTGAATACACCGGAGAACGTGATCGTTCTCCAGGAACAGAAGGGATATGAAGCAATGATCAATGCCATCATGGAAATGGCAGAGAAGAAGCTGAAAGTCCTGAATGAAAGAAGAAGAGAACCGCTTCCTCTGTCCGATCTGCTGGTCGGCATGCAGTGCGGCGGATCCGATGCGTTCTCCGGCGTTTCCGCAAATCCTTCTGCCGGCTATGCGGCGGATATGATCGTCAAAGGAGGCGGAACCGTCATGTTCTCGGAGGTAACGGAAGTACGTGACGGCGTATATCTGCTTGCCAGGAGATGCATCAATGAAGGAGTCGGAAAACGGCTGGCTGAAGAAATGAAGTGGTATGACGAATACCTGAATGAAGGAGAAGTTGACCGCTCTGCCAATCCGACACCCGGCAATAAAAAAGGCGGTCTTGCGAATATCGTTGAAAAGGCCATGGGCAGTATTGCCAAGTCCGGAACATCACCGATCGTGGAAGTGCTTTCCCCCGGTGAACGTCCGACAAAGCATGGTCTGATCTATGCCGCAACACCTGCAAGTGATCTGGTGTGCGGTCCGTGTCAGCTTGCCAGCGGAATGGGCCTGGAAGTATTCATGACCGGCAGAGGAACGCCGTATTCACTGGCCGCAGCGCCTGTGATCAAGGTCTGTTCCAGAAATGAAATGAAGGATCAGTGGTTTGACATCATCGATGTCAATGCCGGACCTGTCGCAACAGGTGAAGCGACGATTGAAGAGATCGGCACAGAACTGTTTCATAAGATCATCCGCACGGCGGAGGGAGAAGAAACATTCTCTGAAAAATACGGACTCGCAAATGATCTCTGTATTTTCAATCCGGCTCCGATCACCTGATCGCTGTCTGTGTGAAAGAAAATGAAATGAAATCTTTCACCGGTTGGAAAATATCCGGACTGCCGAAAAAAACAGATATTTATTCGTCAGCAGGCTCATTTGATCATTGCATGAAACAACTATACTGAAAACAGAAAAACTGAGAGGAGAAATACATGGCTATTCCTGTTATTGAAAAAATGGAAGTCTATCCGGTTGCCGGACATGACTGTATGGAACTGAATCTTTCCGGTGCACACGCACCTTATTTCACAAGAAACGTTGTCCTTCTGACAGCGTCTGACGGAACAGAAGGCGTCGGTGAAGTTCCGGGCGGAGAAAAGATCACAAAGGCACTGGAAGATGTAAAACATCTTGTTGTCGGCACAAGGATCGTTGACTACAAGGCAACACTGAACAAAGTCAGAGCCTGGCTGAACTCAAACATTAAAGATGATGTCAGAGGTCTGCAGACATTCGACCTCAGAACAGGTGTCCATGTTGTAACAGCGATCGAAGCACCGCTGCTGGATATCCTCGGAAAGTATCTGGATGTACCGGCTGCAGCGCTGATGGGAGAAGGCATTCAGAGAGAGAAGGTAAGATTCCTGAGCTATCTGTTCTATGTAGGAGACAGGAAAAAGACAGACCTGGAATATGAAAGTGAAGAAGACAGCAGCTGTGACTGGTACAGACTGCGTCATGAAGAGGCGCTGACACCCGAAGCGATCGTTGCCATGGCGAAAGCTACACATGAGAAGTACGGCTTTGAAGACTTCAAACTGAAGGGCGGCGTCCTGGATCCGTGGGAAGAAGTCAAAGCTGTTCAGGCGATCAAGGAAGCGTTCCCGAATGCAAGAGTTGACCTGGATCCCAACGGATGCTGGTCGCTGAAGCAGTCCCTGGAAGTTGCACCGGAACTGAAGAAGGTACTGGCATATATCGAAGATCCGTGCGGTGCGGAAGACGGTTTCTCCGGCAGAGAAGTCATGGCTGAATTCCGCAAGGCAACGATGATGCCGACAGCTACAAACATGATCAACACCGACTGGAGACAGATGTGCCATACAATCGCACTGCAGGCAGTTGATATTCCTCTGGCAGATCCTCATTTCTGGACAATGGAAGGTTCCGTACGTGTCGGTCAGCTCTGCAATGATTTCGGTCTGATGTGGGGATGCCATTCCAACAACCATTTCGACATTTCACTGGCACAGGTCGTTCAGTGTGCAGCTGCGATCCCGGGCAAGATGAACGGTCTTGATACACACTGGATCTGGCAGGAAGGCAGAGAACGTCTGACAAAAGAACCTCTGCAGATCGTCGGCGGATGCATTGACCTGCCGAAGAAACCGGGTCTTGGCATCGAAGCAGACAGAGAACAGATCCTGAAAGCACACCGGCTGTATATGGATAAGTGCTATGGCAAAGGCGCAAGAAACGATGCTGTAGGCATGCAGTATCTGATCCCGGGCTGGACATTCGATAACAAAAAACCGGCATTGGTCCGCTGAAACAAACAGGAAGGCTGTGCCGCGCACAGCCTTTTATGCAGGGAGAGAATAAAAGATGAAAAGCACAGGTTTGAAATACAGATGGTTTGTCGAAAACTGCCACGAGATCGTACTGCCCTCAGGAGAGCATATTCTCATCGATCCGATGCTTCCAAGAGCTGGAAGCAGACTGTATGAAGGATTCAAATCCGGTTATACAGTAGATGACATTGAACGGTGTGACTATGTTTTCATCAGCCATATTCACGGAGACCATATCGATCAGCTGAAGGAAGTTCAGGAGAAGTTCAATCCGTATATTCTGATCAATCCCAACAACATCATTCCCTTGTCCAAAGCACTGGATCTTCAGGTCAGAAAGATGATTCCGGTCGTGGATAAGCAGACATATGACTTCGGTTCATTTAAATTCACCCCGTATCCCGGAACGCATGTTCAGACGATCGGGGACAAACCGTTAAGCGAAGTATACGAAACATTCGGTCCTTTGACCGGTGAAACCGGACCGACACTGATGAATGAAGCACAGGCATTCGGGTCCTGCTTCAACACAAACTTCCTGATGGAAGTACCGGGCGGACTCAGGATCGCATTTATTCAGGGCGTCTATACAGCAGTGACAAAGTACGGGTTCATGCACAGCAATCCGAACCTTGTTATCCGTCAGCTTTCCAGGATCGATCTTTTCCCCGAGATCTATGATGAACTGATCGACTGCGTGAAGGATACGCAGACGGGTATGATGGCATTCATGTGCCATCATCACAAGACAAAGGATCCTGTGAAGACGGCAGGAGATATGAACAGGGATCTTCAGTCAGCCGGAATCAATGCGTCTGTATTTGTACCGGAAGCAGGCAAATGGATCCGTGTCGGAAACTATATTGAATTTGAAGACTGAACATACAGTACCGGAGAAAACCTTCGGTACTGTTTTTTCGGTGCATTATTTCAGATGATCCCGGAATTTGTTGATGATGATCAGATCAGATTCATTCAGATCCCTTCTGCCGGAATAAAGATAATAGAAATAATATGAAACCTGAGGGTTCAGCGGAAGCCGCCGGCATCCGTAACGTTCTGCATGCCACCGGGGAATAAAGGCGATCCCTTCGCCGTTCTTGATTCCTGCAGCAGCGCCTCTCAGGGAACCTGCTTTGGCCGTTGTGATTCCGGAAAGGTTATAGTATTGGATCCGGGAATCCTGAATCTCACGGTAGAAGGACAGTTCCTGCGAAACAAACATTTGGTATTTTTTCGCAGCCTCCGGGAAAGCCGCGTCATTCAGATCAATTGATGGAAATGTATCCGGTACAGCCAGTACGAATTCACCGCCGTTCAGCACGACATGATTCAGAAAGGCAGGCGGATCCCCATGGAACGGGAAAACACCGATGTCATACTGCCCTTTTTTCAGGTAATCCATGGCAGAAGAAGAATCAGCGGAAAAAACAGAAATAAATGAATCGGGTCTTTCAGCTTTCAGAAGCGGATACACATTCTGCATAAAGAAGTTGTAAATCGTATGATCTATAAATACTGAATATCTGTCCCTTTTGGAAGAAACAGCTTCTTCAACGTTTTTAATTGTTTCTTTTTCAATCAGGAGGAGCTTCCTCCCTGCGTCAAGATAAATCTTTCCTTTTTCGGTCGGCACCATCCCGTTTTCGGTTTTCTGAAACAGAGGAAAACCCATTCTTTCTTCAATGAGACGTATATGCTTGCTGAGAGCGGGCTGGGAAATGAAACAGCGTTCAGCAGCTTTCGTTATATTTTTTTCTTCTTCCACAGCAAGCAGGTATTCAAAGATTCTGATTTCCATAACTTTTTTCCTTATCGTGCGCAAGCATTGTTCTTGCGAGATCATTCATTGATATTGTTTCCGGATGGGTATGCATCCTCAGATTGCTGTAAAGACTGAAGAGTGTTTCTTCTTCTGCGGTCGGTTCATAGTTTTCACGGAAGATCAGTCCGCCTTTGACATATGTGCGTACAGGGAGGCGGAACAGCTGCAGATCGTTGTCTTCCGGAATCACATCTTCGACAAAAAAGCTGGCAACATTACTTGTACGGACCAGATGGTAAAGGGCTGCCGAGCTCTGCAGACGGAAGAAGATTTTCGGCTTCAGACCGAAGTGACGCATCACCCGGTCAATGATCTGTCCAACTGCAGTACTGCTGCTGAGGTAGGCAAAATCCGTGTCTGCCAGTGAGAGCAGATCCTCATGGGAAATGTCATGTATACGCTCTGTATCATGACGATATTTCAGACTGAGCGGATGGGTGAAGGGCAGCACAAGCAGAAGTTCTGACTCAGTGCACTGGGCAATTTTTGTACCGGGAAATAACTGTGCATCGTACAAGGAAAGAACACAGCTGACCCGGTCTTCCTTCAATGCATCAAACAGATCGTTTGTTGTTCCCTCCAGAGGTGAAATGACAAGCGTCGGATATGCTGAAAATAACGCAGGTGTCAGTTCGGCAAGCATATTGGCTCCGAATCCCGGAGGGATTCCAAGCCGCAGTTCACGGATCCGTTCACCATCGATCATCTGAAGATCTCTCTGCATCCTGGCAATCACGTCTTTCATACGCATGATGCCGAGCTGATACTGCTTCCCGGCACTGTTCAGTTTCAATCCACCGCCTTCACGATCAAACAATTCAGTTCCGAACTGCTCTTCAAGGCCTGTCAGATAACGATATAAAACCGAACGTGAGATACCGGAAATACGTTCTGCTCCTGCAAAGCTTCCTGCTTCTGCAATTGCCGTAAAATAATCAAACTGTTTTGTGTTCATACAGGGAACCTCTGTGTCAATCATATTTCATAGGAGTGCATAAAACAATGGATGTTGCGTTTTGGTTATGGTGTTTCTCTGTTTTTATATTTCAGATATGTCTGAAATTCAATTATGTTTAAAACAGAAAAGAGCACTTCTGCTCATAGTCAAGGGAGGACTTATGACAGCAACAAATCAGGCACAGCCAAAAATGAAACTCAGTGAGATCTTCACGAAAAACCTGATCATATTTATGATCGTCCACTTCCTTTCCGACTGCAGCAACAACATGATCACAGCATTCATCAACATGGGTGCCAAGGCAGCCGGAATCTCCGCAGCCGCAATCGGTCTGGCGGCATCCACATATTCCATCGCAGCATTGCTGATGAGAATGCCTGCCGGAAACATGACGACTACACAGAAAAAACGTCTTCTGGTCATCGGAGTCATCGTATTCCGCTATCTGACAAGCTTCCTGCTGGGAACACTCGGAATGTCCGGCTCAACAATGTTCATTATCTTCAGAACGATCAACGGTCTAGGCTGGAGTATAGCCGGTGTTGTTATTCCCGCAATCGAAGCAACTTTGCTTGACAAGCGCGCTATGGGTACCACTTATGCCGTGTATACAGCGCTCTCTGCATTTGCCAAGGGTATGGTCAGATCACTCGGCGTCAGCGTTTATCAGTCCAGCGGCATTGTTACGGCAACAATCGCAGCCGGCGGATTCGCTCTTGCGGCGATCCTGCTTGTCAACTTCATGAACTGGAATGATGAAAAGCTTCAGCGCATCAAGCCCAGAGGCAACAAGAAAGGTCTGTTCAGCGGCGTCAACAAGAACTACATGGGTGTCTGCTTCCTGATGGGATGCGCAGTCGTTACATGGACTCTGAACCAGCAGTTCAATAATGTTCTTGCCCAGGAAAGAGGCATTGATATCGCAACGATCCTTGCAATTACAGCAGTGATCTCCTCTGTATGGGGATTTGCCGCAAGTGCACTCTGTGACTTCATCAAGCCTAAATACGTTCTTGTATTTACATATCTTGTTCTCGGTATCGGTACGATCATTCTGGGCAAAGCGGAAACATACAACATGTTCCTGATCGGTGAAATTCTCTGCACGATCGGCACAGGCTACAGCAAGATCCAGACGCTGTATCTTTATAAGGCATGCGCACCGGAAGAAAGACCTTCCGTACATGCAACAAGCTTCTTCGTTACCGATATTTTCTCACTGGTTGCCGGTGCAATGGTTGGATTATTCATTGAAAAACTTGGATACACCAATGCATATATGGTTTCTTCCGTCTTCGTCCTCGTAGCAGCTGTGATGATCTTCATCGGCGGCGATAAAATGATGGCAAAGGGGCAGGTGGAATCGGAAACTGCCGAAGCATAAAAAGGAGACCAGCTATGACACACAGAAACACAATGCCCGGATATTACGAAGGATTCGCAGAAAAGAAATATCCGCAAGCGGAAAAACGTTCGCTCTATGTTCCGGGCTATGACGGAACAAAACTGGCATGTGATATCATGCGGCCGCTTCTCGAAGACGGATCATATCCGGATGAAAAGCTGCCTGTAATCATGCTGCTGTCAAGAGGACAGCGCATGAATACGGAGCGGAAGCATAACGGTGTCGATATCATTGAGTACTGTGTTCCTTACGGATATGTCGGTGTGGTTCTGGAAAGCAGGGGATGCGGAGCGTCCTACGGTACATGCGACAGCTTTGCGGACATCGAAGACCGCCATGATGTTAATGCAGTGCTCGACTGGCTCGGAGAACAGCCGTGGTGCAGCGGGAAAGCAGCTCTGTTCGGCGGATCCAACCGCGGTCTGATCCAGCTCGCTGCAGCAGTGAACAGACCTGAACCTTCCAAAGTGCTGAAGGCGATCACACCGGTTGTCGCAAATGCTGACTTCTATTACCAGGACTATGTCAACGGTGTTTCGGCACTTCCCGGCAGCAAGCGCCATGGTCATATGTTTAATAAAAAACCGCAGGGACCGATGTCAAAGGAAGACTTCCTGAAAAAGGTGACTCCGGTCGATGATGATCCGGACGGTGATCAGGCTTATGAAGCGTATCTGAGCGGACAGTATGGCAAAAATCACGGCTTCATGAATTATCTGGTTCTGCCCAATATGTGCAGAGACTCCGAAAATCCGAACTTCGGAGGTGAAAAGACAAATCTCACACTTCCGCCGTACGAAGATCTGGAAGTATTCCGGAACAGCGATATTAAAATCCATCAGTTCGCCGGTGAGATCGAATCGGGCTTCTTCGGACAGCTGAATGCTGTCAAGGAATGGGGCGGCAGTATTCTTGCCGGGCCCTGGGACCACCATCAGAGCAGAACCGGAACCGATGCCTATCCGGAAGGACACTTTGACTTCAAAGCAGAACATCTGAAATGGTTCGACTATGTCCTGAAAGGTACAGCAAACGGTTTTGATGAAAAACCGCCCTATATGTACTACACACTGAACGCAAAAGAAGGGGAAAACTGGAGGTGCTCCGATACCTGGCCGCTGGAAACAGAGCGGAGGGTAAAGCTGTATCTGTCTCCGGAAACATCCGGAACAGTTGATTCTGTTCATGACGGCAGTCTGGTACAGAATATTCCCGAAGCAGCGGAAACAGAATACAAGGTGGACACATCGATCGAAGTGTTTGACGAAGGTGAAGGTGCGACGATCGACCGCATGCATCTGCAGTGGGATGGTGATATGACACCCGGCGTCGACCGCAAAGGACTGACATTTACATCCCAGCCGCTGTTTGATATTCATGGCGCGGAACTTACAGGTGTGACATCGGTGGATCTCTGGGTATCCTGTTCACAGAAAGATGCGGACTTCATTGCCTATCTGGAAGAAGTCGATGCGGAAGGGAAATCCACCTATATTTCCCAGGGAGTCATACGCGCTTCCCACCGGACATCTGCGCCAAGACAGGCATGGGATGAAAGCGGAGCTGTATATCATCCCTGCATGAAAGAAGATATGGACAGATGCCTGGAAGAAGGTATGAATGAGCCTGTACACCTGCAGTTCCACATCGAACCGGTTTCCTGGACATTCAAACGCAGGAGCAGAGTCCGTATTACCATCACATGTGCAGACAGCACCTGCTATCAGCATTATATGTATGATGAGAATGATCTTCCTGTTATCAGACTGTATCAGGGCGGCGA